>JAFYUV010000017.1 GCA_017549425.1 Clostridia bacterium | reverse complement strand
TACTAAAGCTAATATTAAAGCTGTAACAACAATCACACCTAAGCTCATAAAAATTATCACTTTCTTATTCATACAATCCCTCCTTTTTACTTAATTCAATAATACTAGTGATTTAAAATAAATACCTCCTTTCACTTAAAATGAACGCAAAAAGACCTATGCTTTATGTATTTTTACATACACAAAGCACAGGCCAATATGTTACTTGGTCTTGGTTTACTCTATTTAGGCGGCTTTTTGCCCCCCCCCCATTTACAGTTTTTACCAATTCTATCATTTGCATTCTCCTCATTAACAATAAAATAATATACCAAAAAATTACAAAAGTCTACAAATTTTTTGTAATTTTTTGGTATTTTTATATTTTTCTTTATTTCAACACATCTCCTAATTTTATTTTATTACCACGTATAAAATCACCAGACTTCATTTGTCTAGAACCAGGAGCTTTTAATTCATCAATATTTATAATTCCATCTTTAACTTTAACATATAATAAATTTTTCTTGTCATTTAAATGCACTACCTCACCAAGTTCTGAGCTTTTATATTCTTCTTTTTCAACTTTATGAGCTTCATATATTTTAAGTACAGTTTCATCCTGCTTTTTGCACCACGCTGTTGGAAAAGGATTAGTCCCTCTAACTAAATTAATAATTGTTTCTGCCTCTGAATTAAAATCTATATGAGTGTTTTCTAAAGATAACATGGGCGCAATTGTGAAATTGTCAGATTGTTTTATTGAATCCAACTTTCCATCATTTTCACATAACTTATCCATTGTATGTACTAATAATTCACCACCAATTACCATTAGCTTATCATGCAAAGTTCCATAAGTATCATTAGAATCTATATCACAAATAACAGTTTCAATCATATTTCCTGTATCCATTCCTTCATCCATATACATTGTTGTAACTCCGGTTTGTTTATCTCCATTAATAATAGACCATTGAATAGGGGCAGCTCCTCTATACTTAGGTAATATCGAACCATGAACATTAATACAACCGAATTTTGGGAAATTTAAAATATACTCTGGCAAAATTTTACCATAAGCTACAACCACTATTACATCTGGATTATACTCTTGCAATTTTAACAAAACTTCTTCTTTCTGGGCTTTTAATTTTTCCGGCTGGTAAACATCTATACTTTTGCTTAAAGCGTATTCTTTTACAACAGTTGGTTGTATTTTCATTCCTCTTCCAGAAGGTTTATCTGGTTGAGAGAAAACACCAACTACATTAAATCCATTGTCTACCAAAGCTTCCAAACTAGCTTTAGCAAAATTAGGAGTTCCCATAAAAACAATTCTTAAATCTTTTTTATTTAACATAAGCACCTCTTTATGTATTATTATTTCTTTTTACTCTTCTTATTCTTTTTTTGTTCCTTGTTATATTGCTGTTCAGACTCTGCCTTAGCTTGTGCCAACTCTTCCTCCGTTACAGTATACATATCGTATGCAATATCTAAGAACAACTTCCCATCTAAATGATCAATCTCATGGCTTAAAACAACAGCTTCTAAATCTTCTGCTTTTATTCTTATCTTATTTCCTTCTAAATCCACTGCTTCAACTATTATTTGTTTTGGTCTATCTACCATACCGAACACATTTGGAGAACTTAGGCACCCCTCTTCACATGTTTGCTTGCCTTGTTTTTTAGTTATAACCGGATTTATTAACACACGAGGACCTTGTCCAATATCATATGTTATTATTCTTTTTAATATTCCTATTTGAGGCGCTGCAAGCCCCACTCCATCATATTTATACATAGTGTCTAACATATCTAAAGACAACTGTCTAATTTTGTTATCTATTACTTCTATTTCTCTAGATTTTTTTCTTAATATTTCATCATTATCTAATCTTACTACTCTTATTGCCATTTTAATTCCTTCCTTTATATATATATAGGATTTTTAATAATTGAAATTTTTACATCCTTCTTATTTATTTTATCATATTCTTGCAAAAATTTATATAGATAATCGTAAACTTTGTCGTTTAAATTAGCCTTTAACACTATTTGCAATATATAATTATTATTCACTTTACTTATATATGGAGCCTTAGGAGATGTTATTGTACATTCTGCGATTTTATTATTTACTAACCACATATGAGCTTTATTTACTGAAGTTTGTAATTCATTTTTAAATTTACTAGAAAATTCAATTAACACAATATCTTTAAAAGGTGGATATTCCGACATTTTCCTAAACTCAATTTCTTTGTTATAAAAGTCCTCATAGCTTTGCTTTTCTAAAGATTCTATTACATAATTTTCAGTATCGTATGCTTGTACTATTACTCTACCTTTTATTTTACCTCTTCCTGCTCTTCCAGACACTTGTAAAAGATTTGAAAAGCCACGCTCTCCTGATGAAAAACTATTTCCTGCTATAGTAGAATCTGCATTTATAATTCCGACTAAAGACACATTTTCAATATCATGACCTTTACTTATCATTTGAGTACCTACTAACACATTTATTTTTTCTTCACTAAATCTTTTTAAAATTTCTTCATGAGAACCTCTTTTTACTGTTGTGTCTGCATCCATTCTAATGATTGATATTCCAGGAATTGCCTCTTTTAATTCTTGTTCTATGTTCTCTGTTCCAGCCCCTAGCAATTCGATGTTTTCAGCTTTACAATATGGGCACGTATTCTTTAGCGATTCTGCATAAGAGCAATAATGACATAATAACAAATTAATTTTTTTATGATAAGTTAATCCCACATCACAATTCATACATTTTATTATTCTTCCGCATGATTTACAGATAACATTTGAAGCATAGCCTCTTCTGTTAAGAAATATAAAGGTCTGTTGCCCTTTATCTATATTATCTTTTATTTCATATAACAGTTTTCCAGATATATAGCCTTTATTTCCTAAAAGTTTTTCTTCTTTCATATCTACAATCTCAACTGAAGGCAAAGTAAATTTACCAGGCCTATTGTTTAGTTCATATAAATCTATTCTTCCTGCTTTTGCCTTGTACATTGTACTAACCTCTGGTGTAGCTGAGCCAAGTAATAACACCGCATTATTTAAGTAACACAATCTTGTAGCTACTTCTTTAGCGCTATACTTAGGCGTTGTTTGTGAAATATAACTTGTATCATGTTCTTCGTCTATAACAACTAATCCAATATTTTTTAACGGCACAAATAAAGCGCTTCTAGGTCCTATTACAATTTTGCTTTTTCCATTAATAATTCTTTTTATCTCTGTTTGTCTTTCTAAAATTGTCATTTTACTGTGTAGCAATGATACCATATCTCCAAATCTTCCAATAAATCTTCTTTTAGTTTGAAAAGTAAGAGATATTTCCGGCACTAAAACTATCGCCGTTTTTCCAAGTCTAATGCATTCTTCTATTGCTTGTAAATACACCTCTGTTTTACCACTTCCAGTAACTCCTTTTAAAAGAGATACATTGAACTCATTTCTATTTAATCTATCTATTAAGCAGTTAATTACTTTTTCTTGTTCATCTGTTGCCTTAAGTTTTTCTGTTCTCTCTACATTTGAATAATCTTCATTTTGGATATCTATATGGTCTATTGCAATAAATCCATTTTTTTCAACTGTATTTATAACCGTTCTACTTATGTCCAACGTTTTTATTGCATCATCTAGGAAAATATATTCATTTTCCATTAAATACTTAAGCATTTTAATATGCCTTGCAGATTTTATTTCGCCACTTTGTATTTTGCTTTCTATTTCTTCACTAGATTTAGCTAAACATATAATTTTAGCTTGTCTACCATTAAGCTCTTTCTTTTCCAAATTGCCTTTTTGACTAGGAGGTAGCATTAATTTTAAAGCGTCGTATACATTACAAAAATATACCTTTGAAATCCACTTAGCCAGTTTTAATTTTTTTTCATCAATGTAACTTTCTGAATCTAATACTTCAACTATACTTTTTAGTTTAACACTACTAGTATTTTCTTCATCAGATATAATCTTTACAATTATTCCTTCTTTTTCTTGACCTTTTCCTTTACCAAAATTAATATATACTCTTTTGCCAATAGCAACTTCACTTACCAATTCTTCTGGCACCAAATAATCGTAAATCTTATTCAAAGTTTTAATAGATGTGTCTACTAGTACCTTAACTACCACAAATATACCTCCTAATTTTAATAAAAAGGATTAGCCAAACACTAATCCTCTAAGTTAATCCATTTATTAAATCCTTCTTTTATAAGCATCGCAACTTCTTCCGAAGTTGTCTCACTTGTATCTATTACTAAATCATAATTTTGCATATCTAAAATATCCACTCCATACTGAGTTATATATCTGCTTCTTTCGGCTTTTTCTCTATCCTGAATTGCTTTTGTTGTTTCTTCAAGTGTTAAATATGTTTCCTCTTCTCCTCTTTCCTTAGATACTAAGAATAATCTTTCTGAAGTCTTTTCTAAATTAGCTTTAAGAAAAACTTTATACGCACCAGGTATTAAATAAAAGCCCAATCTTGCATCTACCACCATATTGTCTTTGTCAGAAACATATTCTCTAGTTCTAGTATCTACATATTTGTCTACTTCTGGTTTTGACTCAATATATTTGTTAAACTCCACAAGGGACATATTTTGCTCTCTAGCTAGGCGTCTAAATTCATCACTTGCTTTATATACTTCAAACTCAAGAATTTCAGATAGTTTTTTCGCTACCTCTGATTTACCACTAGCAATATTTCCTGATATTGTTATAATATGCTTTTTCATAAATTACTCCTTATCGGATTCTTTTTCTATTATTTGATTTACTGCCTCTTGTATTGTTTGTTCTTTTATTGCAACAACTTTTTCATCATATAATTCTTTTGAAGCTACATCTACTGGGTCAGTTATATCTGGGTCACCAGTTTCTACTCTCTTATCTGAAATTTGTCTAGCTCTTTTAGATACCGCAAGAGCCACTTCATATCTACTTCCAATTTTAGGCATAAGATCCATTGCGTTTGGGTTTGCTAACATACTATTCCTCCTAAATCAATCTACATATATATTTTAACACACTAGTATTTTTTTTGCAACAAATATATCTTTATGTAAAAGAAAAAATAGATAAAAATATAATCCTTTTTATCTATTTTTTTATTTACTATATTTACTGAATATTATCTCTACAAGAATGTTCCGAAATGGACGAATACATTATTCCTTCAATTCCGTCTTTTCTATATTTAACAAACGCTCTTACCATTAATTTCCTATCCATAACTTCTTCTGTCATTTCTACAATTGAATAATTCCATCTATATATATTTTCTTTAGGTTTACTAATTAGCACCCATTCATCCATATTAGAATTTGCTTCTGAAAGCGTGAAACCATATTTTTCTGCTCCGCTAAAGGTAAAATTTTCATCTTTAGTTCCTTCTGTTACATTATACTTACTAGAAGCTATAGCTATATTACCAAATTCCATATACTCTACGCCTTCAACTTCCTTTAACAACCTAAAGGAATGCCTTAATCTATATCCTTTAGGTTCTGAAATACACGTAATTTGTGTTATTCCTAATATATCTGATTTATCCATTTCATAAACTTGATCACCAATTTTTAATTTCCCATCGTTTTGTATCAATTCTTTCTTTTGCTCTGTAGTTATTATTTCTTTTTCTTCTAATATATCTATCAATTCAAAAGTATTTGGTTTTGTCCCATCATGAGCTGACATATATTCAGCTTCAGTAAGCATAACAGCTTGTTTTAATTGGCCTACATTATATTGATTGACTGCATTATTACCCTGTTCAATAATGTTTGTATTGGACAAACTTATTATTACTGTTGTTGCTAATATTCCTAATATTATTATAGTTATAACTAATACTATTAAAGATATCGCTTTTTTGTTTGTTTTCATATTTTATCATCTCCTTCTTCTTTTGTTCTTAAGATAACTACTTATCCTCTTGCGTTTTTTTGCTACAGTAATAGTACATCATATTTTATTTAAAGTAAATACTAATTTCGTTATTTTTCAAAATATTTACTATATTCTTCTAACTGTTCAAATTGTAATTGTCTTTCAACTTCATACGCAACAATAGCCACACTGTTAGATAGATTTAAAGAACGTATATTATTCTTCATGGGAATTCTTACTGCTCTTTCAAAATTATCTAAAATATATGATTCTGGCAGGCCTCTAGATTCAGGCCCAAATATTAAATAAATATTTTCAAAACCGGTATAATTAACTTCTGTATAACTTTTCTGAGATTTAGTACTCAATAAATACTCAATACTATTAGTTTTGTCCACAGAATCAATATATTCATTTAAATTTTCATGAACAACAATGTCTAATTTATCCCAATAATCTAGTCCCGCACGTCTTACTGCTTTTTCTGAAATATCAAAGCCTAAAGGTTTTACAAGGTGCAAAGTTGCTCCAATTGCTGCACATGTTCTTGCAATGTTACCTGTGTTTTGCGGTATTTCCGGTTCTACTAAAACTATATGAATTTTGCTCATTACTTTGTCCTCCAAAAAATCCTGTTATTATTTGTATAACTTCCTGTTTAGTTTCCGCTTGATTTATTTTTTGTCTTGCTACAGATGCGTCCTTCATTCCTTTTAAATACCAAGCTATATGCTTTCTAAGTTTTGGTATTGCAACAGATTCTCTTTCTCTTTGTGTTGCAAGTTCTATATGTTCAAGTATAGCTTCAAGTTTTTCTTCTTTTGACACTTCATAATGCACGCCTTGTAATACATCTTTAAATATCCAAGGATTTCCAAATGCGGCTCTACCAATCATTATAGCATCGGCCTTTGTATATTCTAAAATTTCTTTAGCACTAGCTATATCCATAACATCTCCATTTGCTATTACCGGGATAGTTACATTTTCCTTTACCTCTTTAATAATATCCCAATCTGCCTTGCCTCCATAATACTCTTCTTTGCTTCTACCATGTATACATATAGCGGCAACTTTGTATTTTTCACAAATCTTTGCAACCTGAATAGCAGTAGGCTTGTCCTTGTAATATCCTTTTCTAGTTTTTATTGTAATTGGTTTTTTAGATACTTCTGTTACCGTTTTTATAATTTCTTCTACTTTTTCTAAATTTTCTAACAGTTTTGACCCATCGCCATTTTTTACAATTTTAGGTGCAGGGCACCCCATATTTATGTCTATAATATCTACATCTTGATATTCATTTAACCTTAAAACTACTTCTTTTAAAACTTCTGGTTCACTTCCAAATATTTGTATTACACGAGGATTTTCTCCTATGTATCCGTCCATAATTTTATGAGTTTTTTTATCGTTGTACACTAGCCCCTTAGCACTTACCATTTCCGTAGGCGTATACTCAACCCCTCCATATTTATTACAAATATATCTAAACGGTAAATCTGTTACTCCTGCCATGGGAGCTAAGAACACATTATTTTTTAATGTTATATCTCCTATTTTTATTTTTTTAATGTAATTTGTATATTCCATTATATTTCTCCTAGTTTAATATGTATGACCTTTGACGCCTTGAGCTTATACTCAACATAATACCTAAAGCTATAAAACTTGTAAGCATACTACTTCCACCATAGCTTACAAATAATAGTGGTATCCCTGTTATAGGTAGTAGTCCCATTGTCATGCCAACATTTTCTATTAAATGAAACATAAACATACTAGCTATTCCTATACTTACTATAGATCCAAATCTATCTTTTGCTGTATTAGATATGTTTATCATCCTAAATATCATTATAACATATACAAGTATTATTATAACACAAACTATAAAACCTAGTTCTTCAGCTATAGCAGAAAATATAAAATCAGAAGATTTTACTGGTAAATATCCAAATTGAGTTTGTGTTCCCTGCAACAAGCCTGTCCCTGTAAGTTTCCCTGAACCTATAGCTATCTTCGATTGTATTGCATTATACCCTGAATCTAAAGGATCTAATTCTGGATTTAAGAATACTTTAATTCTATTTTGTTGATAATCACTTAAAACAAACATGTATACTAACGGTATTAAGGCTAGTATAACAAGAAAAGCTATAATTATATATTTATATGAAATCCCCGCTTTATATAACATAAAGAACGTTATAAATGCAAATACTATTGCAGTTCCAAAATCTGGTTGCTTTAAAATCAAAAGAAAAGGAACTAAGAAAACCGCAAGTATTATTCCTAAATTTTTTAATTTATTTATACTTTTTTTATCTTTAAAGGTCGTTTTATCTAATATTTTTGCAAGCATTAAAATATATACTATCTTCATCAATTCAGAAGGTTGAAATGTAAAAAAGCCCAAATCGAACCAGCTAGTAGCATTGTTTACAGGGGTTGTAAATAGTACTGCTACAAGAAGGACTAAAAAGACTCCATATCCAACATAGGACAATTTACCTAGTACGTTATAATCTATAAGCCAAGTCAAAAGCATTATAACTGCACCTATGCCAAACCAAATTAATTGCTTTATATATTCTGTTGTGTCTGAACTATTAAAACCTGCGCTATATATTCCGATTATTCCAAAGCCAACTAAAAGTACGGCTAGTCCAATTAAAATATAGTCAGCATTTCTAAATATACTCCTCAATTTTTTTCCCCCTTAATTTAGTTTATTTTATATCTTTAAAAAATGATTTATATGCTTTATATGTCATATATACATCCGCTGTATTAGACAATTCATAAGGCGAATGCATTGAAAGCAATGCCGTCCCACAATCTACAACTTCAACACCTTTGTTAGCTAATATGTAAGCAATAGTTCCGCCTCCACCTTTATCTATTTTCCCTAGTGTTCCCATTTGGTAAGTTATTTGCGACTTATCAAATAAAGACATTACCTTAGACATATATTTTGCACTAGCATCATTAGCTGAATATTTTCCACCTGAGCCAGTATATTTTTCAATTGAAATTCCAGAGCCCAATAGATTAGCATTTTGTATATCACTTAGTCCTTCATGCATTGGGTCTACAGCAGCAGAAACATCTGCAGACAACATATATGAATTATTTAACGCATTAAGTACAGCGTAACCACTATTACTTGAATTAGTTTTTTCAAAAAGAATATTTACAAATAATTCAAATGCTGAAGAACTCATTGAAGTTGAACCTTCGCTTCCTATTTCTTCTTTATCCACAAGTAAACCTACCATTGTTCTTGGATAAACTTTATCTTCTTTAGATATATTAAGTAATGATGCAAGCACCGCATATGAACATACTCTATCATCTTGACCATATCCTGCAATCATAGCTTTGTCAAAGCCCACAAAACTTGCTTTAAAGTTAGGCACAAAACGAATATCACTTCTTGCAAAATCTATTTCTGTTATACCATATTTCTTATTTAATATTTTTAATATATTTGCTTTAACACTTTCTGTATCTGTAGCCTTATCTTTAAAGCCACCAACAATCACAGAAAGATTTTCTGCATCTATAAACTCAGATGCTTTCTTTTGCATCTCTTCTCTTGCCAAATGAGGCAATAAATCTGTTATAGTAAATACAGGATCCCCATATTCTTCTCCTACTACTATATCTATTTTTTCTCCCTTTTTGTTATATATAACAGCATACATTGAAAGCGGTATAGTTAACCATTGATATTTTTTTATTCCGCCATAATATTGCGTCTTCATCATTGCAATATTTTGTTTTTCAAAAAGTGGCATTGGTTTAGTATCTAGTCTTGGACTATCTATATGCGCCCCAATAATATTTAATCCTTTTTGTAAATCCTCACTACCAATAATAGCTATAAATAACGCTCTTTCTTTATTTACAAAATACACCTTAGAACCAGTTTCTAACTTTTCCATTTCTAATATATTTCTAAAACCAGCTTCTTCCAATTCTCTTACAGCCAATTCTACACATTTGTATTCAGTTTTCGCATAATTTAAAAATTTTATATATTCATTAGCATACACAAACATGCTATCTTGTTCAACCTTACTTAAAGACTCTATCGCAGTCTTTTTTTCATATTTTATTTCATTTAAATCCATAACTCATACCTCAATATATATTATTGCAAAATTGTGAATTTATTATACCACCAAACCAGCTATTTTTCAACAACTTCCAATACACACTTGCAAATGCAAAAAAATGTCGAAATTTGCAAAAAGTCACATTCTATGTTAATATTTTATTGGTGATTTTTTTGGAACACGTAATCATAGTAAATCCTGTAGCACGGAAATAGGAATAATGTAAAAAGGGGAAAAAACATACAAAAATTATTACAAAAACATAACATAGAAGCTTCACTTATTATATCTAGCGGCCCGCAAGATATAACAAGAATAGTTAGGGATATAGCTGTTAAAAATAAAACTCGTTTTTATTCATTAGGCGGAGACGGAACTTTAAATGAAGTCATTTCTGGATTAATAGGGACTACTTCTGAAGTTGTTGTTATTCCCGCCGGAACAGGAAACGATTTTGTAAAATCTATTTCCAAATATACTAGTATGAGAAAAATAGTCTTATCTTCTATAAATCAAGAATCAACTCCTACAGATATTATTAAATTCAACAAAGATAAATATTGTATAAATATTTTAAACTTGGGATTTGATGCAAAAATAGCTTCAAACATAGATTTATTTAGAAAAGTTCCGTTTATTTCTGGTGGTGGTAAATATACTTTAGCTATATTTTATACTTTACTAAAAAACCAAAATTACAAGTTAAAAATTAGAATTAAGGACAAAATTTTAAAAGGCAACTTTACTCTAGCGGCAATTGCTAATGGTAAATTTTACGGTGGTGGCGTATGTCCAGAACCCACTGCAGATACTACGGATGGTATTTTAAATGTTTGTGTCGTTACCAGTTCATCTATTTTACAAAAACTTTTCTTACTTCCTAAATATAAAAAAGGTAAACACGAAAATATTAAACAACTTACTCATTATGAAACAGACGATATAATAATAGCTTCCACAAGAAAAATACCTGTAAGTATTGACGGTGAGGTTATTTATACAAATAAACTACATGCGAAAGTGCTACCAAAAGCTATCAATGTAGTTCATATTAAATAAAGTTAAATACCAGGAGCAATACTCCTGGTATTAATAATCTTTTTCTTTTGACATCTCTTCAGTTGTTAATATATTTCCGTCTCTATCTTTAAATATAATTGTATAGCCACAAATTTCAGCAATATTACTAATTGTTTGAAAATCCGCTTGACTATTTTCTCTTTCATAGCTAGAAATGGTTGTATCCGCCATGGATAATTTTTTACCAAGCGTGTTTTGAGATAATTTGGCTGTTTTTCTCATATTTCTTAATATCATACCAATCATAACTACCACCTACTACTAATTATGACAAACTTCGACTATTATTTCATCTTTTCGCATAATACTTGCGGTCTAATTTTAAAAATGGTATAATGTGTGACTAATTGGAGGACATTTATGAATGAAGAATTTAATATACCGTATTACATTTTCGAGGAAATTGTTTCTTATGTAGAAAAAGGTAAAAAACTTGCACATTGGAATAATATTAGAATATTACTAAGAATGGCAATAATAAACAATAGACTTACTAAGGAACAAGTAGAATTCTTAGAAAAAACATATAAATAAAAATGTGACTTTTTAAGCCACACTTTTATTTCTCGATACTCAACATTTTTAAATAAGCAAAAATAAATTCATCTATCTGGCCATCCATCACAGCAGATACATTCCCTACTTCTGCATTTGTTCTATGGTCTTTCACCAAAGTATATGGACAAAATACATAAGACCTTATTTGACTACCAAATGCATTTTCTGAAATTTCTCCTTTTATCTCCTTTAATTTTTCTTGTGTTTTTTCCTGTTCATATTGATATAATTTAGATTTTAACATTTTTATACAAGTTTCTCTATTTTGTATTTGTGACCTTTCAGTTTGACAAGAAACTACAATTCCGGTAGGAATATGTTTAATTCTAACAGCTGAATCTGTTTTGTTTATATGTTGGCCCCCTGCTCCACTTGCCCTATATGTGCCAACTTCTAAATCTTCAGCTCTAATTTCTATATTTATACTATCGTCAATTTCTGGCATTACATCAACTGCAGCAAAAGAAGTATGTCTTCTTTTATTAGCGTCAAAAGGAGATATTCTAACTAATCTATGTACACCTTTTTCACACTTTAAATAACCGTATGAATTTATTCCTTTAATTCCAAATGTAATACTTTTAATTCCAGCCTCATCACCTTCTTGTGTATCATAAATCTCTAAATCAAAAGCATTTTTATCTGACCACTTTTGATACATTCTAAAAAGCATTTGAGCCCAATCTTGTGATTCAGTTCCTCCAGCACCAGAATGAATTGTTATTATTGAATTTAATTTATCATACTCTCCAGATAATAAAGAAGAAATTTTTAATTTTTCACATTCTGTTTCTAATTTCTTAATATCTTTTTCTAATTCAGAAAATAGCGTATTGTCCATTTCTTCTAAAAGTAACTCATAAGTTACTTGATTATTATTATATAGATTTTCTACATTTTCATAAGACATAATAGCCTGTTTAAGTTCTTTTATTTCTTTTAATACTTCTTGACTTCTTTCTTGGTCGTTCCAGAAGCCATCTTCCGCAGTCTTTTCTTCTAGTTCCTTTAGCTTATTTTTTTTATCTTGGATTTTTAAAGTTTCTTTTAATTCCTCTAAAAGTTTACCACTTTCTTGAAGAATATTTTTTACATCTAACAACTCCATTTTATATTCCTTTCCAAATTCCTGTTTTTTCTGGCAAAAGTTCAAACTCAAGGTATTCATCTTTTGTTGGATGATAAGTCTTTAAATAGCATGCAAACAAAGCAAGTTTTCCTTTTTTTCCACCATATTTTATATCTCCATATAACGGGCATCCAATATTTGCCATTTGTACTCTAATTTGGTGATGACGTCCTGTAAATAGCTTAACGCGTATATAGCTATATTCATCTATATTCCCAATAACTTCATACTCTAGTTTAGCTAACTTAGCATTCTTTGTATCTTCGCTCACTACTTTAGATATGTTGTTTCTTTCATCTTTTACTAGATAATTTTCTAATGTTTCTTTTTTACCTATTTGCATCTTTTTACAAACAACAGCTACATATTCTTTTTTAAAATCTCCATTTCGTATATATTCAGAAATTCTAGAAGCTGCTTTAGAAGTCTTTGCAAATAACATAAGCCCTGCTGTAGACCTATCTAATCTATGTACTAAGCCACAATAAGCCTCTCCTGGTTTGTTATATTTCTCTTTTAAATATTTTTTAACCAAGGTTAACATATCTTCATCTTGAGTTTTATCTGCTTGTGAAGGTATTCCCTGTGGTTTATTTACCACTATTACGTGATTATCTTCATATATAACTTGCATAATTTCATCTCTTTTTCTTTCAATTATATAACAAAAACCTCACTAAAATCGTGAGGTCTTATAATTTATTTTTGTTCTTTTTCTTTTATTTCTACTACTTGTCTCTTGTTATATTTTCCGCAAACTGGGCAAGCTTTGTGAGATAATACTTTTTCTCCACAAGATTCACAAGTTGCTAATCCTTTTTCTTCTAATTTCCAAGTTGAACGGCGAAGAGCAGTTCTTGCTTTTGACCATCTTCTTTTTGGTTGTGCCATTATTTTTCCCTCCTCTAAGAATAGTTTTACCTATTATGTCATGTCAATATTACTAAAATATTATATAGCATTATTTTTATTTTGTCAAGACTTTATCTATAGCATTTTGTAAAGTCATTGTTTCTTGTTCACCCGTTGTCATATTTTTTAGTGTAACAGTTGAAGATTTCACTTCATCTTCGCCCACAAATACAACATAAAGGACTTTTATTCTATTAGCATAATTTAGCATTGCTTTTAAACTCTTTTTAGAATAATTTACTTCTGTATTAACTCCATTTTCTCTTAAACTTGTAGCTATTTTTAAAGCATAAGAAATATCTTCTATCATCGGTATTACCATCACATCAGCACAAGTTGAAGCACTTGCTTTAATCACACCCGCTTCTTCTAGTTTATAAAATAATCTAGAAAGTCCAATAGAAATACCAACCCCTGGCAGCTTTTTATTAGTATAATATTCTGCTAAATTTTCATATCTTCCTCCAGAACATACACTACCTATTTCTTTGTGCTCATTTAAAACAGTTTCATAAACTGTTCCTGTGTAGTAATCTAGTCCTCTTGCAATTGTTGTATCTATTTCGTAATTTTTATCCGGAACACCAAAACCATTAACTAATTGAACCACTTCTCTTAATTCTTTAACTCCAGTTAAAAAGTCTTCAGAATTAATATCTAATTTCTCCATCTTCAATATTTTCTCTTCATTATTACCAGAAATTTTCAAAAAACTTAATATTTGTTCTATCTTTTCTTCCTGAACTTCGACTTCAAGAAGCATCTCTATAACAGCTTTTTCTCCTATCTTTTCTATCTTGTCTATAATTCTTAAAATATCTACAGCTTTATCTTTTAGCCCTAAACCTTCAAATAAACCATTCAATATTTTTCTATTATTTATTTTTATAGTGAAATCTGTAAATCCCAAATCTTTAAAAGTAGCATATATAACTGAAACAAGTTCAGCATCTGCTGTAAGTTCTAGAGCTTCATCACCAATTATATCTATATCTGCTTGGTAAAATTCTCTAAATCTTCCTTTTTGAGTTCTTTCACCTCTATACACTTTACCTATTTGGTATCTTCTAAAAGGGAAAGCCAATTGGCCATAATTCATTGCTACAAATTTCGCTAGCGGTACAGTTAAATCAAAACGCATAGATATATCTGTATCACCTTTATTAAATCTATATATTTGTTTTTCAGTTTCTCCGCCCGCTTTAGCTAGTAATACATCTGAATATTCTAAAATTGGTGTATCTAATGGTACAAATCCAAATTTTTCATAAGAATTTCTTATTGTATCTTTAACCTTATTAAATAATATTTGGTCCTGTGGTAACAATTCCACAAATCCAGATAGAGTTCTAGGCTTTACTTTATTCATGTTTTCATCTCCTATCATATCTATATATTTTAACATATATACTCTCTTTTGTAAACATAATTATATATTAAACTTCTGTTTAAATTCTTCAAAATTCAAAATATCTATTCCAAGTTCCTTCGCTTTATTTAGTTTTGAACCTGCATTTTCTCCTGCTATTAATAAATTTGTTTTCTTAGAAACAGAACCAGCTACTTTACCGCGAATGAAGTTCTACTAATTTAGATAATTCATCGCGAGAAATATTATCAAAAGAGCCTGTAATAACTACAATTAATCCTGCTAATTTATTTGAAAGCAACTCTTTTTTATTTCCCTTTAAATTTACACGAACAGCATCTAATTTTTGAATAATATTCTTTGTTTTCTCTTTTTGCATAAACTCTACTATACTTTTAGCCATCTTTGGTCCTATTTCATCTATTGAAGATAACTCTTCTTCAGATGTTTCGAATAAGTCATATATACTATCAATATGTTCAGCCAAAATTTTAGCGGCCTTTTTACCAATATGTCGTATACCAAGAGCAAATATTAACTTATCTAATGTATTTTCTTTACTCTTGTTAATTGCATCTATTAAATTTTTCACAGATTTTTCTTTAAACCCTTCTAGAGTATATATTTGATGAGGTGTTAAAGAATATATATCTGCAACGTCTTTTACATATCCTTTATCTATGATTTGTTCAACAGTAGCATCGCCTAATCCATCTATATCCATACATTCACGAGATACAAAATGACATATTGCTCTATAAATTAAAGCATCACATTCATTATTTGTACAGCGCAAATCAACTGTTCCTTCTTCCTTTTCTAATTCTTCACCGCATATAGGGCAAACAAAAGGTGCTACATAAATAGTGCTATTTGCTGGTCTTTTTTCTTTAATTACACACGCCACTTCTGGTATTACATCTCCAGCCTTACGAATTTTTATGCTGTCTCCAACACGTATATCTAATTCTTTAATATAATCAAAATTATGAAGTGTACATTTAGAAATTAGAGAGCCTGCAACTCTAACAGGTTTAATTACTGCAAGTGGTGTAATTTTACCTGTACGCCCTACTTGTATTTTAATGTCTTCGACAACACTTTCTCTTTCCTCTGGAGGATATTTGTATGCCACAGCCCATTTAGGTACTTTGGTAGTAACACCCAAAGTCTCCCTTAAAGATAAATTATTTACCTTTACAACCGCTCCGTCTATATCATAAGGCAAAGTAGCTCTTAGTTCACCTATTTCTTTGATACATTCTAGTACATCTTGCACACCAACAGCAACTTTAGAATAAGCTATTGTTGTTATACCAGCATTTTTGCAATAATCTAATGATTCTTTATGTGTTGCAAATTTTATCTCAGATTTTTGCACATTAAATACAAATATATTTAAGCCCCTTTTCTTTACAAGCTCTGGGTCTAATTGTCTTAACGTCCCCGCTGCTGCATTTCTGCAATTAGCAAGAAGAGGTTTATCTTGTGCTATAAGCTCTTCGTTCAATTTATCTAAATTTTCGCGAGATAAATACACTTCACCTCTAACCTCTATTATATCTTTTGTAGTTAATTTTAAAGGAATATCTTGTATTTGTTTTACATTTTCAGTTATGTCTTCTCCAGTAATACCATCACCGCGAGTTGACCCTCTTACAAGGACGCCATCAACATATTCTAAAGATACAGATAAACCATCTATTTTAGTTTCAACAACAAACTCAGTGTCTTTTCCAAATTCCTCTATTACTTTTTCCACAAATTCAGTTACTTCTTCAAAAGAAAAAACATCATTTAAGCTTTGCATTTGAACATCATGAGAAACTTCAGAAAACTTCTTTTGTGCTGTTCCTCCAACTAATTGAGTAGGTGAATTTTTAGTAATTAAATCTGGAAATTTAGCTTCAAGCATTTTTAATCTTTTCATTAGCATATCATAATCGTAATCTGAAATCTCTGGCGCATCTTGGTTATAATACAACTCATTATGATATTTAATTTCTTTTCTTAACTTTTTAATCTCTATTTTAGCTTTTGTATATTCTACATCTTCATTTTTATTATCTATTACTACTTCTTTTTCTCCAAATAAATTTAGCTGTTCTTCCATATATAACTCCTCTAATTTTTGTATATGTTATCACAAAAAGAACTTGTTTTCAATGAGAGATTAAAAAAATGTGTGACTCTCATCACACACTTTAATTATCCTACTCAATTACATACTCGTAATGTATAGTTGCATTTTCTAAGCAATCATTATCAGCATAATCTATATTTATATTGCTCCATTCTTGCGCTGTCCCTGTATAATACACATCTGTTATGCCATCACAGTATTGAAAAGCAGCCATTTCAATACTAGTAACGCTATCCGGAATTACCACACTATTTAATCCGTAACAGCCGGCAAAAGCAAATTCTCTTATGCTAACCACACTGTTTGGAATTACCAATCTACCTGATAAATTGCTATAATAAAATGTATATGACTCAATTTCTGTTACAGAGTTTGGTATAATCACATTTGTTAGATCACCTTCAGCAAAAGGTCCAACTATTCTTGTCACTGTTGAAGGAATTACTAAATCACCATAAATATCCGCTATACAAAACTCCATACCTATTTCTTCTACATATGTAGTTTCAGCATAAAGAACTCCATTAGTTACCGTAAGCCCCCCTGTTGCAATAAGTTCATCCCATGTTTTTAATAAAATAGTTGTTCCTGTTTGATACAGACCTGGCGCTAATGTGTCATCTTCAGCTTCTATATTACTTGCTATTCCCATTTTTTCTAATACTTCTATTTCAGATTGGACTTCTGTTTCAAAAACAAGTTTACCTCCAACTATAGATAGCTTACCAGCATATTTGTCAGGTACTTCTCCGAATACTGAAGAATAATTTGTATCATCTGCTTCTAAATTTATACCTGAAGAATCTCCTGTTTGATTTCTAGCCATTTCGCTTGCTACATAAAGTTCGGCCGCTTCTTTATAACTTGCCATGTCATTTTTAAAAGCAGCTACTCTTGCTTGTTCTATTATATTTGTGTTAGACAAACTAATTATTACTGTTGCTGCTAATATTGCTAACACTATAATAGTTATTACAAGTACTATTAAAGATATAGCTTTTTTGTTTGTTTTCATATTATTTACCTCCTCTTTTGAAAACGTCTTTAGAAACGCAAAAAGCCCTTGTCTTTTGCACGTTTTTGTGTACACAAAACACAGACCAATTTATTTGGTCTTGGTTTAAGCTATTTAGAAGGCTGTTTTGCCCCCTCATTTACAGTTTTTACCAATATTTTCATTTGCATTCTCCTTAATTCTTTAATATGTTATACCAAATTTTAGTAAATGTCAACAACTATTTTGTCGGTTTATATAAGAAAAATGTGGACAATGTCCACATTTTTCTTATTCATCAATTTTTATGTATTTTCTATATTTTATTATATAATCTATACAAGACCATATTGTAAATATAACAGCTACTGTAATACATACACTCATTGTAACGTTTATAAGCATTGGTACAAATCCCATAGCTTTTCCTGCAGTTAAAAATGCATACATTGGGAATGAATCTATTATTCCAAGAGAAACACCCACCATTTGACATGCAGTCTTTATTTTTCCATAAATGCCTGCAGATATTGTTTCTCCACCTTGTGTTCCAAACATTCTTATTGTATTTAATAAGAAATCACGCCCAACAACAATTACAGTAATCCATGCTGGAACAATTCCTAATCCTGTTAACATTATAAATCCAGAAGCTACTAATATCTTGTCCGCCAAAGGATCCATTAGTTTCCCAAAAGTTGTAACTATTTTATTTTTTCTAGCTATATAGCCATCTAAATAATCTGTTATAGAAGCAATTAAGTAAACTGCTAATGCTACATATTTAATCCATGACGCTAAGTCTATTAACACCATTAAAATAACAAATATAGGTGTTAAACAAATTCTTAAAACTGTTAATTTATTTGGAATATTTAATTTCTTTGCCATATTATCCTACCTTTCAAACTTCATTTTCAATATTGTATCAAAATAAATTACATATTTCCACTATTTTTCAATAAAATATATGTGAAATTTTGTGTTTATTATAGTATATGTTGGTTATTCTTCTCATTTAACTCTGGTTTATCATAATCCATCCACCAAGGTCCAATTTCATAACTAGTATCTTCTTCATATATATATACGTATTTATTTACTTTGTAAAAAGCTCCATACAATTCTTGGTCAATACTATCTCCATTTTTATCTAAAGAAATACAAAATATTGGTGATTTACCTGAATCTACTCTCAAATAATCTACTGCAAAAAATACTGTTGCTATAATTACAAGCAAGGCTATAATAGCTGCTGCTCTATACACTTTAATCTCTCTATAATACATTTAATTTCTCCTTATTTTTTACTTATTGCTTTAAATGGGCATTTTGCAACACACGTTCCGCATTTTATACATTTATCTTGTATAATTTCAAATGCTCCTTGCCTTACTTCACCTTTTATTGCATCTACAGGACAGTTTTTCTTACAAATACCACATTGTTTGCATATTTCTTCATCTATTATGTACGAAGCTAACGCTTTACATTCTCCCGCAGGACATTTCTTATCTCTAATATGTGCAATATATTCATCTCTAAAATACTTAATTGTACTTAAAACCGGATTTGCAGCAGTTTGTCCCAAGCCACATAAGGAAGCATCTTTTATGCTATACGCTAACTCTTCAAGTAGTTCTATATCTCCTTCTTTTCCTTTACCTTCAGTTATTCTAGTTAATATTTCAAGCATTCTCTTTGTACCGATTCTACAAGGAGGACATTTTCCACAAGATTCATCTACAGTAAATTCTAAGAAAAACTTAGCAATGTTTACCATACATTTTGTATCATCCATCGCTATAAGTCCGCCTGAACCCATCATTGCTCCAATTTTATTAAGATTTTCATAATCTATTTTTGTATCAAGAAATTCTGCTGGAATACATCCGCCACTAGGGCCTCCCATTTGACACGCTTTAAATCCTTTGCCATTTGGAATTCCGCCTCCAACATCATATATTATTTCTCTTAAAGTAGTTCCCATAGGTACTTCTACAAGCCCAACATTATTTATATTTCCACTTAAAGCAAATACCTTAGTCCCTTTAGATGTTTCTGTTCCAATTTCAGAATACCAATTTCCACCATTTAATATTATTTGAGGAATATTTGCCAAAGTCTCAACATTATTAATTAAAGTAGGTTTACCAAATAATCCTGACACCGCTGGGAATGGTGGTTTTGTTCTTGGTTCTCCTCTTTTGCCTTCTATAGAATTTAAAAGAGCTGTCTCTTCACCACACACAAAGGCACCTGCACCTAACCTTATTTTTATATCAAAAGAAAAATCTGTTCCAAATATATTATTTCCTAGTACTTTCTTTTCCTTTGCTTGTTCTATTGCAATTTCCAATCTATTTACAGCAATTGGATATTCAGCTCTTACATAAACATATCCTTCGCTTGCTCCTATAGCGAAACCTGCTATAGCCATTGCTTCAATAATACTATGAGGGTCACCTTCTAATATACTTCTATCCATAAAAGCTCCAGGATCTCCTTCATCAGCGTTACAAACTACATATTTTATATCTGATACAGAATCTTTAGCAAACTGCCATTTCTTTCCTGTTGGGAAGCCAGCCCCACCACGTCCACGAAGACCAGATTTTAAAACTTCATTTATTACATCTTCTTGCGACATTTCCTTTACTGCTTTTTCAAGAGCTTTATATCCTTTTTCTTCAATATATTCGTCTATATTTTCTGGATTTATCTTACCACAATTTTTTAAAGCAATTCTTTTTTGTTTGTGATAAAAATTTAATTCATGCCATTTTTTCACAAATTCTTCTTTTTCTTTTGGTAAAAGTCTTTCAACCAAATTTCCAGATACGACAGCTTCTACTATATCCTTTGCATCTTCTACTTTTACCAACTCATAAAAAGTTTCTTCTGGCTCGATAACAACTATTGGGCCTTTAGCACAAAAACCAAAGCAACCTGTTTTAGAAACTTCTATATCTTTAACTTTTCTAATTTTTATTTCTTCTTTTAACGCTTTTATTATATTTTCGCTTTTTGAGGAAGTACAACCAGTACCACAACACACCATTATTTTCTTTTTCATATGTTACCTCTACTTTTTCTCCCTATATTCTGCTATTATTTCTTCAAGTTTTTTAGGAGTAACCTTTCCATACACTTCACTATTTACAACTATAGCTGGAGCCAAACCACAAGCTCCTAAACATCTTACACCCTCAAGAGAAAACAATCCATCTTCAGTAGTTTGTCCATCTTCAATACCCAATTTTTCTTTTACTAAATCAAATAGAGTTTGTGCTCCTTGAACATGACACGCTGTACCAAGACATACTTGTATATTATATTTCCCTTTTGGAGTTAAGCTAAATCTGTTATAAAAAGTAATAATTCCATAAATTTCAGAAAGTGGAACATTTAGTTCTTTAGATAAATACTTTTGGTTATCTTCTGAAATGTAACCATACGCATTTTGCACTTCATGAAGTGCCATCATAACAGCACCTTCTTGTCCTTTGTATTTTTCTGCTGCTTTAATAGTTGCTGCTCCTACTTTCAAATTTTCTTCACATTTGTTTCCCATTAAAACTTCTCCTTTACCCTTTTTTGTGTTATATAAAAACTTTATTGCATTTTATTCTCACTACCAAGCACATCTACTATTTTATGTTTTACCATGTCTTTTACAGCACGTCTTGCTTCTCCTAAATATGTTCTAGGGTCAAATACTTCTGGAGATTCTACAAAACACTTACGTATATTTGCTGTCATTGCTAAACGAATGTCTGAATCTATGTTTATCTTACATACGCCATATTTTGCTGCTTCTCTAAGTAATTCTTCTGTAACTCCTCTTGCCCCCGGAATATTCCCTCCATATTCGTTACACATACTTACGAATTCTTGTGGAACAGACGAAGCCCCATGTAAAACCAAAGGGAAACCAGGCAACCTATCTGTTATTTCTTTTAATATATCTATTCTAAGTTTTGGTTCACCTTTAAATTTGTATGCACCATGGCTTGTTCCAATAGCTATTGCCAAAGAATCACATCCTGTTAATTTTACAAACTCTACTGCTTCATCAGGAGATGTATACATTGCATCTTTTTCTTCTACCTTAACATCATCTTCTACACCAGCTAATTTCCCTAGTTCGGCTTCAACAACAACTCCATGAGCATGAGCATACTCTACCACTTTACGTGTAAGTGCTACATTTTCTTCAAAAGGTAATTTACTACCGTCTATCATAACAGAAGTAAATCCTGAATCTATACAATCTTTACAAAGTTCAAAACTATCTCCATGGTCTAGATGTAAAACTATATCTATTTCATTACCACGTTGCTTTGAATCCTCTATTGCTGCTTCTACCAATTTTTTTAAATATATTTGATTTGCATATTTACGAGCTCCGCTAGATACTTGTAATATAACTGGAGAATTTGCTTCAACAGCAGCTTCAACAATTCCTTGTATTATCTCCATATTATTTACATTAAAAGCTCCTATAGCATAATGTCCTTCGTATGCTTTCTTAAACATTTCTGTACTTGTTACTAGTCCCATATTAACCTCTTTTCTTTTTACTATATACTACTATATATCTATTTATTTTGCAATAAACAATTTAAATTTTTATTAATCTATCCAATGCAAAAGAGTATATATACATGTCAGTTACTTTTTTCTGTAACGACAACTCTATTCCTCTTTTATACACATTTAACTGAGAACTATATTTAGAAATCAACTCTTGTTCTGTGTCTATTTTATCTGTTTTAAAATCTATTATTATGTTTCTATTCTCATCTTCAATATATAAATCTATAATCCCTTGAATTAAACTTTTTTCCGAAAGTTCAGTATCTTCATTTAGCTTACTGTCTTGTATTACAAATTCATATTCTTTTTCAATTACTTTAGGATTTACAAGAAGAGTTGTGTTTAAAATTTCAAGCATTTTATATACCTTGTCCACCACATATTTTTTATTATTTAAAGTCACATCATATTCTCTAAACACATTATCTGTTACTTCTAAAACAGTTTGTTTGTCTAGATTAGTTATATCTAATCTTTCAACAATTTTATGAACAATACTACCAAAGCTTCTATTTGTAATCTTAACAGTTATTGAATTAGGAATTAATTCAGTTATATACGCCTCTTTTTCCTCTTTATCTTTACCTATTTCATTTATTTGAGTAGCTGTATATTTTTGTAATATTTCTTGAGAAAGTGCATATTCATATTCAAAATAATATTTTTGTTTTTTCTTTTCTATTTGTTCTTTATTTCCTGCTATTTCCAATTCACAAGCTTGTCTTTTTAAAATTTCTATATAATCTGAAAAAGTAATATTTTGAAATTCTTCTGTTTTTGTTAATTCTTCTGTATATTCTTCTAAGTTAATGTCAAAATTATCTTGGTTACCAGCTAACACTGCACTTAAAATATTTTTTAGGTGACAGTTATTATTCTCTAAAGAAGTCCTTAACACTGTTCCTTCATGTATGCCACAATACAATTCTGATATATATTTTTCATAATTTTTTACAGTTCCATATATTAACAATTTTTCTTTTGCTCTTGTTAAAGCAACATACAAAACTCTTAACATTTCAGATTTTTGTTTTAATTTTATCTGTGCTTTTATACTCATATTTATAACTGAAGGATATGATATATTTAAATCTTTATCTAATATACTTAGCCCTATTCCTAAATTATCCTCTAGTAATATTCTTTCTTTTATTTCAGGAAAATTAAAAGTTTTTGCCATATTCATTAATATAACTACTGGGAATTCTAGACCCTTACTATGGTGAATCGTCATTATACGTACTACATTTTCATTTTCGCCAATTAAACGAGGACTATCCGTCTTTCCTTCTCTCTTTTTAATATTTTCTACATATTGAATAAATGAGTAAATAGTTGATGTTCCTGTTTTTTCAAATTCATGAGCTACTTGTATTAAAGCGTCTAAATTCACTTTCTTTTGTTCTGCTTGTTTTTCAATAGCAATAGCTTCGTATATAGGAGTTTTATTAAACAGTTCTGTAATAACATACGGAATGCTATACATTCTCGCATATTCTCTAAAATATGCTATTAAGTCTAAGAAGTTGTTTATTTTATCCACTAATTCAACATCTTTTCCGTTATTTTTATATTCAATTAAACTATCTAATAAATATTTCTTGTTGTTTTTCAAACGAATATTTACTAAATCATCTAATGTAAATTTACCTATTATGCTATACATAACGCTAGCCAAAGACACATCATCTAACGGATTATCTATAACCTTTAAAAAAGACATTACTAACTTTACTTCATCTGTTTCATAAAAACCAGTTTTGCTATTTGAAAATGCTGGTATGCCGTTTTTACTTAACACATTAGATACTTTATCTGCTACATTTGATGCAACTTGTAAAAGTATAACTATATCTTTGTACTCACATTTCCTATATTCTTTTTTCTTAGTATCATAAACATCAAAATTACCAACTAATTCTTTAATTCTTTTTGCCACAGAATTTGTTTCTATTTCTATATTTTCCAACTGGTCTTCTTCATCATCTATTTGAGATTTATCATATTGGACAATATTTATCTCTGTTTTGTATGGATTAGACTCTGTTGTTACTTTTTCTTCATCATAGAGATTTCCATAAGATAACTTTTCAACATCTGTATATCTAGAGCCTCCAAACTCTAAAGTCATTACCTTTTCAAAAATATCATTTATGCTATTTATTACTTCTTTTCTGCTTCTAAAGTTTTGTGCTAGTACTATTTTTGCCTCGTTATTTTTTTCAGCTTCTGTGTCTGAACTAAACTTTTCATATTTAGTACTAAATAATTCAGGAACTGCATTTCTAAAACCATATATGCTTTGCTTTACATCACCCACCATTATGCAGTTATCTAATTTTGAAATTTTAGAAATTATTGCCTCTTGTGCATATGATGTATCTTGGTATTCGTCAATATATATATAACTAAATTTTTCTTTATATCTATCTATTACCTCATTATTCTCTAATGCTTTTAGAGCCAATTCTTCATAATCTGAAAAATCTATTACACCTTTTTCTTTTTTCTTTTCTCCATATACTCTTTTTATTTTTTCATAATATTTGAACAACCAACGAATACACGTATACATGGAATTCAATTCTTGTTTAATTCCGTCTGTATCTTTATACATTATCTTACTTAAGCTTTTTATCTCGTCTGTAACTTTTTTCTTTATGCTCAATATATTTTCTTTAGTTTCAATATCATCTCCCGTATATCTTGGCATATTAGGAAGCGACGTACTTGCTGCTAGCATATTATATATGTCATCATATTTATCGTTATTAAGTAATTTTAAAATATTGTTCATTAACATACTTAATATTTCTCTATGTTTTAAAAATTCATCATCCATCTCTATTTTTGTTATTATGTTATCTAACTCAAGCTTACACATTTCCAACTTAGATTTAACATTATCTACTACTATTTTCCCAAAAACAGTTTCACTTAAATCTTTAATATCTTCACCAATGTTGTATGTACTAAGCACTTTTTCTTTAAACACGCCTTTTTCAACAACATGGGCTAAAAAATCATAAAGCTTAGTACTAAACCACAACAACTCTTCTTCAGAGCCTAAAATATCTAATATATCTCTAAATCCCTCTTCATTATTTTCGTATTCTTCTTCTATAACCTCATCAATACATTCCATAAGCATAATATTTGCTCTAGTTGCATCCAAAGTAGATATATTAGGATCAACACCTAATATATAGAAATTATCTTTAATGACTGATAAGCAAAATGAATGTATTGTTGAAATGTTAGCTCCCCACGCTCTGCTTATTTGTTTAGATAAATGTTGTACTAACTCTGTATTTTTATTAGAATAAGCCTCTTCTAATTTTTCTTGCAATTTAATAACAATACGTTCTTTAAGTTCAGATGCTGCAGCATTAGTAAACGTTACAATCAACATACTGTCTATATCTTTTTTATCTTCGACTATACTTTTTAAAATTCTTTCAACTACAACAAAAGTTTTACCACTTCCTGCAGATGCAGAAACTAGTAACGTTTTATTGTCTGTATTTATAACTTTTGATTGTTCTAAAGTTAAGTTCATATATTCTCCCTCTAATAATATTTGTATTATATCAAATAATTAAGACAAAAGAAATATTTTAGTTATTAAAAAACATAGACATTGTATTTAACAATATCTATGTTTTTTATTAAAGTATTATTTTTCTTTCAAGAACTCTGTTAATTTTAATTCATATCTTTTTCTAAAGCTTTCATCTTCGATCAAAAGTTGATTTAAAATATCTCCATACAGAGGTTGTAAAATCGGTTCGATATTAACCAAGGTAATAAATTCTTTTAATAAATCTTCCGGATTATTTACCTCTTGGTATTCAATCTCAATAAATTTTCCGAGCAACTCAATATCATCTAAAAAGATTTTCAATCTCTTGTATTCAAGGATTTCTCTTTCTCTTCTCATATACATATATGGTTTCATCCCAATCGCTTGAAAAAGTCTTACACCTGACTTAAAATCATTTAATTGTACTGCTGTTTCTTTAAAAGTATCTTGTTCTGTTTTATTTTTAACTTCCATCCAAGTTTTAATTCCTTTTTGCCTTACTCTACAAACATAACCGTACTTATTTAAAGAGTTAAAACCGGCATATCCTAACGTTAAATCCACTTGTTTTTGTTTTGGTTCAACCACAGAGCATACTTTTCTTATCTTTTTAAAATTATCTTCCGTTGCTCTATACCTACATTCTTTTTCTAAATTATTCATTTTTTCTCCTTGTATTTTATTATTTAATTTATACTCAAATATTTAACTACATATTTATAATATCATATTTTATGTAAATTATAAATACCTTTATTCAATTTTCTCATTAAATTTATATATTTCTAATGCTTCTTTTAATATTTCTGGAGTATTTTTATCTAATTTAATCTCTTCAATATTCATCCACTTGAAAGAACCAATATCAGCATGCTCTACATTATCGTTATAAAATAAATTTACATTTATTTTAGTATTACAATTATCGTCTAATATTTCGTTTTCATTTATATAACCATTAATATCTAAAATATTAACATTATATTTTGATTTTACTCCATCAAGAATATCTTTTTTATTTAATTCTTTAATTGTGATTGTAGGTACAAACCACATTTTTTTATTTACTCTTTCTAGCAAAATTTTATCTACTAATATTTCTTTTTTATCATTAAATATAAGCATAGATACTTGTATTGATTTATCTACGTGCTTGTTCTTTATACTATTAAAAATATCTTTCATTATATCCTCTCTTAATTATTCTTGTTATATTCATAAATCTCTATAGAATATTTAACTTCTGGTGTAATATTTTCATTGCAAATTATGTTTTCATAAGATAACCATGTAAATTCATCATGTTCTGTTAAAAAAACATTCTCTGTGCTCTCTACTTTTACACTAAAATTAAATTGTCTACTCTTTTTTCCACTACTAGATAAATAATCAAACGAATTTACAAACACTCCAATATTAGAAACATCTAAATTTGTCTCTTCTTTTATTTCTCTTATAAGTGCCTGATCAATCTTTTCTTTTTCTTCTACATTTCCACTAGGCAACTCTAAAATACCACCAAAAAAATCATCCACCCTTCTTTTTAGAAATAATACTTCTCCTTTTTCATTTGTTATTATTCCTCCAACTATTTTTTTAATTACACCATCATTTTGTGCTTTAATATTTATTACATCAAAAAAACTCATAAAAATCCTCCTATACCAATTCTTTAATATTTTTACATACTTTTTTTATTGCTCTTATATATTTTATTAACACTTCTCTATCTTCTTCTGTATACCAAACAGGCATTTTTAATATACTGTCGTAAAAGTTTTCAGCCTCTTTAAACGTTTTATTTTCATAACTAAATTCTTGATCTTCAAATAATCTATTTGGATTTTTAAATAATTCTAGTTTATTTAAAGGACATGTTGATTTAGGAATATCTACTTCTATAGCACCCTCCTTATGTAGAGCTTCAACAAATCTTTCTCTAGTAACTCCATACATTTTATCAGGATTATATCTCATTAATAAAGCATACCAACTATTTTTACAGTTTTCATCCTGAGTAATTATTTCTATTCCATCAATACAACTTAATTCTTGTGTGATTAACTCAACATATTCGTTCTTTTTTAATATCATTTCATCTAGTTTTTTCAAATACTCATTAGCCATTCTTATTGCCAAAGGATGTGCCCTCAGTTTCATTCCTTTACCAGTCACACCATATTTATATAATGAACTATTTTTAGATATCTCATTTAAGCATCTTTTATTATAATGTCCTAACAATAATACTTTTTCTTTAACGTTATCGTTATTTGTTAAAAGCACTCCTCCCTCACCTCCAGTGATTATTTTTTGTCCTTGAAGGCTAAACACAGATATATCTCCCCAAGAGCCAACACTCTTATTCATATACTTAGCGCCATGTGCATGCGAACAATCTTCCAATAAATAAATACCGTTTTCCTCGGCAATTTTTTTAATTTCTAGCATATCACAAGGATATCCCCACATATGTGTAACTATAATAGCTTTAGTTTTTTCATTAATTTTATTTTTTATATCTTGAACATTAATTTTGCCTTTACTATCACAATCCACCAAAACCGGCTTAGCACCAGTAAATAGTAATGGTGTTACCGTTGCAAAAAAAGTATAACTTGGGCATATAACCTCATCGTTTTTTCTTAATCCTATACTATCAAACATAGCCCAAATAGCTGCCGTACCAGAACTAAAGCAGACAGCATGCTTCATTCCAATATATTTTGCAAAATTCTCTTCAAATTCTTTAAATATCCCACTATTATCGTATATTGAAATATTCTTATGTAGTTGATCTACTACCGCTTCTTCTATGTCTTTAGTTATTTTAGGATGGATAAACTTCCCCTCATTTCTATTCTTAAAAACAGGTATACCTCCATTGATAGCTAATTTTTTTCTTTCCTTACTCAAAGGGCAATTTTTTCCTAAATTATCTAAGGCCATCTGAATTTTTTTAATTAACTCACCATCGTTTCTTTCTTTTATTTCATTAATTATGCTAATATCCTCTTTGAAGTTTCTACAAATATTTATTAAACCTTCAGGTGTTATAAACAAATCATTATAATTATTACAGTAATTTTCTAAATCTATT
This sequence comes from Clostridia bacterium, assembly GCA_017549425.1. Classification (GTDB taxonomy): domain Bacteria; phylum Bacillota; class Clostridia; order TANB77; family CAG-465; genus UMGS1649. The sequence goes on along the minus strand of JAFYUV010000017.1, from coordinate 336,540 downwards.
TGTAATAAAGCATTTGCGCAGAAAACTCTAGAAAGAATTATAGTAGTTTCTCCATCTGTCAATACTTGCTTAGATATATTGCATATATCCTTAAACCTATACCCCATCTGTCTTAATCTTTCACTTATAACTTCAATAGAAACAATCTCATCCTTATTGTCACTAAATAATTCAACAAATTTTATGGATGCTTTTATTCTTTTAGCAAAATCAATATACCTTTTTAATTGTTCCATACTGTCATTTTGACCTTTAATAATAACAGAATTAAGTCTTATATTCATTTGTGGATATAAATTTCTAACTACTGATATGTTTTTCAACACTTCTTTTAACTTATCTTTCTTCTGTATGATTTCATCATATTTCTTCTCATCTAAAGAATGTAAAGATAAATTTATTCTTCTTATGTATTTTAAGCAATCAATTTGTTTGTTCAATAATTCTCCATTCGTAACTATTGTAATTTTCCCATCTTGTTCATAAATTTTTTTTGCTATTTCTGTTAAATCTTTCCTCACAAAAGGTTCGCCACCTGTTAAAGTCACTTCATCCCAACCGAATGTTTTTTTACAAATATCAAATAAATATGAATAGTCATCGCTAGTAAGAATTGGTCTTTCATATTTTTTCATTCCCTCCTTGTGACAAAACACACAGTTATAATTGCAATCTTCTGTTATAACAAGTCTCAGTTCTTTTTTAAACATTTGTACATACCTCCTTTACCTATAATTTACATACTTTAATTTTATTGGCTGAGTCTGAAAAAATCAAATACTTATTTTCTATACCTGCTATAAAAAGAATTTATATGTAAAAAAGACCACTTTCAAAGTGGTCTTAATATTAGCATTTACAATTTTCTCCCATTGTATTTAAAGCTAGTTCAATCTTTTTAATTAAACCCTCAGCATCTTGAGTTTTTAACTCATTTAATATGTCTATGAAAATTTCTCGTTCCCTGCACAAGCTCAATTTCCCATCAGGAGTTATATACAAATCATTATTTAAACTACAAGTTTTTGTTTTATCTTTGTGTTCACTAACTATACTACAAGTACAACGAGCTAAAGCTACATCTTGTTTACTATTTGTATACGTAGTTTTTCTAAACTTAGTTTTTCTAACTTTAAAATTACTTTTTTCAAGTAGTGGTATTATCTTGTTTATATTTACAAAAGATTTAGAAGTCTTTGGATATAATTCTACAATTTTTAAACTTACTTTTAATGAATTAGCAAACTTAATCATTGATTCAATAGCTTTTGGGTCATCATTTATATTCTTTATCAAGGTCATATTAATATTCATATTTAAAGTTGGAAATTTAGTCCTTAACGCTTTTATATTAAAAATAACTTTTTCGTAAGCGTCTTCAACTCCACACATTTGTGTATATAAGTCTTTATCCAACGTGTGTATTGAAATATTAATTTTATCTATATAGTGTCCTATATCCAATACTTCATTTAAATAATACGCATTTGTTGTTAATTCAACTTTTGCTTTCTGACTTTTTAATCCTTTAATTATATCTAAAATATCTTCTCTCATTAAAGGTTCACCACCAGTTAAATTAACTTCTTTTATTCCATAATAATTAGTTATTACTGAATACAAATAATTAATATCTTTGCTATCAATCAATTCACTTAAATTGTTTTTTAAACCTTCTTTATGGCAAATAGAGCAGTTATATATACATTTCGAAGTAACAATTATTCTTAATGCTTTTGATTTAATAGAATCAGCTCTTTTTACTTCCTGCTTTACCATTTTGCAAAACTTCTTAGGAGCATTTGTTAAAAACTCTTCAACATAAGCAATGCAAATTTTAGTTTTTGGTAATTCAGCATCAACTGGAATCTCAAATAGTTGCTTATTTTTTAATTCATTTAATACTGATTCTCTTGAAAAATACCCTACCCCTAGTCCTCTTTTTACTAGAGCTAGCATTACTTCTGTTGTTGGCACATCAATTAAAGATTCCAAACCATTTGTTCTCTCTTTTAAATTAGTTTCTAATGCATCTCTAGTCGAAGTCCCCTTAGGAGGAAGTAATAAAGGTATTTTTCTTAAACCTTCAACTTTAAATTTAATATTATCCGCTATATCTTTGTATTTTTCATTTCCTACAAAGCAATTATCTATTTCTAGCAATTCGGAAATAATCATATCACCACGTTCACTGTATATAGGATAACTATCTACTATCATATCTAAGTTCCTTTTTTCTAGCATGTCTACCATTTCATTAGTCGATTTGTTAACTATAAAGAACTTTATTCCCGGATACTGTTCACTAAATTTTTGAATATATTTGGCAAGTAAAAAAATCCCTATATGTGTAGGTACTCCTATTTTAATTTCCCCACTCAGCAAATCTGTTGAATCATTTAGCATTTTCCTGCCTGTATTTAAAGTATTATACGCATTCTCTACATAAAACAAAAGTTTTTGCGCATCAGCTGTAATTTCAACACCCTTAGAAGTTCTATTGAACAATTTACAATTAAGTGTTTCTTCTAACAATTTTATATTATAACTCACTGCTGGTTGAGATACATATAATAAATTTGCTGCTTTGGATATACTTCCACATTTAGCAACTGTATAAAAAAACTTATATAGATTTAAATCAATATCTTCCATATCATCGCCTCCGGCATAAATGCTTTTTATATCAATATCAATTATTATATCATCATTTTATGCCAATTTCAACACTAATTGAAATTTATAGCTATTTACATAATTACGTACTAATACAAAATAAAGACAAGGAAACTATATTCACAATCTCCTTGTCTTTATTACGCTAGTTATTATATACTAACAAATAATTTTTAACTAGACTATATGAAGGATTAATAGATGGTACTACTATACCTTGCTCTATCATAGAATCGAATTCATCAAAAGTTACCAGACGAACTTCTTCGACTTCATCTGCTTGCAAAGTAATTTTTGTTAAATCTATTCTTTGTTTAACAACCCATACATCTACAATATCCTTTTCTCTTGTATAGCTTGCTACATAGAATAGATTTTGCTCATCCACTTCAACATTTAGCTCTTCCTTGCACTCTTCAAAAACCGTTTCCATACTAGTCATTCCTGCTTTTACTCCGCCTCCAGTTTGTGCCCAAAATCCTGGAAACTTATCCTCTTTTAAAGAACGCTTTTGAACTAGTAACTTACCGTCATAATTAAAAAGCCAAATGTGTGTAGAAATTCTATACTCTCCAACTTCTAATTCATTCCTATACTTAGTTTTTCCAGTTTTTTCTCTGAATCTATTGTATATATCCACTTTTTCCATGATATTATCTCCTTTTTCTTGATAATACATTAAATGATATAAAAAATCAATTAGATCAACTTAATAATTCTCGCAATTCTTTTGCTATACTCTTTTTCCTTGTTTCAACAGATAAAACCGTATATGGAAGTTTGCTTAAATACGTCTTAACAATCTCTGGACTTATACCATTTTCCAAATCCAGTCTTGCTTCTTTCATTACAGCATGGCTATAGTTTGGTTTAGCAAAAATTTCAATATCTTCTTTACTTAATCCATTTTGGAAGGCTTTAACTAATTCCCGCATTTGTACACCGGAAAATTTTAAATCAGCATAAAAGTCTAGTTGTTCTTGCCTCAAATCAGCTTTTATGCCAATAGCAATAGCTTCTAATTGGAAAGCATTAAAGTCCATATCTAGATATTTCATTATTTTCTGAACTTTACCAATCTGTATAATTTCTCTTAAATAAGGAGTATCATACATAACAAATCTTGAATCAGCATATAACAGAACATCTTCTTTTTTAAGTCCAAACTCTATCCACTTGTAAATAGCCGCTATTTGTTTATCATTTAAGTTATTTGAGATGAATAAGTTTATAATATCTTCAGGCAATTCATTTTGCATTGCTTCTCTAATATTTTTCATTCGATACTCATCAAATTTCTCATTAGCATATCTGCTTATCTGTTCTACAGAAAGATTATTTTCAAGACCTTTGCGTATCTCCCTCATTTGGTAATATGAAAACTTTGGATTTGCGTAAATTACAACTTTTTCGAAACTCAAGCCGTTCCTAAAGCCTTGAAGTATCTCTTTTATCTGGCTAGTGTCAAAATCTGTATTAATACACAACCTTACTTGGCTCTCCGAAATACCCTCTTCCAAAGCGGTTCTAATTTCTTTCATAAAATAGCATCTATATTCCGGATTTGCATATAGCTTAACCTTTTCTAAACTCAAGCCCTGTTTTATACCAATATAGATTTCTTTCATTTGAAAGTCTTCGAATTTTGGATTTGCTAAAAGCGAAATCTGTTCTTCTCTAAATCCGTATTCTAAAGCATTTCTTATATATCTCATTTGACCAGCTATATATTTGGGATTCGCATAAACTGTTATCTGTTCTTTGGACAAACCATTTTTTATGCCACTCAATACTTCTCGCATTTGACTAGAAATAAACACGGGATTTGCCAAAGTTTCTATTAATTCATCATTTAAGTTAAGCTCAATAGCCTCTCTAATATGCTTTAATTGTTCTGTATCGAACTCATATGCGGATAGAATTTCTTTAGTTTTTTCACTAAGTTTTTTGTTCTTTAGAAGGGCATACCATTTTCTGGGATCATCTGCCAAAAAATTTTTAATTATCTTTTCTTCTTTCTTCATAACATAACTCCTCAAAATTATTTTTAGAATATATTTTATTTCCCAAGTATTTTACCATATTTTATGTAAATTGTAAAGTTGTCTATTTATACTAGACATTTGCTTCTTAATTTGATATACTTACTACATATTTAAAAATTATCCAAAGTTATAATTAATATGGAGGTATATATGTTAACTTGTTTAATCGTTGTTTTATCTATTGCCGTTATAGTGCTTGTAATTACAAGAAACAACATCAAAGAAAAAAGAGGAACTCAAAATACAATGTTTTCGCTTTTAAATGGCGTTTTACTATTTTTAGGATTATCTTTGTTCTTTTTATTAATGTTTGCTATGACTATTACTGCCGAATCACTTTGTGAAGAATATATTAAAGAAAATATACAAGAATACGAACAAGAAAATGCAGTTTTAGAAGACGAACTGACTATTGCACTTAATGACTATTTAAAATCTAAAGGACGCGAAATGTATGTTGATTCAAAAGATATTCTTCATATAATAAAATTATATCCCGAATTAATGAAAGACAATGAAATATATCTTAAAGTAAACCTATATGAAGCGAACGTAAATTGTTTAAAACAATTCAAACTCATCGATTTTGACAAGAATAAATGGTTGCTCTACTTTGGTCCTTAAAGTGTGCCTTATATTAAAGGCACACTTTTTTGTATTTTTTTGTTATAAATTATTTACTTCTTCTACTTTTTTTGTTATAATTAAATTTGTTAAAAGTAATGCGCCATTAGCTCAGTTGGTAGAGCAGTAGACTCTTAATCTATTGGTCCTGGGTTCGAGTCCCCGATGGCGCACCAAAAAGCTTCGCATATATATAGCGCGAAGCTTTTTTATTTTTTACTTAGCTAAATTAGCATTTTTGTATTTTGGATCACCTGTTACCTCTTTTATAACAGTAATCCAATCTGGGAATTTTATCTCTTGATTTTCTTGAGTTAACTCAATCTCAAGAATAGCTTCGTTTTCCCAATCAGGATATATATCTAGTTCAAAATATTGGTTTTCATAGAAAAAGCAATATCTTTCTTTCCGTATAGCAGCAATACCTTCTGTCAAAAGGGATATATATTCATCTTTGGAAATACGTCTTTCAACTTCATCTCGACTAATGCTTGTCTTTACCTTTTTCTCAGTATAGTAATAGGTAAAGTTTCCATCTATTCCTCGCTGTCTTATTCTTCTTTCAACTTCAGGATCATTCCTTTTAAGATAAGTCTGAACAATTTGAGATTTAACACATTCGTTAATTTGGAGTTGTTCTATTGTAGGCCGTTTAATTAAAAACTTCCTTTCTATTTCTACCGGTACTGGTACTCCCATAACAGCAAAAACCTCCTTTATAAGTCTATCTATTTTTTCTTTAAAACCAGTTGAATTGTCTATAACTCTCATGTGGCTGTGACCAATCCACGCATCTCGCGTTTTTTTATCTTTTTCTCTAGCCTGTTCAACATTCTCCATACGAGCTTTATTGTTCTCTGTTGTATATGCGTTTTCAGCGCCAATAGCCGCAGTCACAAGATGAAATACAGCGTCATAACTATCTCTTACAGTAATTTCGGAAAGGCCATTTTCTTTTAATATTCGTACAAAACTCTCGTTTGACATATACGCTTTACTATCTAATATTCCTCTATCATAAAACACAACAACATCCTTCTTGAATTTATTTACAACTTTACGCAAAGTTTCTTCGCTGTTTATTCCTCTTTCGATAATTACTCTTTGAAAATCATCTACAGATAATTCCTTAGAATTAAAGCCAGATAAAATAACTTGAGTAGCAACTTCTGGCATTATTATTACTTTATAGCCTTTGTCTGAAAATACCCGTTCCAATCTACTTAAAGCAGTTGTTTTTCCCGCACTCGGGCCTCCAGTTATTACAAATTCCCAAACTTTACACATGACTACCTCCTTAAATAATTATTTTTGGACCCAACTTAACCTTATGGTATTATACAACCAAACCCGGAAAAATGCAATTACACCAAAACAAAGTCGCCCAATTTAATGAACGACTTCTAATTCTATTTTATTGGTATTGAAATTATAAATGTAGTCCCTTTTCCTGTTTCAGTTTCAAATGTTATATCTCCACCAAAAGTCCCTTTTATTACGGAATATGCAAGATACAATCCAAAACCAGTCCCTGAAACTCCTTTTGTAGTTAATATATTCTTAAATATATATGGTCTTACACTCTCTGGTATGCCTGATGCATAATCTTTTACAAATATAACCGCATTGTTTTTCTCTTCCTTAACTGTTACCTCAACTTTACCACCTTGTTTATCATAAGCTTGAATTGCATTAGTAACAATATTGGTAATAACTTGAGATAGCTTTGTAGGATTTCCTTTTAAATTAATTTCATTTTCTGTATTTATCACCAATTCAACATTGTTTTTCTTTAACTCATTGTTAAGTATTAATTTAATATCTGATAATGTATTAGTTATACTAATATCTGTAACCGTATCACTACCTATATTTCTTATTTGGTTTCTTAAGCTATTAACTAGAGCAATAATTTTATCTGCACATCTATCCATGCTAGATAATAACATTTGCTCGTCTTCTGACTTTGAAACTGTTTTTAACATTGTAACTCCACTTTTAATTGCAGATATTGGAGTGTTTATATCATGCGCTACTCCTCCAGCAAGTTCTCCTAATATAACCAAATTTTCATTTTTTGTTATAATTTCTATGTCTTTCTTTGCTTGAGTAACATCTCTTATAAGTAGCAACATAGCTACATATTCATTACCTGATTTAGCTTTTATTGGTTGAATATCCACTTCAAAATATTTATCATATTCATTCTTTTGTATGTGATATTCTTTTGTAATTGTAGATTTTTTATCTATTGCTTCTTTAATGTCATTTTTCAAATCTTCTAATTTTAAAGTCTTTTTTCCTTTTAATTTATCATACAAATTATCATTTTGTTTTAATTCCATCAAAGGAGCAAACTTTTCAATACAAGTTTTGTTTATATCTGCTATTGTACCATCTTCACTTATTACAATAAATGAGTCTGTCATATTATCTATTATTGTTTTAGTAGCAATCGGTATAACGTTTAGTGCTTTTAGTTTAAAAATAGATATATAAAAACAAATAGATGTAATTATAAGTAATATTGGAGATAAGTAAATATTACTATCAATAATATTCATTATACCTAAGAAATTTCCTAATAGTGGTATTAACATACCAACTATTATAAGTATGGTTTGAATAGAAAATATTCCCGAATTTCTTATGGACTTTCTTGCTAATATTATCATTGTTGCTACATAAAGTGAGTAAGAATATACGGCAAACATGTATAATATTGGACCAAATACAGTATCTGCATAATTCACATCATACTTTATATAAAACAAGTGGTGTAAATCATTTGTTAATACTAATACTATAAAGAATAATGGTATCAACACCATCCATTTATATCTTTTTATATTTACTTTACTATTTTGATATACTTTGGATATTATAAAAAATATCAATGGCGTAAAACTTCCTCCTATATATGTTATATAATCAAAGTAAATAGGATTAACATATGAATTAATAAATAATCTTTGTAATATAAGACCGCCTAAATGAATTACAAATGTAATGCATAATACAATAAAAGCTGTATATATTTTCTTATCTTCTTTTTTATGCTTAAATAAGTTTGTCATCATCAATACTAGCGCACATAACGATACAATTAATGCGTTTAAAATTCCATCCACTATTTTTTATCTCCTTTCAAAAAGCCAATATTATACAAATATTCCATATATCTTATAATATAGTCTTCTGTTATTTCTAACCATTCAAAATTTAATTTTCTTAACATTTCTATAGTAAAATCTGATTTTACTATAGTATTTGGCTTATATTCTATCTCTTTATTTTTGTTTATATCCAAAATCAAACCTTGTATTTTTTGATATCCATCTTCCTGTGACATATATTTTTCTAATAGCTCTGTCATTTGTTTTTTAGTTATATGTTTTAGATTAATATTCATTTTGTTAAATACTTTATCAACAAACGTCATTTGTGCATGTTTGTGATTAAATATGTGATATGTATTATACCTTTTACCTGTTTGAGATAATAACATTACAGCTCTTGCTGCATAATCAATAGGGGTAAATTCAAGATAAAAACTCAGTATATTATCCGGTAGTACTCCCATTTCAATTATTGTTTTTAGTCTATTTGCAAAAGCATTTTCTTCTACATTAGGTTGAAATTTACCATCGTTACTTCTACCAGTTAAATTTCCCATTCTCATTATTTTCGCATCCAAACCTTCTAGAATATAATCGTATATTACTTTTTCACCCATAAATTTAGAATATGCATATACATTATCTAAATTTTGCCCTATATATAAATTAGTTTCATTATATAGAGTATCTGGTTTTATATCCACCTGCTCTATTTGACCAGTTTCAAGTATATTTCCTGAAACGCTAAGTGTTGATATATGTATTAATCTTTTATTATTTATTTTGCAAAATTCAGCTAAATTTTTTGGGCCATATTCATTTACTCTTTTAAAATATTCTATACTTCCAAAATGTTTTACGCAAGCTGCAGAATTTATAACAGTAGTTATATTATCAATTTCTTTAATTTTCAACTCAGATATAGTACTATCTGTAATGTCTCCCAAAACCACTTCTATTCTAGTACACATATTAGTAATTTCATCTTTACCAAAGAAAAACTCTAATCGTTTTATTAATCTTTCTTTTTCCCTTTCTAGATTTTTACCTCTCATCAAGCAATACACTTTACCTGTATAATTTTTCAAATAATCATATAGAATATGCGCTCCTAAAAAACCGGTAGCCCCAACTAACATCATATCCTTTATTTCATGAGTTTCACAATTAAATTTTTCTTGCTCATTAAAAATATTATTTTGCAACAAACTATCTATATTTGTATAATCAATATTTTTTATATCAGAAGAAATAGATTTTTTCACATTATTCTTTTCAATCATTTCTCCTAATTCTTGTATTGAACCATATTTATACAAATCTGCATATGTAATTATAATATTCTTAGACATAGCTTGAGTTACAAGTTGTATAGCAAGAATTGAATCCCCTCCCAAATCAAAAAAATTATCATATGGAGCTATATTTTGAATTTTTAAGATTTCACAATACAACTCATATATGTCTTTATACACTCCTTCATACTCATAACTTTCTTTATAGTCATTCTCTTTTAATTCAATTTGTTCTAATTTTTTAATATCAATCTTACCATTTTGAGTTAATGGTAATTCATTTACTTGAATTATATATGATGGAACCATATAAATAGGCAACCTTGATTTTAGAAATAATAGTATATTGCTAATTGTTTCTTGTATTTCACTAGTAAAATACACACAAATCCTTTTTTGTTCATTAACAACTCTTACTATAACCGCCACATCTTTAATATTCTCTAACATTCTAACTACATTTTTAATTTCGTCAAGTTCAATTCTAAAACCTCTAATTTTTACTTGATTATCTCTTCTTCCAATGAAATCTATATAACCATTTTTTTGCATAAGAGATATATCTCCAGTTCTATATAATACATCTCCCTCTACATATGGAGATTTAACAAATCTTTCATTAGTTAATTTAGGATTATTTAAATATCCTTTTGATACACCATCTCCGCCGAGAACCAATTCACCTTCTACAAATAAAGGTAATAATCTTAATTTAGAATCTACTATATAGTTAACAGTATTATTTATAGGTTGCCCTATAGGTACTCTTTTTTCTTGTTTACCTGATAAATAACAAAAATTAGAGAATGTAGTATTTTCCGTCGGACCATAAATATTAGCTATTCTAGTATGTGGTGAATGTTCTAGTGCAATATTTACGTGTCTAACAGACATCACTTCACCACCTGTAAGTAAAACTCTAAGAGTACTAAATATAGTTTTGTCAAATTCTATCATTTGATTAAATAAAGCTGTAGTTATAAACATAATAGTTATTTTATTTTCTCTTAAGAACTTTCTTAATGTTTCAGGGTTTATTAAACTTTCTTTCTTTAACAGATATAAAGTAAGACCATTTAACAAAGCTCCCCAATATTCAAATGTACAAGCATCAAATACTGTAGCTCCTGTTTGTATAATTTTATCGTTTTCCATAAAATCTATGTAATTAGTATTTTTTACAAGTCTTACTATATTTCTGTTGGTTATAATTGTTCCCTTTGGAGCTCCTGTTGTTCCGGACGTATACATTATATATACTGAATCACAAAATCTATAGTCACTGCTTCTTTGAATGTTACAATGACTTTTCTTGTCAAACTTAAATTCTTTTATATTTAACCAATTATCAAATATATTTTCATCTTCAAAGTTTTCAATTATATTTATTTTACAATTAGCATCTTCAAATATGTATTTTTTTCTATTAATAGTATAACTAGTATCTATAGGTACATAACAAGCGCCTACCTTTAAAACACCTAAAATACTGACCATCAATTCTATAGATTTATCTAAAGTAATTGCCACATTATCTTTTTCATTTATACCTTTTTCCTTCAAATACCAAGCTAAACAATTTGCCTTTTCATTTAACTCTTTATAAGTCAGCTCTTTACCTTCAAACACAACAGCAATATTATCTGGAGTTTTTTCTACTTGTTCTTCAAACAAATCTATTACAGTTTTATCCTTTGGATAATCCATTTTTGTATTATTGAATTCGTATAATATTTTATTTTTCTCTTCCTCAGGCATAATCTCTATAGTTTCAATAGTTTTATCATTTACAATTCCATCTTTAATAATTTTAAACAATCTTTTAGCAATATATTCTATTTCTATGTCTTCAAAAAGTTCAGTTAAATAATCGAAATGTACTTGAAGTACTCCAGTTTCATCCATATCCATAATATGAATTTCCAATTGATTTTGTATCTTTGTACTAAACAACCAATTAGTTGAATACTTGTCCTCTTTTTCATATTCAGCTCTTGCATTTTGGTATGAAACCATAACGTTATATAAATTACTTTTTATATTGTTCTTATCTCTAAAATCTTGTAGCATTAGAGAATATGGGTATTTTTGATGTCTAAATAAAGTCATACTTTCACTAGCTGAAGCTTTACACATTTCTAAAAATGTAGTCTTCTCATCTATTTTAAATCTTACAGGCATTGTACTTACAAACATGCCCATCATTTTTTTCTCTTTAAAATTAGCTCTATTTAAAATTGGTGTCCCTATAACAAAATCAATCTTTTCTGTTACTCTATGCATATATATTGCAAGTGCATTCATAAACACTGTATATGGTGATATTCTATTTACCTTGCAATATCCCTTTATTAAACTATTTAGTTCTTCATCTAAAGTGACTGAATATCTTTTGGCGTCTTGAGACTTTGAATAATCATTTTCTTTTAAGCCAACCGTTTCTTCTGTCCCCTCTAAATACTGTTTCCAAAACTCTCTATCTTTAACAAATCTCTCTGAAGCAATATATTCTTTTTCTACTTCTATAAAATCTATATATGAAGGTTTTTTTTCTTTTAATTCTAAATCATCCTCACTTGCATCCAAATATTCTGCTAAATCGGTCGCAATGTTTCCATAAGTCCAAGCGTCTGCTATTAGGTGATGTAACTTTACAAATATATACCCCGTGTCATTCTCTGTTTTAACCACAGCGAAATAATATAGCGGACTGTCTATTACAGTAAAAGGAGTTACCATTAACTTGTTATTTAACTCGTCAATTTGCTCACTATTAGCCGCCTCAAAAAAATCAACATTAAAATATTTGTAATCTTGTACATATTGATATACACTATCACGATCTTTTGCTACTTGCAGTCTTAGTGCTTCGTTTAACTGCACCATTTTATTTACTGCTTTTTCGCACTTTTCAAAATTAAATTCTGATTTTATATTAAAAATTCCCACAATAGTGTTTATAGGAGAACTACCAAAGAATTCTTCTACCAACCATATATTTTTTTGTGGGAATGTTAAACTATATTTATTTTCCATTTAAATCACCTAATTTCGACAATATTTCATGTTAAGTATATCAAATGAATACGGTCACTTCAAGTATTTTATATAATTTAAATATAATAATTAATTTCTTGTTCTTGCTCGTTTGACAAATATTGAATTCTTGAATCGTTTACATAAATGTGATATAATACATGTGTATTATTAAATAAAATAACATCCAACATGGATTTTATATATATATTAAAAATTCTAAATTTAGAAGGAGAACAATTATGTCTAATGCAATCAAATTCACGCTTTCCGCTCTTGTAACCGCATTCTTTGCTTGGTTACTCTACGTCCTGGCTCTGCCTGCAATGGTGCTTAACTCACCCGGATTTTATTTCTATATTATTTTTGTATTTGCTATCTTTGCCGGCTGCGCTGCAATAGCAGGCTACGAAGATGAAATATACTTTCCAGCAATAGTCTCATTAATAATAGTCGGCGTATTGTTTGTCATTCTTGTTTTGGGAGCTATTTTCGGTTCCACAATGTTTAGTGCACAAAGTTATCAAAGACGTCTTGAAGTATCTGAAACAACTTTCGAAGATGAATTTTCTGAAGTTAACTGGAATACAGTTCCACAAATAGATAAAGATTCTTCAAAAATTCTAGGTGACAGAAAAATGGGAACCCTAACAAACGAAATATCTCAGTACAACGTTGCTAACATTTACACTCAAATTAATGTTAACGGTAAGCCTGTACGTGTTTCACCTCTTCAGTACGCTGGATTTTGGAAATATAACAGCAACAAGATTGATGGTATTCCCGGATACATTGCCGTAGACCAAGTTTCCAAAGAAGCTGAGTTTATTCGTCTTGAAGAAGGCATGCAGTATTCACCGTCATCATACTTTAGCAAAGACTTAAAAAGATACCTCAGAACTAACTTCCCAAGTACTTTATTTGGAACTTTCTCATTTGAAATTGATGACGAAAATAATCCTTTTTGGGTCGTTCCTACATACAAGTATACTACCGGTATAGGCGGAGCAAAAGTTCCAACTGGTTGTATTACAGTAGATCCTGTAACAGGGAAACTCAAACAATATGATTTGGATGAAATTCCTGAATGGATAGACCATTCAATTCAGTCATCTCTTGCAGTCTCTATGATAGACTCTTGGGGCAAATACAAAAATGGTTTTTGGAACACTCTTTTTGGTCAAAAGGATGTTAAAGTGTCTACAGAAGGGTACAATTACGTGACTATAGGAAATGATGTATATCTGTATACCGGTATCACCTCCGTTGCAGCCGACGAATCTAATATTGGATTTATGTTGGTTAACATGAGAAACGCTACAGCAAAGTATTTTGAAATGCCTTCTGCTGAAGAATATTCTGCAATGGATTCTGCAAAAGGACAAGTACAGCATTTGAACTATACTTCTACATTCCCAATACTTATAAAAGTCGAAGGAACACCTACTTACTTCCTTTCTCTTAAGGATGCAGCTGGCTTGGTAAAAATGTATGCATTTGTGTCTGTTGAAAATATCCAGATTCTATCTGTAACAGACTCGTCCATGGGTGTTGAATACGGTCTTAAAGAGTACAAAAAAGCTCTTAAGAATGGCGGCTCAATTATACAGGATAAACAAGACTCTACAACCATAAGAGTAAATGAACTCTACACTGCTATTATAGACGGAAATACATATTATTACATTGTTGACACTAATAACAATCTCTATGTTGCATGTATTTCTACAGGGATCTCTTCGCTTCCTCTTGTAAAAGTTGGAGATAGCTTGAATGTAGAGTTTTATGAAAGCAATGGGTATTATGAAATTACTAAAGTAGATTCATAAATTTCAAAACAATTCTAGGTCCACTCTTTATGGGTGGACCTTTTCTTTTACCTTAATTTAATGTACAATATAATTATTAGTTAACAAAGGAGGTTATTATGAACAGAATAGAGCTTATACAATTACTAAAAAGTCTCAATTTGCCAAAGGATGAATACTATATTTTAGGAGGAGGTTCTTTACTTTTATGTGGCCTTAGAGAAACTACTAAAGATTTAGATTTATGTGTATCTTCTGAATTGTTTATTACACTAAAGGATAAATATTCACTTTCAGAAAAAGATAAAAACTCATGTGGGTTTTATAAACTCACTGAGCTTATTGAAGTTGTTCCAACGCCAAAAGAAAATTTTAAAGCTCAAGAAGTAGATGGTTTCCTCGTAGAAAGTCTTGAAACAATTTTAGCATATAAGAAAAAAAGAAATTTACCAAAGGACCAAATAGATATACAAAATATAGAGAAATTTCTTAATAAATAAAATTATAACGACTAAGATATTTTTTATCTTAGTCGTTATTTCTATTCTCTTATTAAAATTTCATTCGCTTCAAATGCTTTTAGTATACTTTCTCTATCTTTAGCAATTTCTTCAGAAGTAAGCGTGTGCTCATCAGAACTTAAAACAAAACGTATTGTTACACTCTTTTTGTCTTTTAATTTTTCGCTGTCTTCAAAAATATCTACTAATTCATAAGATGCTAAATACTCAGTTTTAGTATTTTCAATTATATTTTTTAGTACTTCAAACTTTGTTGTATTAGAAGTTATAAAGCTAAGGTCAAATGTAACTGTTTGGTACTTAGATACATCTTGTGCTTTCCTTTGTACTTTTTCTAAACTAT
Source organism: Clostridia bacterium (assembly GCA_017549425.1). Classification (GTDB taxonomy): domain Bacteria; phylum Bacillota; class Clostridia; order TANB77; family CAG-465; genus UMGS1649. The sequence goes on along the minus strand of JAFYUV010000017.1, from coordinate 321,073 downwards.
TAAGCTCGTCTAAATAGATCTCTACTAATACACAGTTCAACTTTTTATCTATGGCATTTTTAATACCTAAATTCAAAATAGATATATATCCTATGTTTCTATCTTGAGCAAAAATACTGCTTGAATTTACAGGATTTAACCAATTATGTTTTGTAAAATCTTGCATATCTTTAAAAGTGACTTGCACATTTTTTGTTAATGTTACAATGTTATGCACAGATTGAAGTGCTGTATTTAATAACTCTTCTTCACTTTTCTTTTTACTAGCAAGTATTATTCCTAAATTCTTGTTTTCTATGCAATTTTTATTTTTTACTGGATAACTCCATACTTTACCAATCTCAAAAATACTTACATCACTCATGTATTTTATATTTTTTTCTAACATACATAACAAAGTTGGTATCATTGTAGAACGTAAAGTACTATTTTCAGCATCAATACTGTTAATTATCTTAATGTTATCCTCTGTCTTAATGTTTAACTCTTTATTCTTTTTAGTATCATACCATACATAACTATGTACCTCAGACATGTTATATTTTTCAGCAAGTAAATCTTTTATAACATAATCGTTAGTTTTTTCTTCATCTTGCCTTACAATTTCAAGTTCCATATTTTTTGTTTGAGGAGTTATATTATCATAACCATAAATTCTTGCTATTTCTTCAACCAAATCTGCTTTTATGCTAACATCTTTAGTAGCTCTGTAACTTGGAACATCAACTAACATTGTTGAACCTGTTTCTTGAACGCCAAACCCTAAACTTTTTAAAATACTCACCATTTTTTCTTGTGGTATATTTTCACCAATTCTTTTTATTATATAATCATAAGTTATTTCTATTTGTATATGAGGATATTTTTTAGCATATACATCAGTTAAAGCTGATACTACTTGTACGTTTTCATCTATGTCTTTTAATAACTTAATAAATCTAGCAATAGCTAATACTGTTAACTCTGGATCCAAAGTTTTTTCATAACGAGCTGATGCATCTGTTCTTAGTCCTAGTTTAATAGCTGTTTTTCTTATTGCTGTTGGATCAAAATTGGCAGATTCTAAGAATAAAGAATTTGTACTATCTTTTATTTCTGTATTTTCTCCACCCATTATTCCAGCAATTGCTACTGGCGTATTATCGTTACATATTACTAAAGAATCTTTTGGTAATATTCTTTTATTTGAATCTAAAGTTACAAACTCCGTATCCTCTACCAGGGATTTCACATTAATATTAGAGATTAAAGATTTATCAAAGGCATGCATTGGTTGACCCAATTCTAACATTATATAGTTAGTTAAATCAGCTAGTAAATTAATACCTCTAGAGCCAGTATAATATAGTCTTATTCTCATATTAATAGGAGATACATGTTTAGATATATTTTCTACAGCCATAGAAGTATATCTTAAACATTTTTCTTTGTCTTCAATATTAATATTTAACTTAGCTAAATTAGAATATTTTTCTAAATCTTCAACTTCTAATGCCTTCAATTCTCTTCCTGTTATAGCCGCAATTTCTCTTGCTATTCCATAATGCCCCCAAAGGTCAGGTCTATTTGTTAGAGACTTATTATCTACCTCAAACACTATATCGTCTATATCCATTATATCTTTTATTGCTGTTCCCGGTTCAACATCATATAACTCCATAAGTCCAGCATGATCGTCACTTATTCCAAGTTCTTTTTCTGACATACACATACCAAAGCTGTCATATCCTGCAAGTGTTGCCTTACCTATATTTATTCCTTGAACAACACTACCAACTGGTGCAAATGGCACAAGCATACCTTCACGTACATTTGGAGCACCACACATTACTTGTACATTTTCTTTACCGTCAAAAACATCTAGTTTGTGTAATTTTTTAGATTCTGCTATTTCTTCTACTTTCATAATCTTTCCAACAATAATTCCTGAAAGATTATCTCCATGTTTTTGTACACCTTCAACTTCAGCTGTAGATAATGCAAATCTTTTTATTAAATCATCTACATCTATACCATTTAAATCAACAAAATCTTTTATCCAATTTATTGATATATACATAATTTTCCTCCTATTTATTTCCTAGTTGCTTTAAATATCTTAAATCACCAGAGTTTAATATTCTTAAATCATTTATTCCATATTTCATCATAGCTAAACGGGATAAACCTAAACCGAATGCAAATCCAGTATATTTTTCTGGGTCTATTCCACCCATTTCTAAAACTTTAGGATGAATTAATCCGCATGGGCAAAGCTCAATCCAACCGCCTTGTTTACATACTTTACACCCTTTACCGCCACAATACATACAACTAACATCTAACTCAAATCCTGGTTCCACAAAAGGGAAAAATCCTGGTCTAAGTCTTACTTCTAGATCTTTTTTAAATACTTCTGAAAGCATATTTTTCATAAAGTAAATAAGGTTTGCAACAGATATATCTTCATCAATCATCATACCTTCTAATTGGAAAAATGTGTTTTCGTGAGATGCGTCTAACTCTTCATTTCTGAAACATCTGCCAGGGAATATTGCTTTTAAAGGAGCACCATACTTTTTCATAATTTTATTTTGAGCTGCAGAAGTTTGTGTTTTCAAAAGCTCTCCATTTTCCAACCAATATGTATCTTGCATATCTCTTGCAGGATGATACTTAGGTACATTAACTGCTTCAAAGTTATTATACTCTGTTTCTACTTCAGAGCCATCTTCAACAGTAAATCCCATAGATTTAAATATATCTTCTAGTTCTCTTTGTACCATTGTAATTGGATGAAGCGAACCTGTTTCACCATTTATAGGTAAAGTCATATCATATTTTTTTGAAGACTTCATTGCTAACTCTAAAGCTTTTTCTTCTAACTCCATTTTCTTAGCTTGAAACATAGCTTCCAAAGCTTGTCTTACTTCGTTAACCATTTTACCTACTTTTGGTTTTTCTTCTACAGACAAACTTCCCATTTCTTTAGAAATATTCGCAAGCAATGATTTCTTTCCAAATGCTTCAACACGTATTTCTTCTATTTTTTGCAAACTATCTGCTTCATTTATTTTTGTTTCAATTTCTCTTTTTATATTATTTAGCTTTTCTTCCATTATTCTCTTCCCCTCAAAAAAGTACCTCCCACATAGATATAGGAAGTACTTAAAAATTTCTAAATTTATTTAATAACATATGTTATATCCTAAAAGTGAAATTTCAGCTTGGGATGTATAACGGGCTTACAGCCGGTGACCCGTATTCTCTTAATACACCTTATCCTTACTTACTATGCTTTTGGTTTTATTTTCATACAAAATATTTTAGCACCTTTTTTAAAAGAAAGCAAGGAAATATATGAAAATATATAATAAATATGAGGACGTGTTTTATTACGTCCTCTTTTAATTAATAATCTATTTAAATTTCCACATCTCCATTTGTGCAATGAACAACAATTCCACTTCCACCCATGTCACTAGCTTTTGTTATAGCATTCCATTCTTCTTTAGTTCCTTCAAACGTAATTGAAGTTATACTTGCATCAACAAAAGCTCCACTATCTATACTTGTGACACTATTTGGCAATACCATATTAGTTATTGTAGAATAATGAAACCAATCACCAGGTATATTTGTTATTCCTTTATTAAATGTAATATTTGAAATGGTTGCACCCGTAAATGCATATTGACCTATGGTTATTCCACTTGGGATAACTATAGCATCAATGGTGGCTGTTTGAAATCCCATATCGCTAATTTCTACTAAACTTTTTGGTAAAACTATTTTTTTAACATAACAATATTCCAAACTATTACTTCCTATAATTTTTACTGTGTCACTAAGTATTAAATCACCATTTAATTTTCCATTACTAGAATTAGTGCCGTAATCTGAATCAAAATTAGTAGTAAATACTCCATTAGCATCTACGTGAATTACACCACCTTCTAAAATTGTATCTCCTAAAAGTTCTTCCCATGAAGCCATTAAAGTAGTAGTTCCTGTTTGATACAATCCAGCTGGTAGATACTGTTTAATACTTAGTTCTACTAAGATTTCTTGTTCCTCTGAATCAAGAGTTTCATATGCTAAATCTCCATCAACTATTCTTAACTTATCCGAATATTTTTTTCCAAATATAGTATCAAAATCAGACTCAGATATTCTTGTTTTATCAAAATATGGATCTGCTGCATATTGACCGGCTAAATATAAATTATAAGCTTGCTTATAATTTGCCATATCAGCTTTAAATGCTGCTTTACTTGCTTCTTCAATAATATTTGTATTAGATAAATTTATTATAACTGTAGCAGCAAGTATTCCCAATACTATAATAGTTATTACAAGCACTATTAAAGATATTGCTTTTTTATTTGTTTTCATAATTTTTACCCCTTTCTTTTGTTGAAAACATGTTTAGAGCATGCAAAAAAGCCTATACTTTACGCACATTTACGTACACAAAGTACAGGCCAATTTACTGTTTGGTCTTTAGTATTGCTATTTAAAAGGCTGTTTTGCCCCCCCCCATTTACAGTTTTTACCAATGTTTTCATTTGCATTCTCCTTAATCTTGAGAATATATTATACCAAGTTTTGGGAGTTGTCAACAATATAAATTAAATTTTTATATTGAACTTTATATACCAAACAATATACATAAAATAATATTATCTTTGTGTCTTATTATGCACCTATTCTCTACATTAGCTATTGTATAATAAAATGTTTCTCTTCGCAATATTTATTTTTAATTTTTATTATATTATTTTTCTGTTTATAATTATTTATACTTAAAACAGCTCTAAATCTAACGTAAACATATCTTTTATACCATGAGTAAAATAATACCATACGTTATTTTTTCTTAATTCCATATCTAGTATTACTTCTGTCTCATATATTTTCTCGTCCCCAATATACATAGCTATATCTCCTAAAATATTACCTTTGTACATTGGTGTGCGTATAACTGGTAATATAGTCTGTTTTACATATATTTGTTCGAGTTCACCTTCTTTTAGAGGTACTATTATATTCTCTGTTATATATCTTTCATAATTATTAATTGCCCCTTTATACACAGGAATATTTATATACCAGTTCATATATTCAGATATATCCACTAATGAATAAGTATTTATACCATATTCCATAAGCTTTCTGCATTCAGAAAATCTAATATCCGTTGTTTCGCTTCCTAAAACAACAGTTACTATTTGCATATCATCTTTTTTAGCAAATGTTACAATACATCTATTTGCACCATTCGTAAACCCTGTTTTACCCCCTATACAATATTTATAGCTTTTAAGCAACCTATTGGTATTTGCTAAATATTTAGTGCTATCTCCCATTTTAATATTTATCTGCTCTGTCCCCATTATTTTTAATATATCTGGATATTTCAACACTTCACAAGCAATTAATGCTAAATCATATGCTGTACAATGATTATTTTCCGTATCTAAACCATGTGCATTAGTATAATTAGTATCCTTCGCACCAAGCGTTAAAGCTTTTTCATTCATAAGCTTTGCAAATTCTTCTTGAGTTCCACTTACATGTTCTGCTATTGCAACCGCACAGTCATTACCACTTTCTAGCATCAAACCATATAACAAAGCTTTTAAGGTAATTTTATCTCCTGCTTTAATTCCTACTTCTGACCCGCCAACAGCAGCTGCATTTTTACTCACTTCTACTAAATCTTCTAAATTACAATTATCTATTGCAACCATTGCAGTCATTAATTTAGTAGTACTTGCAATTTTTCTCTCGCTTTTTTCATTTTTAGCATACAATACTCTACCCGTAGAAGCTTCCATTACAATAGCTGCAGGAGAACTAATTTTTACTTCGTTAGCATTTATCTTAATATTAAAAGAAAATATTATAACAAAAATACAGCATAATATTTTGTTAAATATTCGCACATCTATCACCTAATTACATCTTATGCTATATTACATTTAAAAATTATAGTAAATATACCTTTTATGTGATATAATATTCAAGTGTAAAATAGAGGTAAAAATGAAAAATAAAAAATATTGCAAGTTAATAGATAGTAACAATATATTTGAAATAATATCTGAAAACAATGGAAAAGTTACTTTAAAAGATAAAAATAAAATACTACATACAAAAAGTTCTAACATTCAGATTGTAGATAAACCATTAAACAGAAATACAAGAACAGCAGGATATACAATTACCACAAATGATGCCCCAGCAGAAAACGAAATAATGTTAAGACATTTATCACGTGATGAAGCTCTTATAGATTTAGATAGGTTTATAGATAAAGCTCTTGCTCATCATATTCCTCAAGTTAGAATAATACACGGAAGACATGGAGGAGTTATAAGGCAGGCTGTAAGAGAATACTTAGATAATCACCCTAATGTTGAATCATATGAATATGCAGACTTCGCTCACGGAAGTATAGGCGCAACTGTTGCTAAATTAGGAAAGAGGAAAGTTTAACTTTCCTCTTCTTTTTCTAAATTTTTCTTAACATATCTATGACATCCCCAAGTTCTTCCAACTGTTGTATTATCCTCTTTTCTATTTCTTAATTCAGGGATAGGATTTGGAGCCACCTCAAACCTATAATCACATCCATGTAATGCGATATATTTTTCTATTGTATTGTGACTAGGTACACATTCTACATACTCGTTTACCTGACCTTGGTATTTAAAAAAGCCAGCATTAGGTTCTAAATTTTGCACAGGTATATATCCTTCTCTTAAAGCTGTATAATCTACTGTACACTTTAGAATATCTCTTACATATTCAACATTTGGACCTAAAGTTAATAATTTTGGGAATATTGGATTAGGTATTACATCTGTTACCTCTTTATTATCATATTGTCTTAGAAGATAAGCTGCTAAATGTAATCCTGCAACCGAACGTTCAAATCCCGCTTTCCAAACTTTTTTAATATACATATTGGTTTCATCCATCATACAAGAATAATACAAATAGCACATTGTATACATATGCATAAGCAGATTTTCATACCAACCAACATTAGTATCCATTAAACTTCCATAATGAGTTACATGCTGTTCTTCAACCATACCTATTTCTTGGTATAATCTTCTTCCTAAATCTGATGGATATAAATTACATATATTCATATAGAAATTCATTGTTTGTTGCTCTGCTGCTGTTATTATATTTATATGTAGCTTTGTAAGTAAATCTACCTGTTTGTTATTAACGTGAAATTTAATGCTATCTAACGGACATCTATGATGTGAAATTGTAGGTCTTGCAGGCATTATCTCTGTATATCTTCCAACTAACTTTTCTGCAGGAACACCATATTCCATTTGTAAAAGATTTGAATATCTATATAAATGATCAAAATCTTCTAATAAAGCAAAATCTAAAGCTTGCTTTACATATGGGTCTGGTTCATCTTTTGCAAGCCTTGCAGTAAGATCTACCGCAAGCATTTCATAAGTTATAGTTTCTTCTAATACATTTTCATTTATAGGTTTTAAACATTGAATTAATTTCTGCATTTGTTGTGACGTCCTTCTTATAACTGCTAATTGTCTTCTTACATCATTGTTATCACAATTTCTGTTAAACTGGTGTAAGAAAAAAACTTGTTCTGTTTCTGCGCCATTCATAAGGATTATTCTAGTTTTAGTATATGGATCCACATTGTTTTTATCATAAGCTTTTGGATATATTTCTTTCCAATTCATATATGCCTTTTCTAAATCTATTGGCTTTTGTTCAAATGGATTCAATTGATATCACACTCCTTAATTTCATATGTATGATATTTTCTACTTGGCTTATACCAAAAAAGGGGTACAATTTTTTTAAATTGTACCCCCAAAACAATTACCAATTACCTGTATCTTTATTTATAAGTTCGTGGTATAACTGTTTTTCTCTGGTGTGCTCATCTATTCTGATACACCCTCTTCTCATAATGAAATTTACAGAGCTTACATTTAATTTTTTCTTCAAAACCTCAAAGGCTTTGAGTGCAAACATAGTAATCTCTACTGGATGTGAATACTGAATTTCTGAGAATTCCACACTGTCCTCTTTTATTTTTTTGACTGTGCAACAAAATGGGCTCTTAGAATCCTCTATCACATCTCCTTCCATTATATTTACGTTTTCCAACATTGTTGTTTGGTAGTTCATTTGAATCACCTCTTCCTTTCTGCTAATTAGCTTCCATATTTTTTTTGCGTGCACCGTATATTATACTATTTTATGTTCACAAAGTCAACTTGTTACACTTTATTAGACACATTTCGACATTTTATTTAAGATGGCATTTTTGATACTCTTCCTTTAACATATAACAAAACCCAAAGACTATTAAATCGTCTTTGGGTTTGATTGGCTCCAGTGGCGTAGTTATCTACAACTTTTTCGCCTCTCATAACTTCTCATACAAATATCAATCAATTTACTAAAGTATATCATATTTTTAATTTTTATAAAATTTATGATAATAAGACATCCTATAAATAGAATGTCTTATTAGTTTTTAATCGTTATGGCTCAAATAAAATCTGCTCATAAATTGATAGTTTCCTCTTCTACTCTCTAGCAGCCACTTCTCGCGGGCAAGTTCATGAGAATAGTTCGCCATTGTAAGTCCATGTTCTGGAAAGAATAAATAAAATTGAATTCTAAGTTCATTAGGTAAAAATACCCATTCCTCTTTAAATTCTTTCTCAGTCATAAACCTTTTTTCTACTTCAGGTATATAACTATTAAAAAATTTCCTTATCCATTTAAGTTTTTCTTCCAAAGAAGTAAAATTTATTTCTTCAAATTCTTTCCGTTTAGCAGATAATTCCGCTTTCACAACCTCGATATCGTTCTGAGTAATTTTTTTCATGTCTTCCTCCAAATTTAATTAAATTTAGTTGCAAATCTTATGACTTTCTTATTATACCATAACACTCAATTTATGTAAAGTAGTCATTGCTTTTTGCATTTCTAAATTCCCTTTTTTAGTTAGTAAATCACTTTAAAGCATTAGACTTTGATTGTCATAAGTCCTAACCCCCTATGAGTTTTGACATACTATCAAAACTCCTGTGGATAAATGCTCTTTGTGAAAGGATTAACGATTTTGCCAACATTGGCAAAATCGTCTAAAATCTTACTATTTCTTAATTTTTAACTACAATAATTAACTAATCTTTTTGGTTTTCCTCTAATTGTTTAACATCATCTATATATTTGTAATTTAATGAATTCTCTTTACTAATAACAGTTTCACCTAATTTTTCTTCGATATCTTTTCTAGTATTTTTAGCTACTTCACCACCAATTTTTGCAACTCGTTTATTTGCATTAAACCCTTGTGGTTTATGTTTCTTAGCTAATTCTCTAGTTGTTACCTCCCCAATATCTGTAAGCAAAACTTCTATGTCTGTCATATTATCTCTTAAGTTTTCTTTTCTAAGTCCTTTATACTCTTTATATTCTTTTGCAGTCATACCAGACCATTCTTTATATATTTCATTTGTAAGCATTGCATATTCCGTTCCACTTTCTATTCCATTTTCTTTCCATACATCTGTCAATTTTTTTCTTTCCTGTAATGCTTTAATTCTTCTAGCAATCCACTCTTCATCATAGCCCTTAGCTCTATATAAATCTATAGACCTTTGTATAGAAGTTGTAGGGTCTAGAATTTCATCTATTCTTTCTTTTCCAAGTTTTGCTAACCACCTCTTTACAGGCTCAGCATTTTTTGATGGAATTGATTCTATAATTCTAAACATTCCCTCTATGTCTGCAACATCAGTCTCACGATATTTTCCATCATTAGCTATCAATTTCAACTGTCTAGTAATACTAGACACTTCAAAATCTTCATCTTTTTTTAGTTTGTTTTTATACCAATTCCAATACTTCCTTGGTTCTTTGCTTTCAGCCAAAACACCGACGATATCCACTATACTAACATAATATTTTTCTTTTTCCTTATCCCATACAGTTCTAATAGTTTCATTATTAAAGAGCTTATTTATTATGTGCATTTTTTCTTCTTTCAAAAACATCACCTCGAACATATTATACAAAACGTTTGTTCTTCTGTCAAGACAAAATTAATTATTTCTAAATTTAATATGGATGAACACTTACCTAGGCTCTGCGAGACAATACGAACTAAGATAAAATATAATTTTTTCAAACAAAAAATCTGTTCAATTAGTTCGAACAGATTTACGTTTGGCTGGGGTGGCTGGATTCGAACCAACGAATGTCAGAGTCAAAGTCTGATGCCTTACCACTTGGCGACACCCCAATATTTGTTTATTATGGGGTGAATAATGGGATTCGAACCCATGACCTCCAGGGCCACAACCTGGCGCTCTAACCAACTGAGCTATATCCACCACACCATAATATTGTAACTGTTTTTAGATTAAATGTCAAGGCATTTAATATATTTTTTTAAATTAAACTAATTTTTCTGGTAATTTTGAACCACCCAATATATGTATATGCAGATGTTTAACTGTTTGTCCCGCATCTTTTCCTGTATTTATTATTGTGCGATATCCACTATCTTTTATACCTAAACTTTCTGCTATTTCTGGTATTTTAGAAAATGCGTATTTTACACTTTCTAATGTGCTTTCGTTCAATTCATTTATGCTTTCTACATGAACTTTTGGAACAATTAACACATGTATGTCCGCCATTGGATTTACGTCATAAAAAGAAATTATTTTTTCATCTTCATAAACTATATTAGACGGAATCTGTTTATTTATTATTTTACAAAAAATGCAATCTTGCATAATCTTTACTCCTATTTTTCAAAAACAACTTTTACTCTTCTTACACCACTTGAAACAGCTTCTTCTTTTATAATCTTAACTTTTCCAAGCTTAGAAGTATTATCCACATGAGGTCCACCACAAATTTCTTTTGAATAGTCTCCTATAGAATATACTTTAACAACATCACCATATTTATCTTCAAAAAGTCCAACCGCTCCGCTTTGTTTTGCTGCTTCTTTAGACATTTCTTCACATTTAACCTCTAAGCCTAATGCTATTTTCTCATTAATAATAGCTTCAACTTTATCTAAATCTTCTCTTTCAACCTTAGCCGGATTAGAGAAGTCAAATCTTAATCTTTCTGCTGTTATATTAGAACCTTTTTGGCTTACGTGTTCACCTAAAACATCTTTTAAAGCTCTATGTAATAAGTGGGTTACTGTATGGTATTTAACAGTTTCTTCAGAGTTGTCTGCAAGTCCACATTTAAATTTTTGTTCAGCTCCTGCTCTAGATAATTCTTGGTGTTTTGCAAATTTTTCTTTAAACCCTTCCATATCTACTTCAAAACCATTCTCACTAGCAAGTTCTTTAGTAACTTCTGGTGGGAAACCAAAAGTATCATATAATCTAAATAGAGTATCTCCATCTATCACATTTTTACTTTCAGAAATTAATCTATTTTTCACTCTATTAAATTCTTTTTCACCATTTACTAGAGTATTCATAAATCTATTTTTTTCTTTTATAACTTGAGCTAAAATTTCATCATGATTTACTATAACTTCAGGATACAACTCTTTACATGTATCTATAACAGACTCTACAACACTATCTATTTTATCCACATTAAATTTTATTTTTCTTAAATGACGAATACTTCTACGTATTAATCTTCTTAAAATATATCCTTGTTCTACATTGCTTGGAAGCACTTTATCACAAATAAGCATAATAGAAGCTCTCATATGTTCTGCTACTATTCTTAAACTTTCTATATTAGATTCTTCGCTATTATTTTGTAAAAATTCAATTATTGGAGCAAATATTTCAGTTTCATAAGCGTTATTTTTGCCCTGTAAAAGATAAGTTGCTCTTTCTAAGCCTAAACCAGTATCTACATTTCTTTGAGAAAGCTTTTCGTATTTACCATCTTCCGTTTTGTTATATTGCATAAATACGTCATTCCAAATTTCAACATATTTACCACAATTACAAGATGGATTACAATTTTCTGAACATTTTGGTTTCCCTGTATCATAGAACATCTCTGTATCTGGTCCACAAGGTCCTGTTTGTCCAGCAGGTCCCCACCAATTTTCACGTCTTCCATTAAAATATATTCTTTCTTTAGGAATTCCTACACTTTCCCATATAGCTGCTGCTTCAGTATCTCTTGGAACCTCTTGATCTCCTTCAAAACATGTTACAGAAAGCCTTTCTACTGGTATTTCTAATTCTTCTGTAAGAAACTTAAAACTTAAACGAATTGCTTCTTCTTTAAAATAATCTCCCAAAGACCAGTTACCTAACATTTCAAAAAATGTTAAGTGACATGGATCTCCTACTTCGTCTATATCATCTGTTCTTAAACATTTTTGGTAATCTGTAAGTCTTGTTCCAGATGGATGTTTTTCTCCACTTAGATAAGGAACTAGTGGATGCATTCCAGCTGTTGTAAATAATACTGTTGGGTCGTTTTCTGGTACTAACGGTGCTCCAGGTATTATTTTATGTCCATTTTTTTCAAAAAAAGCTAAGTATTTATTTCTTATTTCAATTGCTTTCATTTTTATCTCTCCTATATATTTTTTCTTAAATATTATATATTAGAGAACATAAAAAAGCAAGAATTTATTTATACAAATTGAGGTTTAATTGTCACAATTTACTACTCTTATTCATATACATATAACTATACACAAAACTTAAACCAAATTAAATTTAAGGAGGTATTTAATTATGAAAAAATATGCGTACATTTTCCCAGATGGTTCCATTTTTTATTGCGACAACTATCCTACCCAAAACCATGTAGCCACAGTTCAAACATTTCTGCGGGGATTAAGTATTTTAGATTGTTCAACTTATTTGTCCACTATTGACATATTTACCAAGTATTATATTCAAAACCGTTTTTTAAATTATGACGACTTTGCTATTTTCACATTAGGTTGGATTAAGCTCACCACTCAAAATAATGTCAAATATTTTACTTTTGCCGGATTTGACTTCCAATACCCAATACTCAAAAAATACTACACTCCAAATGCCCAAATTGACGAAATTTTCAAGTATAACTCTTATCCTTTTATTAGATATAAAGATATAGACTTTATAAAGACTATATCCAAAGGCTCAGAAACCTATAAAAGTTGAAAAACTGTGAATTCTATGGTATATTTTTTTAAATTTGTTTTAATTCTATAAATTAATATTTAGGAGGATTATATTATGAACGGAAAAAATTCTTTTATAGACTATATCATTCTTTCAGAAAAAATTAAAAAGGATCTTATTAATAACTATGATTATATTGAATGGCTATATAGATTTACAGAAGTTTATCGTTCCTTTTCAACTAATAGTTGGTTATACCAAAAAAACGCATTAAACCAAACTGACTTAGAAAACGTAAAATTACTTCCCCTTTTCTTTTCAGCCGTTTGCGAATATTACAACAACAATTTATTTCCGTTATATTCAAACGGTTTCACTTCTGCCATCTCCATAAAATACAAAGAAGTTTTCTTTGAAATATGGATTTTGGTTGGTCAAGAGACTCGTACTTTTATTAAAAGAGAAAAATATTGTAGTCTGCCTATTTTTGTTGACTTTGAAGACATTGTAAATAAAGTTGAAGCTAAAGACTATAAATTAAAGCTCGAAAAGTTAAATACACTAAAAGCTTTAATGACAGACATGAAAACTCTAAATGTACCATTTAATTTTATCAAAGAAATTATGGATAGTTATACACAAAATTAATATTATAAAGAACGTAGAAATCTACGTTCTTTTTCCTATTTGCATTTTTTCTATATTAAAAATTACTCCTTGTTCAATATTTTTAGCTTCTATATTATAACCAAATATATCTAAAGTTCTCTTTACAATAGCAAGGCCGAGGCCTGTTTGCCCTTTATTTCCTTTTATATATGGTGAAAAGATATTTTTGATTACATCTTCATCTATATGTTCTCCATCATTAAAGAATTCTATTCTATTTTGACAAATTGTTATAACTATTTTTGTTTTTGAATATCTAACAAAATTATTTAATATGTTATCTACTATTGTTTGCCACATTTCCTCGTTTCCTAAAGCACTGGTATTCTTATGCTTCGTTATAACAACCCATTCTATATCTGTCCTTTGAAGTTTATGGCTTTCAACGCTTTGTTTTATAACATCAAGAATATCTATTTTTTGTTTGGTATATTCTGTTTGTTCTTTCATATAATCTATCTTATTAAAGTATAACAAAGTTTTAACTTGATTCTTTAATTTACCTGTCTGTTCTTCTATAACTTTTAAGCCTTCCTCTTTATCTATAACTCCATCAGATATTCCTTCTATATAACTATCTATTACAGCTATCGGCGTTTTTAATTCATGTGATAAATTTTGGAACATATAATTTTTATATTCTTCTTTTTCCTTTAGGCTTTTAGCTGTTTCATCTATAGCTTTACTTAAAATATTAAACTCATCATTAATTAAGAAATGTTCGCCTTCTACTAGTTTTCCCTTTGCAATACTTTCTGTTTTCCTCTTTAACCTTTTAATTTTATACACTAGTCTATTAGACCAAGCAAATATTAAAAGCATTATGATTAGAGTTGTCGTAACCATTACAGGTAAAATAATTCCTATTAACGATCTCTCTTGGCTCTTTAATAATTTGTCATTTGTAAATACAATATTTGTTGTTTGTTCTCTTACCGCTACAACGTAGTAATAAAATTTCCCTTTATACTGAAATTTCCCAAGCTGCGAAGTAATATTATTTAATATATCTGCTATTTTTACATCTTGTCCAAACATATCATTTACAGAATTACTTACATAAGTTGCTCCATTTTTAGTTTTTATTATATACGAAATATCTTTTCCAAAATTATCTCTATCTATTTGTATATTATTAGCAGGTTGATATAAATAATCATAAATGTTACTCTCATAAAAAGGCTTCAATATTTGAGGTAATAAAACAAGGAAAGAAAAACCTGCTATCAAAAGGGCCATTATTAATACTAAAACTATTTGTTTTTGCAATGTTAAAGTTTCTAAAATTCTATCCTTTAAACCATTTTTATATTCTTTTTTCATGATAATCTATAACCCAATCCGTATATAGTATTAATATTTAAATCTGGCATTTTAGCTCTTAGGCGCCTTACTAAATCATCAACTACCCTATCACTGCCAAAATAGTCCGTACCCCATACTGAATTTAAAATTTCATCTCTTGTAAAAGACTTTCCGATATTATCTATAAATAATATTAGCAAATCAAATTCAAGAGCCGTAAGACGAATCTCTTCTTCCTCACAAAATACACTTCTTTTCTCTTTGTCTATGTTATATTTCTCATACTTGATTTTATTTAAATCCGCTCTATATACTCTTTTTATCATATTCGAAATTCTTAGCATTAATTCCTTAGGAGAATATGGTTTTGTGACATAATCGTCACTCCCCATTTCCAACCCTAATATTTTATCTATCTCTTGATCTCTTGCAGAAGTAAATATAACAGGCACAACACTGTCTTTCTCTCTTATTTTTTTTATAATGTCATAACCACTAATTTCATCGTTTAACATTATATCTAATATCCATATATGTATCTTTTCATTAATATTCATCGCAGACTTACCATTAAAGCATTGAATAACGTTATATCCCTCTTTTTCTAGATAAGTCTTTAATAAATTATTAAGATTTCTTTCGTCTTCAACCACACATACCGTATACATTACCTCGCCTCTTTTCTTCTATTCAAAATCGCTAGTTGATGCAAGCGTTACTTTAACATTGATATATTCTTTATTTCTATACACTTTTAAATCTATTTTATCTCCAACTTTTAGTTTATTTTTAATTACATTAAGCTCGTTAACACTTACTACTTTAGTTCCATTTGCTTCAACAATTATATCTCCTTGTTTTAAGCCTGCTATTTGTGCAGGTGAATCTTTTGTTATTTCTTGAATATATATTCCTTCAACTAAGTTATTCCTATTTGCTAAATCTTCATCTAAAGCTATACCGCCTATACCTATAAATGGTCTAACTATTGTTTTGTTTTCTATTAATTCTTCTACTATCGGTAGCACATCATTTATAGGTATTGCAAAACCAATTCCTTCTACTCCAGTTGCTGAAATTTTTGCTGTATTTATTCCTATAACTCTTCCAGATATGTCTACGAGTGGTCCTCCGCTATTTCCTGAATTAATAGCAGCATCTGTTTGAATCAAATTATATACTGTACTATCTACTGTAATGCTTCTATTTAATCCAGAAATATATCCTCCTGTTACAGTTCCAGCAAACTCTTGGCCTAAAGGATTACCTATTGCTACAGCTAATTGTCCTACTTTTAATGCTTCTGAGTCTCCAAATTCTGCTGCTGTAAGCCCAGTAGCCTCTATTTTAATAACAGCTAAATCTGTTAAGCTATCATGACCAACAATGGTTGCTTCATATTCTTTTTCATCATTAGCAAGTAATACGTAAATTTTAGCATTACTACTTTTTATGGCATTTTCAATTACATGGTAATTAGTAACTATATATCCATCTTGAGAATAAACTATTCCTGACCCCTCTCCTTCTGCTTCAGATAATAATCCCCAAAAATTTTGACTCATATATGTTACTTTTATTCCAACAACAGAACTTGACAGCTTTTCTGCTACTGCAACTACCGGGTTTTCTACTGTTTCTATGTTATATGTTGTCACAACATTTTGAGTAGGCTCCTTTGAACTAATATTCTCTTTTTTAGACAAATAATTTGAAAACAAACCACCAGCGAATCCAGATAAAATCATTAAACAAGCAATACCAATTATTTTTATTCCTTTAGAATCCTTCTTTTCTACTACATATTTTACATTATAATTATTTTGATTTTCTTCTTTCATATACTTCTCCTTTTTCTTCACATAATTATTATACCTTGAAATTTTCTAAAAACAACTAAAATTATGTGAGAAATTATGTGATTTAATGAAAAAAGCACCGTAATCTCTTTACGATGCCTTTGTAAAAGGGGAAATTTTGTAAGTATCACATTATAGTATTTGCGTTAGTATGTTTACTAACGTACCCATATTATATCAATATATTGTTGTATAATTATTTTTTTATTATGGTATTTTATGTGCTAAGTTATAGCAGAATTACCAATATTAAATATAAATTTAATTAGTGTAGAAGCAGCAAATACAAATGTTGCTCCAATCACTAAATAAAGTAAACCTTTTTTTATATCTGCTTTTTTATCTGCTGAAGCAAACATATATCTCACACCAGCTAAAACTACACACGCTACAGATACAACTTGCACTATTAAAAGAACACTTCCCCAAACTTCATCCACTGTACCTGTTACCCCAGTCATAACATTATTACCTGAATTAGGATCAAACGGCCTTCTATTTCCAGCAAAGCAAACGCTTTGAGGTATTAAAACACTAAGCATTAAAACCGCAAATAAAACAGCTATTAATTTCATTTTCATATTTCTATCATTTCCTTTCAGTTTTTATTATTCTATCATTAAATTTCTTGCTTGTCTATAAATTTAGGTTAAATAATCTAAAATACTTAACATATATAAAGACGCTGTTTCAGCTCTTAAAATTCTTTCACCAAAAACAACTTTTTTTACATTTTGGCTTGGTATATTTTCTATTTCACTATTTTCCAATCCACCTTCTGGTCCTATAACAACCGCAATATTTAATGCAGAATGAATTTCTTCTAGAATATCATCTATTTGTAAAGTTGCTTTTTCGTGACATATTAAAATCAAGTCATATAAATCCCAGTCTATATCTTTAAAATTTTGAATATTTACAACATCAACATCATCTGTTCTTCCACACTGTCCTATTGCTTCAACCGCAATTTTATTTAATCTCTCAACCTTCTTTGAGGCAGCTTTTTCATCAAATTTAACCACTGTGTTTTTGGTAATTGCAGGGATTACATGTTTTACACCTAGTTCAACAGCTTTTTGAACTACGTATTCCATTTTATCTGCTTTTAAATATGATTGTATCAAAGTTATATTAGTATTAGGGATTCCTTTGTCACAAACTTTTTCTAAAATATTACCAACTATTTTATCCTTGTTTATTTCTGCTATTTCTATTAAATAGTCATTTACATTTATTTTATCTCCTTTTTTATGCCTTAAAACGTTTATATGATGAGCCTCTGTTCCTGTTACTTCAATTATATTTTCTTTAATACTTAAATCTTCATTTTTTACAACAAATCTTTTTGCCATAATTATAATCACCTTAATAATTATACTATAAAAAAAACACTATGCCAATTATTTTAATTAACATAGTGCTCTTTTATTATTTATATTCATAATTTAAAACAAATTCACTAGGACTAATCTCAGTATCTATTGCGATACTTGTTGTTCCTTTAGTTGTATATATTCCTGGCAGTTTTATATTTTTATATACTGGAGAATTTAATTTATATACAATTTCTAATTTTGTTTGAGTTAAATATGTTTCTAACTGTTCAAGAGAAGAAACTTTTTCATTATTAAAATTAACGACTAGATTTCCAATATTTCCACTTATATATGGTTTACTTTTGTTTATTCCATCACTTGTACTATCAAATTTAAATAAATTACTCAAGCATTCCAAACCTTGTGAATTTGCTAAAGCATCTACCGGAATTTGAGTGTAAAAAGCTGTTGTAACCCCACTTTCAAACCAATAAGAAGCGCTTTGCAGAGTCCAATTACTGTTTTCGTCATAAACTGCTTTTCCTATTTTCCTAACAATTTGTCCTTTTTCAAAATCTATATAATCCTTCTCTTCACCTAATTTTCTTAAAGGTTCAGCTAAATATATATTGTGTAAAGTTGTATTTCCATCTGTTGTCACCTTTATTGGTATTTTGTATCCATATGGTTCATAAGATGTCGACTCTGTTCCTAATACCAATTGAATATTG
This sequence comes from Clostridia bacterium, assembly GCA_017549425.1. Lineage (GTDB taxonomy): Bacteria > Bacillota > Clostridia > TANB77 > CAG-465 > UMGS1649. The sequence goes on along the minus strand of JAFYUV010000017.1, from coordinate 302,063 downwards.
CTGTAAGATATTTCTATGTTAGCGGTTGATCCACTTAAACAAATGGTCATCCAGTAAGCATTTGCAGGAATATTTATAGTAGAACCATACGTCCAATATTTATAGCTTAGAATTTTTCCTTCTTTGTCGTAAAATCCTAGAGCAACATTGCCACCTTCACCACCATCATAGCTAAAACTATATATCTGCTTTGGTTCGACCTTAAACGCTTGAGCAAGTCCATAAAGCAATTGTCCATTAACTTTAACCATCGTCGTTGACGTTCCAACATTATAATCCAATAAGTTTTGAGGATAAGAATAGTTATTATAGGTCAAACCTCTATACCATACCCCTTCTTCAAAAGTTCTTGCGCTGGAATTAGAAACAGCTGAAAAGCTAGCTGTTTTTGTAGTGAATTGATTAAATAAATTCTTTGTTTTGTCCCCTACGCTCTGAATCTCTACAGGTGACTCTGGAGTTGGCACTCCATTTTGAATACTATTGCCATATATTTTATAATTTACTAAGCTTACCCCTGTATTTGTTATTGTACTAGAGTTTGTTCCTGTTTGATTTTGTTGTACTTTCACTCCATTATCTATGCTTAATGTAATTCCTTGCAATTCGCTTTCTTCTATCCCTAATGTTGCCATTCTTTGCTTTATAGTATCTTCTGTTATAGCTGCCAAATTTCCGTTATTTTCTAGCAATAAATCACTATAACGGTTACTACTAACACTATTAAACTTATTCCTCTTTTTGGTTTCATTTTAACCTCTCTTTTGTTTTAATCTTTAATAAGAGTATATTAAATCACCTTAAACGTCAATAGAAAAATAAAAACTGTGTTAAAATAACACAGCCTTTATTCTATTTTCCAAAAAATCCTTTTTTCTTTGTATTTACTTCTTCGCTACAAGAAATAGCATATTGTTCTAATAGTTCTCTTTGCTTATCTGTAAGCTTCTTTGGAATTTCTATTTGAACTTTAAATTCTAGATTTCCACGCGAACCTCTTGAAGGTACTCCTCTATTTTTTAATGTAAATACAGTTCCTGGTTGAGTCCCTTCAGGGATGTTAAAGGTTTCCTCGCCTTCTAAGGTTGCTATTGTAATAGGTCCTCCTAATACAGCCTTTACAAACGGAATTGTTTTATCAAAAGATATAGTACTTCCTTGCCTTTTAAATATTTTATGGGGCATAACAGTAACAACAATAAATAAATCTCCATTCGGTCCACCATTTTTTCCTATATCTCCTTGACCAGTAAGAGCTATTGCTTGCCCGTTATCTATTCCAGATGGAATATTAACATCAATTTTTCTTGTTTTTCTTACGTGGCCAGCACCTGAACATACTTCACAAGGTTCTTTTATAATAAATCCTGTTCCGCCACATTTATCACAAGTTTTTACAGTACTAAATGTTCCCATTATTGTATTTTGAACCGCTTGAACTTTACCTTTTCCAGCACATTTATCACAAGTCACTTTTGAACTTCCAGCTTTAGCTCCTGTACCACTACAACTAGAACATTTTTCATTTCTCGTAATAGATATTTGCTTAGATGTTCCAAAAACAGCTTCTTCAAATGTTAATTTCATGTTATATCTTAAATCAGTTCCTTTTGCAGGGCCGTTTTTAGCAGATTTAAACCCGCCAAATCCGCCTCCAAATACGCTTCCCAAGATATCTTCAAGGTCTATGTCAAAGCCCATTCCACCATTAGAAAATCCCGAGAAGTCAAAACCAGAACCCGTACCATATCCAGCATAACCATTAGAATCAAAAGCGCTACCAAATCTATCGTATTGTGCTCTTTTTGTTTCATCAGACAAAACGCTATATGCTTCTGAAGCTTCCTTAAACTTTTCTTCAGCGGCTTTTTTATCTTCATTCATATCCGGATGGTATTGCTTTGCCTTCGCTCTATAAGCCTTCTTAATCTCATCAGCAGTAGCATTTTTAGATACCCCTAAGATTTCGTAATAATCTTTACTTGCCATGAATTTTTCTTCCTTTCTAAAACTTGTATAAAAGCGGAATTTCTTCCGCCTTTAAATATTATGAATTAGATTCTTCATCCTCTACTTTATAATCTGCATCATGAACTACATTATCTGTATTTTCACCAGCATTAGCTTGTGCTCCAGCGGCTGCTTGAGTTTCAGCATATAATTTTTGAGAAATTTCATAGAATACTTGTGTTAATTTTTCAGTAGCGTTCTTTATAGCTTCTGTATCTGTTCCTTCTAATGTTTTCTTAACATTAGCAACTTCAGCTTCTACACGAGCTTTTTCATCTTCTGAAATTTTGCCTTCAAGTTCTTTTAAAGTTTTTTCTGTATTATATACGAATGAATCTGCGTTATTTCTAACTTCAACTTCTTCTTTTCTCTTCTTATCTTCTGCTGCATGAGCTTCAGCTTCTTTAACAGCCTTTTCTATTTCTTCTTCAGATAGGTTAGAACTTGCTGTTATAGCTATTTTTTGTTCGTTATTTGTAGCCATATCTTTAGCTGTAACGTGAACTATACCGTTAGCATCAATATCGAAAGATACTTCAATTTGAGGTACTCCTCTTGGTGCTGGTGGAAGTCCAGTTAAACTAAATCTTCCTAAAGTTTTATTGTATGCAGCAATTTCTCTTTCACCTTGTAATACGTGAACTTCTACTGAAGTTTGACCATCTGCTGCTGTACTAAATATTTGAGATTTTTTTGTTGGTATTGTAGTATTTCTTTCAATAAGTTTTGTAAATACTCCACCATAAGTTTCAATTCCTAGAGATAATGGAGTTACATCTAAAAGTACTAAACCTTTAACATCTCCAGTTAAAACACCAGCTTGAATAGCTGCTCCAACTGCAACACATTCATCAGGGTTAATTCCCTTGTATGGTTCTTTGCCAGTTAATCTTTTAACAGTTTCTTGAACAAGTGGTATTCTTGTAGAACCACCAACAAGAAGTATTTTGTCTAATTTATCAAAAGACATTCCAGAATCTTTCATTGCTTGATTTACAGGGCCTACAGTAGCTTCAACTAAATCCCCTACTAATTCTTCAAATTTAGCACGAGTAAGTGTTATATCCATATGTTTTGGTCCTGTTGCATCAGCAGTAATAAATGGTAGATTAATATTTGCTGTTGCTGTTGAAGAAAGTTCAATTTTAGCTTTTTCTGCAGCTTCTTTTAATCTTTGCATTGCCATATTATCTGATGACAAATCTATTCCAGAATCTTTCTTAAATTCAGCTACTAAAAATTCTATTACTCTTTGGTCGAAGTCATCTCCACCTAGTTTGTTATTACCTGCTGTAGCAAGAACTTCGAATACACCATCTCCAATATCTAGAATAGATACGTCGAAAGTTCCTCCTCCTAAGTCATAAACCATTATTTTTTGATCTTTATCTTTATCTAGACCATAAGCTAAAGCTGCTGCTGTTGGTTCATTTATAATTCTTAAAACTTCTAGACCTGCTATTTTACCAGCATCTTTTGTTGCTTGTCTTTGTGAATCACTAAAGTAAGCTGGAACTGTTATAACAGCTTGAGTTATTGGAGAACCAATATAACTTTCAGCATCAGTTTTCATTTTTTGTAATATCATTGCAGATATTTCTGGTGATGAATATTCTTTATCATCTATTTTAACTCTTTTGTCTGAACCCATATCTCTTTTGATAGATACTACTGTTCTATCATGGTTTGTGATTGCTTGACGTTTTGCGACTTGACCAACCAATCTTTCTCCATTTTTAGCAAAACCAACTATAGATGGTGTTGTTCTTGCTCCTTCAGAACTTGGTATAACTGTTGGTTCACCATTTTCTATAACAGCTACACATGAGTTTGTTGTTCCTAAATCAATTCCTATAACTTTTGACATAATATCTTCTCCTCCTAATTCTTTATTTATTATGTTTGCTTAAAAGTTTTAAACTTTTAAGTAGTTACCAATATTTTTTAATTCGCTACTTTAACAAGAGAATGTCTAACTATCTTATCTCCTATTTTATAGCCTCTTCTAAATACTTCTACTATTTCTTTTTCACCTTTTGTTTCATCAGTAACACTCATTACCGCTTCATGAAACATTGGATCGAAAGTGTGCCCTATATCTTCTATTGCTTCAACATTATATTTTTTAAGTAAATTTAATAAATCTTTATATATAAGTTCTATACCGTTTTTGTATCCTTCGTCTTTACTTTCTGCCGCCATAGCCTTTTCAAAATTATCTATAATTGGTAGCATAGTTTCTATTACTTCTGAAACTATTGAAGTATATAATCCTTCTTTTTCTTTAGAAATTCTTTTTTTGAAATTATCAAATTCAGCCATATTTCTTTTTAAGCTATCATAATATTCTTCAGCTCTTTGCTTTTGTGTTTCTAGGTCTTCATTTAATTTTGCAATAAAAGCTTCATTATCACTTATTTCTTCTGATTTTTGCGCTTTTTCTGCTTTGTCTTGAGTTACTTTTGTTGTCTTTTTAGTCTTCTTTTCTGGCTCCATCTTTATCCTCCTTTTCTTTACCAAATATTTTCTTCAATCTATCATTTACAGCCTTTAAAGTAGACACTGCTTTTTTGTAGTCTACTCTTTTTGGAGACACTATTCCAAGCGTAGCTGAAGTGGTGTCTGTTGCAGTAAAATCAAGTGATATAAGGCTATAATCTTTAAGTAACATTTGATTGTTTTCATTACCAATAATTACCGATATATCATCTTTATCTATTTTGTTTAACACTTCGTTTATTATTTCTTTAGTATTTACTACATTTAAAAATTTCTTTATTTCGTTAGTATTACTAAATTCAGGTAACGCTAGTAATGATTCCATATTACCTTTCATATTGTTTTTTGGTTCATCCAATTCTTTTCGCACTATATGTTCCATTTCATTAAGTATGTTTGAAAACTTGCTTAATTCTTTTTTTACTACATCATTTAATGCTAATGATAAATTTTCAAGTGGTGTCCCTTTTAAATTCTTATTTAACAGTCTTGAAAGTTCATCCATTCTAGTTTCAGGCAAACTATCTGTTATTTGAACAATAACATCTTTTACATTTCCTGAGTTAGACATTAATATTATTAACAATATCTTTTCAGATATTTTTAGTATTTTTACATTTTCAACTACATCTGTAGTTTTTATATTTAATACCGCCGGAAGATTTAAAAGTTTTGACACAACATCGGCAGCATGCTCTAGTGTTTTTTCCACACTACCATAACTTACTATATTGTTATTTATATAATCTATATCCACCATACTTAGAGTATTATTAGACATTAAATTATCCACATAATATCTATATCCAAGTGTTGATGGAACTCTACCTGCTGATATATGAGGTTGCTCTAGAAATCCAATTTCCTCAAGCTGCTTCATTTCATTTCTTATTGTTGCAGGACTAATATCATTTTCATAATTATCTGCTATTTGTTTTGAACCAACAGGCTCAGCAGATTCAATATAATTTTCAACGACTAAAGCTAGTATTTTTTTCTTTCTGTCATCTAATTCCATTATATTCTCACCTTTATATTTTAGCACTCAAAACCTTTAAGTGCTAATTACACATATAATATACTCCTATAAAAAACATTTGTCAACACTTTTTATTAAAAAAATTTAAAAAATTAGCACTCATATATTATGAGTGCTAATAAAGCTTTTATGCCTTTTTAATGTAAACAATCCAAGTTCTGTTTACATCTTTCTTTTCACCTACAGGTCCTTTCGATTGAGAAGTTATATTAACTCTTACACCAACAGTTTTGTAACAATTAAATAAGATTTTCTCAACAAGTTCAGTTCCTCTTTCACAGAAGTAAATTTTATGAAGACCTTCATGGTCGACATTTAAATACTCAATAGTTCCTCTGTAATGGTCTTGGGAATGAATTATGCCGCCACCAATGCTATCACGTAAAGCCTCTTTAAATGAGTTGTACGTATTAATTACAGTGACACGAACATTGTAGTCTTTCTCCTTGAAAAGTCTTGCGATTGTTGGATAATTTGCAATTGCCATATCCTTTTTCCTCCGTATAAAAATTATTTTTTAGGTTACAATCAACCCCATATTAATTATACCACTTTGTCATAATTATGTCAATTAAATACAATAAAAGGAAGTGCTTATTGCTCTTCCCTTTACATATCTATACCTTTAACTACAACGTTTATACTAAATATATTAATTCCTGTCATGTAGTCTACCATTTTTGCAACAATACTTCTAAGTTTTGTAGAAACCTCAGGTATTTTTACACCAAATTTAACATTAACTTCCATTTGTATGCTAATACCATCAACATATTTATCTATACTTACTTTGATTAATTTAGTTATTCCTTCTTGTTTTTTCCCTTCATGCATAACAATATCTTTTAATACCTTATCTGATATAGTATAGTTTCCCAAATATGAAAATGTAGGTCTAATTACAGTTTTTTCTTTGTATACTTTATCTTTTTTCTCGAATAATTTTAAAGGATCCATAAAGTATCCCGAAAACTGCTCTTTTATTTCAAAAGTAGGAACAGGAACAACATGCTTTCCTTCTTCCTTCCTTATCCTTTTTGCTTCTTCTATTTGCTCTGCGCTTGAAACCTCTTCTATATATATTCTTTTTGAAATCTCAGGCAAATTTAAATTTTCCACTATTTTATCTACCATTCCATCAGAAGTTCCAAGAATTAAAAGTTTTTCTATTTTTTCATTCTTAATAACGCGCTGCATAATCTTAGCTCTTGAAGGATCAGTAAACAAAGCTGCCTTCACAGAACCTATTTTAGTAGGTTCTGTTTTAGCAGATTTTCCAGATATTACTTTATTTTGTTTTATTAATAAAGCATCGTCTATTATATAATCTATATTATATTCAGCCGCAACGTTTTGAGAGTTATGGCTTTTACCAGTTCCACTTGCTCCAACAAAAGCAAAAACTTCCATTTATTACACTTCCTTTGCAGATAATCTAAATTTACCTTGTTCTTTATCCACTTCAGTAACTTTAACCATTATTTCTTGACCTATTTTTAATACGTCTTCTATTTTTGCAATACGTTCTTTAGATATTTGAGATATATGAAGCAATCCTTCACGCCCTGGTAAAACTTCAACAATTGCAAATGCCGGCATTATTTTAGTTACTTTTCCCATATATACAGCATCTTTTTCTACTTCTTCAGTAAGTCCAGCAATTATTTTTAATGCTTTCATTATCATTTCTTCGTCCATACCATAAACAAATACATTGCCATCATCTTCAATATCTATTTTTACGCCTGTTTCATCTATAATTTTATTTATAGTTTTTCCACCAGAACCAATAACATCTTTGATTTTCATTGGGTCTATTTGAACATTCTTTATTTTTGGTGCGTAAGGACTTAAATGTTCTCTTGCTGTAGGTATTTGCTTTAACATTATTTCATCTAATATATACGCTCTAGCTTTTTTAGTTCTTGCAAAAGCTTCCTCTATTATTTCATATGTTAAACCATCAATTTTTATATCTACTTGTATTGCAGTAATTCCATTTTTTGTTCCTGCAACTTTGAAATCCATGTCTCCAAAGAAATCTTCAATTCCTTGAATATCTGTAACCATGATATATTCATCTGAATCCTCTTTAGTAAATAATCCAGTTGAAATTCCTGCTACAGGTTCTTTAATTGGAACACCAGCATCCATAAGTGCTAATGTTGATCCACAAACGCTTGCTTGAGATGTTGAACCATTTGAACTTAATACTTCAGATACAACACGAATTGTATATGGGAATTCAGACACTTCTGGTATTACTGGTTCTAATGCTCTTTCAGCTAAAGCACCATGCCCTATTTCACGACGTCCTGGGCTTCTTACACCTCTTGCTTCACCAACACTAAATGGAGGGAAGTTATAATGGTGAATATATCTTTTAGATTCTTCTTCATCTAATCCGTCTAAACTTTGTTCATCAGATTTTGGCCCTAAAGTAACAACAGTCATAACTTGAGTTTGTCCTCTATTAAACATTGCACTTCCGTGAGTTCTAGGAAGAAGACCAACTTCACAAGATAAAGGTCTTATTTCATCAAAGCCACGACCATCTGGTCTTTGTCCTTCTTTAATTATTAAGTTTCTTACATTTTTCTTTTCAAGATAATATAACGCTTCTGCTATAACTGATTTGTTTTTAATATACTCCTCTTCAGAATATTTTTCTATATACCAATTCTTTAATTTTTCTTGAACAGCTGTCATGTTTTCATCTCTTACCGTTTTGTCTGTCGTTTGAACAGCAGCATGTACATCTTCATAGAAGTTATTATATAAATCATTCCACAAATCTTCTGGGATAGCAAATGATTTGTACTCTACTTTTTCTTTACCAATTTCGGCTTTAATTGAAGATATAAAATCACAAAGTTTTTTAATTTCTGCATGAGCTTCTTTTATTGCTTGTAGCATAACTTCATCTGGTACTTGATCAGCTCCAGCTTCTATCATACAAACTTTTTCTCTAGTAGCTGCAACTGTTAAATCTAATTTAGATTGTTCTCTTTCCTTTAGCCCTGGATTTAATATAATTTTTCCATCAACTAGTCCAACTTTAACTGCACCAACTTCTCTATTAAATGGTATGTCTGAAATATTTAATGCAATTGATGCACCAATCATAGCCGGTATTTCTGGTAATACTTCAGGGTCCATAGAAACTGCTATTGCATGTATTGCTGTATCGTTTCTGTAATCCTTAGGGAATAATGGTCTTAATGGTCTATCTATAGCTCTACCAACTAATATGTTTTTATCTGTAGGTTTACCTTCACGTTTTACAAATCCACCTGGTATTTTCCCTACTGCGTATAACCTTTCTTCATAATCTACAGATAATGGTAGAAAGTCTATACCATCTTTTGGTTCTTTAGACATTGTTGCATTAACAAGAACCACTGTGTCATCATATCTTACAAGACATGATCCGTTTGCAAGTCCAGCCATTTTACCTGTTTCAATAACAAGTTTTCTGCCTGCAAATTCTGTTTCAAATGTTCTAAACATAAAATTTCCTCCTTAAATATTAAAACATTTAGTCTTTTTCAAGGTGAAGTAATAACTTCTAAAAAGTAACTTTACTTCTCACAAGTTATTACTACATACTCCCCGAAAAAGCTATGTATATTATACAATACAAAATTTAACTTTGCAACACATATATATACTAAGAGTCTAATTTAAATACTGCATTTTGTACAAAGTTGCAATATTTAATTTTTATGGTATAATGTTTTAGATTTAAATTATATTTCACAATTAATATTTAGTGGAGAAAAATATATAATATAAATGTATTGTATAATATTAAATTTTGGAAGAAAGGAGATTTTTTAAGCGCCAGAACATATAATATATATGTTGACGAGGAAGAAACTTATCGAAAAATTCGGCGGATGGTTTCTGGGTACAGTTACTACCCTTAAATATTAGCAAAAATAAATGGCGACATTTATTACAAATCTAATAAGGTAACTATAATATTTACAATACTTCTTATATAAATTTTATTATTTATTTGGAGGTTTTTATGTGTGGAATTGTTGGCTATATTGGCAACGAAAGAGCCAAAAATATTTTGATTGATGGACTCAAAGCACTTGAATACAGGGGGTATGACTCTGCGGGAATTGCAGTTTTAGAAAACAACAAAATAACTGTAGAAAAAAGTGTTGGAAGAGTCAATAATTTATCTAATCTAATTGACCAAAAAGAATTTAATGGATGCGTTGGTATTGCTCATACTAGATGGGCCACTCACGGCAAACCATCTACAGAAAATTCTCATCCCCATTCAGATAATTCAAGTACTTTTTCTGTTGTTCATAATGGAATTATTGAAAACTATAACGAACTAAGAGAATTTTTAAAGGCTAAAGGTTATAACTTTTTGTCTGAAACTGATACAGAAGTCATTCCTAATTTGATTCACTATTACTACACAAACTTTGATTCACCAACTGAAGACAAACTTCTTTATTCTATCGTTTCTGCCGCTAAAGATTTAAAAGGAAGTTTTGCAATAGCTGTAATTTCTAGCCTTTATCCAGATAGAGTCGTTGTCACAAGAAAAGATAGTCCTTTAGTAATAGGTACTTCTTCAGAAAGTAATTATATTGCTTCTGACATTCCAGCTATTCTTAAATATACAAATAAATTTTATCTACTTGAAGATAATGAATTTGCTGTATGCTTTAAAAATAGCATAAATTTCTATGACAATAATATGCAAATACACAATAAGGCTATGAAAGATATTGAATGGGCAGCTAATTCAGTAGATAAAGCTGGTTTCGAAGATTATATGCTAAAGGAAATTTTTGAACAGCCTAATTCAATTAGAGAAACCATAGGTTCTAGACTACCAATTGGAAGTAAATGTTCTTTTGACGATTTAGACATTTCTTATGACTATTTGAAAAATATAAATAAAATATATATTGTGGCGTGTGGAACCGCAATGCATGCAGGGCTCGCTGCAAAGAATATGTTTGAACAACTTTGCAAAATCCAAACAATTGTAGAAATTGCTTCTGAGTTTAGATACAGGAAACCCTTAATAGACAAAAATACTTTATGTATCTATATAAGTCAATCTGGTGAAACTGCTGATACTATAGCCGCATTGAAGCTTGCAAAAAATAACGGTGCAAAAACACTCGCTATCTCAAATGTTATAGGTAGTTCTATTACTAGAGAAGCTGATTATTGTTTGTACACCCACGCTGGCCCTGAAATAGCTGTTGCATCTACTAAAGCATATACTTCTCAGATTGTAATGCTTGCAATTTTGAGCATACACTTTGCAGAAATATTAAATACTTCTACGAAAGATTATCTAGAAAAAATCAAATCTGAAATTTTAGATATTCCGTCTAAGGTTCAGGCTTTGTTAGATAATAAAGATGAAGTAAACCATTTTGCATCTCAAGTTTATACTGAGCATGATATGTACTTCTTAGGACGAGGAATAGATTACTGCACTGCTTTAGAAGCTTCTTTAAAACTTAAAGAAATTTCATATATTCACTCTGACGCTTATGCAGCTGGTGAATTGAAACATGGCCCTATAGCATTAATTGAAAATGGTATAACTGTTATTGGAATTATAACAGACTAAGAACTTAAAGAAAAATCTTTAAGTAATTTCAATGAAGTTATAACCAGAGGAGCAAAAACTTTGATAATAACAAACAAATTGCTGCCTCAAAACAATTTTAATGCTGTAATAAATATCCCGGACATTATAGATGTCCTGTCTCCTATTTTAGCTATTATTCCTTTACAACTTTTAAGTTATTACATTTCCAAAAATAAAGGTCTGGATGTAGATAAGCCAAGAAATCTAGCTAAATCTGTTACAGTAGAATAAGCAATAAACCAGGTAGTAATTTTGCTACCTGGTTTTCTTTATTAATGATTTTTTATCTTTTCTAGTTCTTCCAATGTTAGACCTGTTATTTTTTGTATAAGAAAAATTTCCATATTCTCTTTTAACATATTTTGGGCTATTCTTATTTTTTCTCCTCTTGAACCTTTTTCTACTCCTTGTTTTAACCCTTTTTCCAAGCCTTGTTCTATTCCTTCTTTTATGCCTTCTTTTATGCCTTCTTTCCTTCCCTCTTCTCTTCCGTCTTTTAAGCCTTTTTCAAAACCACCTTTATATCCATGATTTAGAGCATAGTCTAAAGCGGCCTGATCATCTCTAATCTTTTTTTCTTTTAATTGCGTTATTCTTCTTAACCTTTCATCATTACTCACTTGTTTTAATTCAGTAACAGCTTCTTTTATTCCATTATTTTCTTCCATTATTTTTGAGACCTCCTTTTGATTTGGATCATCCAAAAACATCATCCATTGACAGATTTTATCTTGATGTAATTTACTATATAACCTTTTTGCTTTTGGTAACTCTATTATACACATTTCTAGGTGGTCTGTCAACGCTCTGTGTTCGTATTTGTTTTCTCTTACATGCCATTTCACGTCCAAATCTTCTATTCCTTTTAAAGCCTCAATCTCATGGTCTAATATTATAATACTAATCGTTTTATTAAGCTCTTTATATAATTCACCTCTTTCTAACTGTCTTGAGTACGTGTCTGCCCAATAATATAAAAATCTTTCAATTTCAGCTTCATGCGCTTTTAATTGTATTTCTATATTGCATTTTGTACCATCTTCTAGCTCTGTTCTTAAATCCATAATACCTAGTTTTTGATCTGTGTCTTTTATATTTAAATGTCTATCTAAATCTGTAGTCTTTATTTTTATCTTTCTCCCTAATATATCAGATATAAATGTTTCTGTAAGTCTTTTGTTTTCTTCTCTAAATAGAGCGTGAAAAACCACATCTATTTTAGGTTTTAATAATAGACTATTACTCATGTTTTCCTCCTAAGCGTCTAAGCTTATACATATTTTGTATTAATTGAATTTTTTTTGAATTTTTGAATTTAATATTTTGTCAGATTAAAATACTTTTAAATAAAATCTTTAGATCTAAAGTACATTTAGTTTAACACCAAAATTACCTTTTTTCAACAAAAACTCGTCGCCTCATTTCGACAATTCTAATTAATGTTTCTCTTTTATGTTAATACTAACGTTATATATTAATTAGCTTTTAATACATTTTTTTGTAAAATTGTTTACAAATTAATTTTCTAATGATATAATGTTAGCGTTCGTCGGAATGGTGGAATTGGCAGACGCGCCAGACTCAAAATCTGGTATGGGCAACCATGTGTGGGTTCAAGTCCCACTTCCGGCACCAGATAAACGGATCTATTAAAGATTCGTTTTTTTTAGCAAATTTTAAATTAAGGGCTTAATTAATTGCATAAACACTATGCTTATGGTATATTATATAAAGATGTAGATTTAGGAGAAATATATGGACGAAATTAATTTAGAGAATATAAAAAATATACACTTTATTGGAATTGGCGGTATTAGTATGAGCGGTATCGCTATAATTATGAAAAAGTTTGGATATAACGTAACAGGTTCAGATATTAGTGAAAATGATATGGTAAAAATAGTTAAATCTGAGAGTATTCCTGTAACTATAGGTCAAAATACAGAAGTTGTTTTAAAAGCAGATTTAGTTGTATATACAGCGGCTATACCTGACACAGATTTAGAACTTGTAACTGCAATAAATGCTAAAATTCCTACTTTTGAAAGAGCAGTATTTTTAGGGAAATTATTAACTAAATATGAAAAACCTATATGTATTGCGGGAATGCATGGAAAAACAACTACCACATCTATGGTTGCTAATGCCTTAAAATTTGCAAACACTAACCCAACTGTTCTCGTTGGCTCAAAGTTAAGAGAATTAAATAATCTAAACTATGAAATTGGTGGTTACGAATACTTTGTTCTTGAATCTTGCGAGTACGTGGATAGTTTTTTAAACTTCCCTGGTAACACAGCCGTTATATTAAATATTGAAGAAGAACATTTAGATTATTTCAAAAACTTAGAAAATATTAAAAAATCTTTTTCAAAATTTATGAATTTAGTTCATAATAACGGTAATCTTATTGTTAATACAGATGACGCAGTTATAACAGAAGTTCTAGAAAATACAAAAGAGTCTCTTAAAGAGAAAAATATAAATATAGTAACTTATTCTATTACAGATAAAAATGCAAATCTTTTTGCAGATAATATAAATCTTATGAATAATGGATGTTACGAATTTGATGTTATATATAACAATAAATTTTTATGCCACGTTAATTTATCTGCTCCTGGGAAACACAATGTATTAAATGGTTTGGCAACACTTGGAGTTGCTTTAGTAAATAATATAGATATTAATAAAGCAAAAGAAGGCCTAGAAGAATTTACCGGTGCTAGTAGAAGATTTGAATTTAAAAAATTTATGAATGATACAGTCGAAGTATATGATGACTATGCTCATCACCCAACAGAAATAAAAGCTACTTTACAAACAGCAAAAGAAAAACATAAAAATAAAGTTTATGCTGTATTTCAACCACATACTTACTCTAGGTTAAAAACATTACTACCTGAATTTGCAACATCATTCTTTAACGCTGACATGGTTATAGTAACAGAAATATACGCAGCAAGAGAAATTTCTGATGGAACAATTACTTCTGAAATGCTTGTAGAAGAATTAAAGAAAAACAATGTAAATGCAATATATATAAAAGAGTTTGAAGAAATTGCAAAATATTTAAAACAAAATGCACAAGATAACGATATAGTTTTAACAATTGGTGCTGGAACTATAACAAAATTATCTGATTTATTATAAAAATAACTGGTTTCATTTCGAAACCAGTTTTATTTTTATTCATCAATTGTTAATCTTCCAAAGAATGTTAAAGACCATAATCCAGCTATACCAACTAAACCGTATATTATTCTGCTTAACATCGTTCCTACTCCAAATAAGAAATCTACTAAATTGAAGTTAAATGCTCCTATTAATCCCCAATTTATAGCTCCTATAATTACAAGTACTAGTGCTATACAATTTATTATTTTCATAAATACCTCCTCTTTTATAAAATTTTTCTCTTTTGTAATATTATGTACTATTTATTACTTTTTATACACTATATTTATTTTAATTGCATATTATGCAATATATGAGGTGTTTTTATGTTTAAAGGTGCATTTACTGCTTTAATAACTCCATTTAAAGAAAATGGGAAAATAAATTATGAAGTGTTTTCTGAACTAATTGAATATCAAATAGAAAATGATATTGATGGTTTAGTGATTTGTGGAACAACTGGTGAAAGCTCTACTTTGACTATTACTGAAAAGAAAAAATTAATTAAATATGCTATAGACAAAGTACATAAACGAGTACCTGTAATTATTGGTACTGGAACAAACAACACAAGAAGCTCTATTGAACTGTCACAGTATGCAGAAAAAGTAGGCGCAGATGGACTACTACTAGTTACCCCCTATTATAACAAAACTTCTCAAAAAGGCCTTGTGGAACATTTTACTGCTATCGCAGATAGTGTGAACATTCCGTGCATTTTATATAATGTTCCATCAAGAACTGGAATTAACATTGAGCCAGATACAGTTTCAAAACTAGCTATGGTTAATAATATTGTAGGAATTAAAGAAGCTTCTGGTAATTTTACAAAAATTTTAGAAATAATTTCAAAGGTTCCAAAAGATTTTGCTGTTTTATCTGGCAATGACGATAGTATTGTCCCACTTTTGGCCATTGGCGGAACAGGAGTTATCTCTGTATTGTCTAACCTATTTCCAAAAGAAGTACATATGATGTGTAAAGCTTATTATGACGGAGATGTAAAATATGCAAGAGATTTACAAATAAAGTTTGCGGGATTAATAAAAGCTTTGTTTTCAGAAGTAAATCCAATGCCAGTTAAAGACGCCCTAAATCTACTTGGCTTTTTCGTTGGCAACCCAAGACTTCCTCTAACTACAGTATCTCTTAATACTCACGAATTGTTAAAGCAAGAACTAGATAATATTGTTCAGGTAAATTAGATGGTTTGCATACTAGAAAATGTTTGAAAGTGATACTTTTTCATTTTCTAGTATGTGTTCTATTCTTTGCTTTAAAATGAAACATTCATTTAAACTTTCACTTTTAATTTGAATTTTAGCATAGGCTTTAAGACTAGCTATACTTGATTCAACCTCTTCTACATCATCGTGTTCAGTTAAAACATCCCATATAGATTTATCCTTTTCCCAATTTTCTTCTAATTTATTAATTTTATTATTTAACATAGAATAATTTTCTTTCTCTATACAAAGTATTATTTCTTCTGTTATATTTTTTAAATTTTCTCCACTTCTATCTAAATAAGTATTTTGAAATATATTTAACCCAATTATAACAGCTAAAGTAATGCATAATATACAAATTTGCTTCACTTTTTATCACCTTCGCTTTTCTGGTATACAAACTTTCCTGTTTCATCTATGGTTCCTACTAACACTTCTTTTAATTTTACATTTTTAGCTTTAAGTAACTTATCTACATCTTCTTTTTTCATTTTTAATATTCTCATATTATCTTCTAGATATTCACCTTCACTTATTACATTTAGTGGCATTTGCCCTACTTCTTCGCTTGTTTTTATAGCATTTAACTTGCCACTAGTTTCAAGTATGGCGTACGCTGTATCCTGTATTTTAAAAATTCCTACTTCTCTTAACTGCTCCATTATTTCTTCTATAGTTAATTGTTGCTTTTTAAATTCTTCCTCTATAACTTTTCCTTTAAATATTATTAAAGACGGGGTTCCACACAAAATCTTTTCTACTTTTTTTCTAGATTGCAACAGTGTTGTAACAATTATATATATTACAAGCATAGCAAGAATTGGTATTATTCCTGAAAATGTAGACATATCTCTTGAAGACATTGGCCCTGAAGCGAGGTCAGAAATCATCACTATAATTGCCAACTCAAAAGGTTGAACTTTAGATAATTCTCTTTTTCCCATTAAACGAATTACTATAAAAACAACTGAAAATAATATTATTGCTCTAAAAAAAACTACTAACATGTTTTCCTCCACTTGTTTAATATTTTTTGCATAAACTGTTCAAATTATACAAATAATAACTTTAATTTAAAGGAAGTAAATATGAAAAAAAATAATATTAGATTAAAACAATTAACAATTAAATATATAACTGCAGCATTAATATTTTTTGTAACAATTTTTTTCACACCAAACTTTAATTTTTCTGCTTTTCCTATCCTACTTCTATTTTCTTTTTTTATTGTGTTTTTAGATTATATTGTAGCTACTTTTACTGGAATACATGACCTGCCTTTGCCACGCTCAATTGTAAGTTTTGTTTCTTGTGCCATTATATTATACATGACTCAATTTTTCGTTTCTGGATATTTTATATCGCTATTATCTACAATTGTAGCGGCTCTAATTTACGCTGTCATAGATTATTATTTGCCAAATAAAGAATAAAAATTTATTGAGTTTTAAAAATTATATTATATAATATTTATGGTGAATGAATATGATAAAATTTTTAATCTATTTATTAAGTATAAACTTAATTGGATTTTTTACTATGGTTATAGATAAGAAAAAAGCGCAGAAGAATATGTATAGAACTAGTGAAAAATTTATATTCATATTATGTTTTTTAGGAGCCAGTTTAGGAGTATATATTGGAATGTATACTGTAAGACATAAAACGAAAAAACTAATATTTACCGTAGGCGTTCCTGTTATTTTTATTCTAAACATAATGACTATATTTTACCTTTTAACAACTAACATACTAAAATTGTAAAAAAACAAGAGAAAAAGTATCTAAAAGTTTTTCTCTTGTTTTTTCTGTTATACTGTAATTATGAAAAAGAAATTTGTAATCTCTTGCATTATTGCAATACTACTAGGGACATTATTACACTTCGCATATGATATATCCAATAATACATTTATTATTGGATTATTTACTCCTGTAAACGAAAGTATATGGGAACACATAAAACTAATATATATACCCTTATTAACATTTGCTGTCATCTCTAAAATATTTTTTAAATACAAGAATATTTTTATTGCATCCAGTATATCTTTCCTAATACCTTCTATTCTACTTCTGTTTATTCACTATACATTAAAGAAAATACAAATAGAAAGTATGTTTATAGACATAACATCTTACATACTTTCTATGTTTTTTGCTTTTTCTATAATGTATATATATGCAAATAATAATTTCTTATACAAATACGAAAAGCTTGGAATTACTTTACATATAATATTTTTGATAATGTTTTCACTACTTACGATATATCCACCACATATTCAGTTATTTTTAGATAAAATTACTAATTCGTATGGCTTTCCTAAATAACTACTACTTGGCATTTGTCTTTAGAGCTGGATTCATTTAAAAGCCTGTGAATGGATTTCCAACTCTATTATTATTAATAAATAATCTATTCCAATTATTCCAAGTTGAGGTTATCTTAGATTTTAAATCAGACGATTTAAAACCATATACATTAATACAGTTAACACCATTTACATAATATGAAGACTCATATTGGAAAATTCTCATAGCTTCTTTTGCAACATGAATACTCTCTTGAGAAGGCTTGTCCCAAAAGTTTCCTAATTTAGGTTCATAAGTAATCAGTTTTAGTACACCTAAATCTGCAAGAACTTTATTCTGTACTTGTCAACTAGCCCAAGATAAATATTCAATTTAGCTAAATATTTAGCAAATAATACTACGTATTCTGTATCAACAACTCTATATAGGTTTATATCTCCATAATATCCATCACACAAACCCACACCACTGCTATATTTAATATCTTCTACATATACTAGGTAATAATTATCGGTTTATCCAGCATTTTGACCTGGCATACTAGGCGAAAGATATTCAAGAACTTGTATAAAACCAGGAGCAAGTTAATTAGGTACAAAAATCAAATTCTACAAACACCTAATTATTTGTTGATTCAACCATTGTCTCTCCACACCCTATGGTTGGTCTTTTGTTAGTTACAAATGCCAATAATTGAGTCACATCCACATAATCAATCTTATCATTGCAATTTAAATCAGCATTTTTCTCAACAATCCCCTCACTACTCTCTCCTCTAAACCATTTATAAAACAAGTCATAGTCAGCTTCATTTATATCACCATCGCCATTTACATCTCCAGTGCCAGCTCCAATTATCTCAATTATCCCACCTTTAGCAGAATATATATAATTGCCATCATACCACTTTTCTGCTAATATCTTTCCACCGTAATCTACATATACTCTAACATTACTTTTAGACATATTAACTGTTACTATGTTATAAATAACTGTTGCCAAAGTTACGTTTGTGTTTTTTATTGTAACATTAAAAGTATCATTTACATTCATTTGATACGTATTGCCTTGGTTCAATATATTTTCAATATATTTTGTTGAAAATATTTCTTCATTTCTTGTAGAACTTATATTAGTACCATCTGGCTCGTTTCCATCGTATCTTACATATATATGTTCTAATTCTACATCGTAAAAATTCCCAGTTCTTTCTAAATTACCTAAATAATCTGCATACAAATCTTTTGTAATATACCCTTTACTTCTTACTTTATCTACAAAGTCTTGAGTATACCTTACAGCTAATGCATAAGAAATATCATCTTTCTTTTCATAAGCTATATACACAGGGAATATGAAAAGAATAAAAATAGCTACAATTGCCGTTACAAATTTACTTAAAGTTTCTTCCATTTTTCCTCCTATTATTCAGTTGCTATAAATATTTTGGTTCCTTCAATAGTAATACTAATTTTTCCATCACTCTCTGTTTTCTTAGTCATCTTAACATCAGCATTTGAATTAATCTTAAATAAATATGGTGGATTAACAATATTTGTTTCCGTATCAAATACTAGGTTTTTATCAACAACTGATTCAACTCCATTTTCAATTATACTTATCTTTTTTATGTTCTCGTCACCTACATATTTTCTAATAAAATTTTTAACCTCAATTCCCTTAGCAGCAATAGTAACATCTTCTTTATAGTCTAATATATTTTCATACGATACTTCATCTAATCTTAATCCTTGGTCAACTACAGTAGCCATTCCTCTTGCAACCGTAACATAACCTACAATAGCAGAAATAGTAAGCAAAATAACAAATAGTCCTACCCCTATGGTAATCGCTCTAATTGAACTATCTTCCATGTTTCCTCCTTTATATTACACACATATATATACTACTTGTACATATATCTATATAATAGTTAAAAGGGCATATAATTACATAATTATATGCCTTTTATCCTAAATTCAAACTATTAGATATTTCCTGGAACAACTTTTAATTCCGTTGAATCAATACCAACTCTAACAAAGCAAATTCCCATAACTGTTTGAGAATTCTCATCTTTCATAACGTAAGAATTATATGTTTGAGTTGCAGACACTCCTCCTGTAGCTTGGATATCAGTAAGAGTAGATTTAGTAGCCTCATCATAAGATGTTCCATCAGCAGGGTTAACTAAAATACCACCTGCAATTGGTTTTGTTAATGCTTCTAATTGAGTAGCATCAATTTTAACTCCATATTTTCCAGTTTCAAATTGCTTAGCAGAAGCTGTACCTGTAACAATAATTCTAACAGATAAATTATTAGAGTTTTCATATTGTTGAACAGCAGCTATAACTTCTGCTCCAGTCATTACTTTTCCATCAAAAGATGCTGTTACTTGGTTTTGAAGTGATGTTGATATACCACTCATTTGACTTTGTGCATTGTTTACTAAGTTAGTACCAATATTAGTTATTAATAGTACTGCTGAAATTATTATGATTGTAATGAAAAGTCCTACACCAATCATAATCGCTTTTTGTGCATTATCCATAATTTAATTCCTCCTTTTTTTCATATGAATAATATAAATATATCATATATAATATATGTTAAACATTCCGTTTGTTTGGAATGTAATAACCTGTGTTTATGCACCCATAGTATCCATGTAATTTACTAATTGTAATACACTTACTACCATAAGTGGCCCTATAAAATAACCTGTTAACAGTATTATCATAGGAGCAAATCCTAATGCTTTTCCATATGTATATTTTTGATCTACAATTCTTGTATTAGCTTCTTTTCTTCTTTCATAATAGAAGCTTCTTTCTGTTTCAAGTTCATCAAATGCATCTTTAATTGGAATTCTTTCCACTGCGGACATTAGACCTTCACAAATTCTCTTAAAGTCTTTATGCGGTACTGCGTCTCTTAATTCTTCTAAAGCTTCTAATGCACCAGCTTCATAGTTATTTAAAGCAGTAGCAATTGGTTCTTTAAATGCATAAGAATATCTTTCTAGCCATTCAAGTAATGTTTGTACATCTACTCTTTCTATATACATAAGCATTAATATTATTGATTGAAATTGCATTATTTCGTCTTCTTTTTCCATTGCTCTAATCTTATTTTTAATAATAAGTATTAAATCTGGAACAAAGAATGCAATCCATGCAACACCAAAGGCAATAATTACTTCCCAGAATTTTAAATATGCAGATTTTACATTATCTATCTTATCTAAAATTCTCTGTGCGTCTTCATCGGTAGCCGTTTCACCTTTTTGTTGAAGTGTAACCTTTACATCATCTACCGTTATCTTTCCTTTATCCTTTAATTCTTGGACAGTTTCTGCATCTTTTTTAGCATAATCTTCTGCTGCTTTTTGGTCTTCTTCAGATAGTTGACCTAAGCTTGTAAATTCATCGGATAAAGCAGTATACACACTTTGTACATCTATATGATGCATATTTAAACAAAGTATAAGTACAACTACAAAAGAAATTACAGCATAAGCAAACTTATTTACGTAAAACCATTCCATTGTAAGGTATGCATTAATACCTTTAATATTTTGCGATTTACGTATATATTTTCTAGTATTTTCTGCTGGCATAAAAGCAGAAACTATTTGTTTTACTATCGGTATTTTATATACCTTTTCCTGCCATCTCTTTGTAGAAATCTTATCAAATTTAATTTGCCCTGAATCATCTTTTATAACTTTTAATCCAAAGTACGAAACAAATATTGAAATCAATACCGCAGCTTTTATTATAAAAGCAAAACTACTTGAATAAAAGTTTGTTAAAGTTGAGAAATTACTTACAGCCCAATCTTTTAATATTTCGATAAAGAATATCGGAGCAACAGCTATCGCTGTTAAACTTCTAAACTTATATCTAATTGAATCACTTTTTAATAAATCTAGATACGCATCATTTAATATATTATTTAAATTTTTAAGATATACAGACACACCATCAACTTTTCTGTCTCCTAGTTCCATCGTAAGATAAGATATACCAGCAAACAATTTTAAGAATCTGTTTGGCGCAACATCGTAATATCTTTCAAGTTCTACTTCAGGATTATCTGAAGTTATTGCTTCTCTAATCCTTCGTATTTGAGGCATTATTTCTTTATCTTCTAATTCATCTATAGCTTCGTTAAAAGCTTCTTCTATCATTCCATGTTCATGGAATGAATGTCTTATTTGGGTAAATACTTCTGGTATTTGTCTTACTATCTTATCTGCCACCTTATTTACTTGCGAATCTATCATTACGTCATTAACTATAAATACCATTATAATTACCATTAGCGACATTATTAAATCATCAACAACATTTAAGAATATAAACAGAGCTATTATAACAAATAATACTGATTTTAATATTATTGAACCTGTTCTTCTTCTTATTTCATACTCAGTGTAGTCATTAACCATTTCAAGCTTTAATCTTGTCTTTCTAGTATAATAACTTACTACTGGTATTCTTAATGAAATCATATAAAATGATTGATAAATTTTATCAAAGACATCTTTAAATGATGATTTGTTTTTTATAACTATTTGGTCTTTTTTATATAAAACTTTATTCTTTTTATATTTTTTCTTGGTTGAGTAGTAGTATACTAGTAATCCTAGCATACCTAAAACTCCAACACCAATCATTATTCCAACTACATAGTATACCACTTACGACTCACCCCCATGCCACATCTAGGAATTTGTCAAAAGCTCTTATATCTTCTTCAGACATATTCTCTCTCATCGCTTGAACATTCTCTGCACTAATTGGATTAGCAAATATATATTCACCATCTTTAAACTCAACTATATTTTTATATTCATAGTTTGATGTTTGCGTCATATGCCTAAAATACTCTGTAGCATTAGCTATCAATACATCCATTTTTCCTTCTATTGTTTTTTTGCTTTCATAATCGTCTGAGTAATGGAATTCCTTTTCTTTTGGAATACATTCTGTAATTCTTTCTATGTAACGTGTTCCATCAACGCCTCTTTTTAAGTGTACATCGAAGTTTATTACATTAACAACCTGTACTTCAGCAACTTCTTCGTTATTAAACATTCCTATTTTTAACAATGAGTTTCTAAGTGCAGTTATAAGGTTTGGGAATGTTTTAGCGTGGTGTGTAAATAATGTAAATTTAGAAGCAACCTGTGCCATCTGAATCATCCATGCAGCAACCGGGTCTGTTGCAACCTCTCCCAGGATATTAACACCACCATCAGTTTTTTTCTGAACATCAAGTCCCATTTGACCTGTTATTGTTTCTGTTTCTCTTAAACTTAGTATGTTACTATTTGGATAAATTTTTCTTAAGTGTAATTCGAATGCTGTTTCCTGAACACGCATCGTTATTGTCGGATACAAGTATTTCATTATAGCCATAAGAAGTGTTGTTTTACCACAACCTTGCTCTCCTGTTATAGCTGTTACTCTTGCTCCTCTTATTAAATATTTTAATAATTCAACAACATTTTCTTTATTTTTATGTATTAATAATTGATGTGCATCAATTAATGTAGGTGGAGCAAACTTTCTTACGAAGAATGCCCAAGACTCTGCAAAGTTTGGTCTTAAAACAACTATTCTGGAACCATCCTTCATTTCGTTGATTTTGAAACCAACAGATTCAGATAACTGACCAGGATTGTTATATTTATATATATTTTGACAAACTCTACGTAGTTCTGCTTCGCTTCCAAACGATAAGAATTGTAAATACATTGATTTACCTTTATAGAATATCCATACACTGTCGTATGACATCGGTATATTTATCTTACCAGTTTGGTCTAAGTAATCTTCCATATCTCCAACTTGGTCAAGGAATGATGGAGGTATACCAGATACACCACCAGATACACCATCTATATTTTGGTCACGAATATCATCTATTACACTAAATCCTTTATAGTGTTGATATACTCTTTGAACAACTATTTCTAATTTATCTTCAAAATCTATTACAGATAATGGACTTTCTTTTTCAAATATTTCATTTATTTGTTCTCTAGTTATTCTATATGAAGGGACTCCCTCTGAATCAAATTCAGGATTGTCCAATGCATATTTTGTAATAATTTCAGTTAATGCATTTCTTTTATATGTTTGTTTATATATATGTAGTAAAATATCAAATTTATCTTGCTCTGTTAATCTTTCTGCATTATCAAAAGGAATCGCGTAGTTTATATTTCTTTCAGTAACTTTATATTGGTTTCTCAAAAGGTCAAACATCAAAGTTTTAACATATTTTTTATCATTTGTTGCAGCATAACCTGCACCTTTTAATGCTTTTTTTAATTCATACTTTGTGTTTTTTCTTCTTTCGAACTCTTCCTCAGACAAAGCTAAATCGTATAAGTTCATTCTAGTAATTTCGTCAAATTCATTTTTTATATAATCTATCATTCCGCTTATACTATATTTTTGTCTTTCACGCTCAACTTCATTTACTACTTCTGTCCCTTTTTTGTTTCTTGCAATGTTAAACAAAATAAATGCAACTAAAGCAACTACTACAACTATCAATATTAAATTAATAACAAATGTAAAGTCCAAATTATACACCCCCTAGTGTCTTAGCTAATTGCTTAAATTCTAACTAAATCTAATACTTTTTTTACAACTTTTCTTGTTTCAGATATAAAATAACCATTATAATCATTAGAATCAGCTGCAATATTTTTATAGAAAAAACCTTCAACTACATTTCCCATATTACAAGCATCAGTATAAATATAATTATGTGGAATTGCAAAAATTGGTTCTTTTATACCAAACATTCTTCTTATATTAGGTATATTATATCTAGATTTTTCTTCATAATCGCACATTAAAATTATTTTTTTCTTGTCTTTTAATAATTCATTAGTTTCTAACGTAGGCATATAATCCTGCAAAAGATTTGCTTCTTGATTAAATGCACATATTACTAAATCAGCAGATTTTAACGTTTCCACTATATATTCTTTTTGGTCTGTTTTCGGTAAATCTACCCAAACTATGTCATAAGCTTCTGACGCTTTTTGAACTATTGATGGAAATTGAGAAATAAGTAAATCAAATTGTTCTCTGCTATTTACATTAGTTCCATACATAATATCCAATCTTTGTTTTAGTATTGGCTTAGAATAGTTTCTTATAGCTTCTGGAGTTATTTTATTACTAGTAACTAATCTTGCCAACGCAGTAAGCCCAATACCAGAATTATTAAAAACACCTTTTGTATTTAATAAATCATAATCTTCAAATGCTGTTCCAATTTTCTTTGATTGCCATTGTCCTGGAAGTAAAATGTTCGAATAATCTTCTTCCATAGCCATTAGCGTAGACACCGCAATTGCAGCATGTGTTTGTCCAACTGCCTTAGCCTCAGGGCACCAAAAAACTATCTTTGGCATTAAATTTTCCTCCTTGAATACGCTTTTATATTTTTTCTTATCTCACCAGCTGCTACTCCATTTAATATTTCAGACGCAACATCTGTAACTAACATCATGTATTGTTTTGTGTGTCTTGAAAAATCTATATAGCCACTTAATTCAGATTCTAAATCTGCAACTTTATCTTGATCTGTGTAAGGCAATTCATATTCTGAATCGAACCACCTTACATTCATATCCATTAATCTTCCTTCAAAATATTTTTGAGAAGCTCGTGAAATATAATATTTAAAAACTATTTTTGTTAGTTCTATCTTGTCTTCTTCACTTCTATCTTGAGTCATGCATCTTAATAACTCTTCATTTCTTATTAAAGACATTGTTGTATGCTCTATAAAGAAGAAATACCTTGAAATATTTTCATCTTTAAAATGTTCATAATCCTTTTTATTATCTATATCTAATAATATATAGTCATAATCTTCAGCAACTGATGTTTTTGTACATATATAATTTTTTATAGCTTCTATACTGTCAAAACCCACTGCGTAATCTGTTCCATCAAAATGAGTTAATGATTCTTTTGCTGCTACATCAAAAGTTGGAATTGTATATTTAATTCTTTGTTCTGAAGTACCATCTACAACAAGAACTTTTTTTCTCATTATATCTAAAACTTTTGCTAAATTAATTATAAACTCAGATTTATTAACGTATCCTACGAACGCTATTATCTTTTGCATATTTCCTCCTTACCTAGATTTTATTGACCGCTTAAAACTTGACCTCTTAAACTTTGTTGAGTAGATATAGATGATGTTATTCCTGAAACAATATTTGAATAATCACCTTCATCTTGATCAGCTTCAAAAGCATCTATACTAGCTTCTATTCCCGCTCTTATTTCTTCACTTAATTTTTCCTTAGCTTGTTCTACAACATATTCATTACCTTGCATAAATGCCATTACAGTAGCATTAGGTTGGTAATTGCTTTCTATCTTGTTGTAAGATTCAACATAATATCTATATTCTATTGCATATGTAGAAATCATATTAATAAGGTCTTCAGCTGGTATATTTCTTTCTGGAACTTGTAACTCTGTATCTGTTGTTTCTTCTCCGTTATCTTCAACACCAGTCACAACTTCAACTTCTTCTGCTAACGCATCTATTTGTTCTTTTATTTTTCCTTCTATATATAGTCTTGCTTGTTCA
The DNA here is from genome assembly GCA_017549425.1 of Clostridia bacterium. GTDB lineage: Bacteria > Bacillota > Clostridia > TANB77 > CAG-465 > UMGS1649. Next base: position 275,503 of record JAFYUV010000017.1, on the reverse strand, counting down.
GTAGCTTCTGCATCTGTAGATATTTGTGTATCTGGTTCAGCATATTGTACTGCATATAATTTAGAACCTTCTATCATATATGAGTCAACTATAGCACTGTTTAATAACAATAAATCGGCTTCAGATAAATTTAACCATATTGTTGTTCCTACTATGTCTATCACTTTAACTTGTGGTAATACAATATATTCAACACCACTAGGAACTTGCAAACGAATATCTACATATTCTCCTGCAACTAGTTTTGCTGGTAAAAGCACTGCTGTAACTTGTTGAGTTCTAACATCCATAGTTACAACTGAGTCTGATACCATGCTATTTACTACAGTTACTCCAGATGGAATATTGTATTTTGCTATTTTCCCAACCAAATATCCTTGAGACGCAGCATTTGCTGGTACAGTGTTTTTATGTACTCTAGCTTGTGTTATCATATCCGCAGTTATTGTTTCACCTTGTATAACATCTCTGTTAAAAGTTGCTACATACTGCGTATAATTATTTAAGAAATCTTCATTTGTTCCTTCTTCATAACTTTTTATTGTTCCATTAGTTATTATTAAAATTATAACAATACCAACGATTCCAACACTTAATCCAATTAAAATACCATATAGTAATCTTTTCTTAATTTGATTCATTCCTATCATATGTAAAAACCTCCACAATATTTTTTAATATAATATATCAAACTTTTTTTTCAGTCAAGTTATACTCTACTTTTTTTAAATCATGCGACAAAATGATATGTTATTGTAATATTTTTGTAACAAATAAAATTAACAATGCTTTTTTAAGCCTTTAGACATAACTCTAATTTTATTTAATATATTGTAATATATCATGTTTAACGGGGGGATATAAATGAAATTCTTTAAGAAAAAGTTTAAATTACTCATGTCTTTTTTAGTACTGTTTTCTATGTTCTTTACCGCCTTTTCTCAAGTATTGTTAGCCAATTCGTTACCAACTTTTGCAATAGTAGACAATGAAACAAAATCAGAACAATATAAAACAATAGAATCATCAATCCAAACAGTGGCTACTCCTACCTTTAATTTTCAGTCTAAGGCTCAAGTATTAATGGAACAAAGTACTGGAAAAATACTTTACGCAAATAACGAAAATGAAGAACTGCTTCCTGCCTCTGTAACAAAAGTTATGACTTTAATTTTAATCATGGAAGCAATAGATAGTGGTAAAATAAAATTAGAAGACACTGTGACATGTAGCTTAAACGCATCTAAAATGGGACGGCTCACAAATATGGTTCAAAGAAGGTGAACAACTAACTATAGACGAAGCACTAAAATGTATCTGCGTAGTTTCTGCAAATGATGTATGCGTCGCAATGGCGGAATTAATTGCTGGTTCAGAAGAAAATTTTGTTCAAATGATGAATGAAAAAGCAAAAACTTTAGGATTAGAACACACACATTTTATGAATGCTCACGGCATTGATGAAGATAATCATTACTCATCAGCTAAAGATATAGCTATCATGTCTAGAGAACTAGTAACAAAACATCCGAATATTTTAAAATACACTTCTATTTGGATGGATTCTATACGTGGTGGAACTTTCGAATTATCTAATACAAATAAATTATTAAAAACATATTCTGGTATCACTGGTTTAAAAACAGGTTCAACTTCAAAAGCTTTATTTAATCTAACAGCTACAGCAACCAGAGATAATATGTCCCTTATAGCGGTTGTTCTTACAGCTCCTTCTGGAGATATTAGAGGAAATGAAATCACACAATTATTAAACTACGGATTTAGCAACTACCAAGTAAAAACATACGCAAAAAAAGGCGATACTATCTCGACGCTAAATATAAACAAAGCTATTAACAGTAAAGTTAAAATAGTTTTTGAAAATGATGTTACTCAAATATTAGAAAAAGGTACTAGTATTGAAGTTAGCCAGGAAGTTATATTAAACGAAAATATATGTGCACCATTAAAAGCTAACGATGCAGTTGGAAAAGTAATTTTTAAAGATAAGGATGGCACAGAAATCTTCCAAGTAAACGCAATCGTTACAGCAGACATTCCTCGTTCTAATTTAATAGATTATTTAAGACATACTTTTAATTCCTACTTAATGGTAAATTTTAAGTAGCTTTTCAAAATAAACATTTGCAATTTAAGTATAATAAAAACGGCGCTATTTCTAGCGCCATTTTTATTTACGAAATTTTAGCAACAACAACTGTTATATCATCTAGGATAAGTTTATTCTGGGAGTCTATTATCTTTTCCATTATTTTTTCCATAAATACCGATTCATTAAATTTTTCTTGATTTTCATCAACTATTTCTTGTAATATCTTTTGATTTATATCACTAATAGCTCCATCTGAAGTCATTATTACATACATGTTTCTTTTTACATTATGGTCATATTCTGTAAATACAACTTCATCTGCAACTCCAAAAGAATCAGATTTACACTCTATTTTTTCTACAATTCCATCACTCAACACATAAGACGGAACAGCACCTAATTTAACAAATTCTAAGCTTTCTTTTTTCTCATTTAAAATACACATATCTAAAGTCGCAGAAACAGTTCCGTTTTCTTTAGATTTTACAACTTTATTTGTTATATTTAATATATCTGTTTTACTAATTCCTGAAGCTGACAGGCTATCTATCATATTAATAACAGACATACTAATCTCTTTAGACTTAGGACCGCTTCCCATTCCATCACTTACTGCTATTATTTTATTATTATCTCTTAGTTCAGTAACAATATATGAATCTCCATTAACAGGACTGTCTATTTTTTTGATTTGTTTAACAACAGCGTTAATTATATATTTGCTACTTGGAACTAACTTAATTCTAGATTTCTCTGTTTTACTACTATTTAATATCATTTTAATGCTCATCTTAACATTTAAAATCTTACTAACAGTAGTTTGAATTTCTCTTTTCGCTTTTTCAATATCTGTTAGTATATCTGTTACAAACTCATACGATACATCTCTTTCATCCTCATAGAAAGCATCTTCATAAACAGAATATCTTAAAAAACCTAATTCTTCTCTTATTCTTTTTTGCTTTTGATTTGTAATATCATTTAACTTAGGAGTGTCGTGCTTACTTATTTTCTTCAATAACTTAGACACCACTTGATATTCTTCAGCCAATTTAGAGTTCATCTCATTTTCTTTCATGCGTATAACTCTCATGAGCTTCATATTGTTATATATTTCTATTATGTCTGTAATCATTTCATCAGCCATACCACATGAAACAGGTAGCATCTCTTTAGTTAAAGATTTGTTATCTTCAAGTCTTTTGGCAATGTGTTTTGCGACCACAGCTATTTCCTCTTCTTGTAAACAACTTATCTTTTCTTTACAACTAATGCATTCATTTTTTTTATGGTCTAATAAATATTTCTTTATAACATTTTCTGTTTCTAGAACTGTTTCTTCGCTTACCGGAATTGTTATGCTAGCTAAGTTATCAAAAACCTCGCCGATAGCTCCAATTCTTGACTTCATCTCATTAGCAGGGCCTAATTGATTTTCATATCCTGCTGGCAAAGAATTACTTGTATTAAATATTTCTTCAAATTTTAATATAGCTTTTTTAGGTAATGCTATTATAACACCTGAAGCGACTAGTATTTCCGCAAGCCTAGCCCACAATTCAATGTCTTTAGTATATAAATATGAAAGAGTTACATTGCCTATAGCAAATGCTATTATTACAGGAAGTTTTCCAAATCTGCTTAGTATTCCTGCTATTAAACCAGAGAAGCCACAACTTACAATTACTAATGTAGACTCTCCTGTTATTAGAGAATATATAAGTCCTATTACTACCCCTGTAGCAGTCCCTATAACCCAATCATTTTTCCAAGCTATTATAACAATTAAAACAACTATTAAAACATTAGATAAACTAAATCCCATTATACTTGTACTACTTAATAAAGTTATAGCTGTTGCAATCAATACCCCAAAACTAATTATTTCTTCCTTAGAAAATATTAAATTTTTACGTATATTAAATAACATTGAGCAACCACTAGTAAATACAGGATACAATGCAAATATTACTAAAGCATTAATCCCAAACTGTAATAGTGCCAACCTGCTAAATCCAGTAAATATCATTATTAGCAAGCTAGATACAGCAAATGATATTATAAGCCTTGTCATTGTAGAATATTTTTTTGTTGTTCCCTCTACAGATATTAAAACTGTAGATATTAGATATATAAAATAAGTAATTAAATAAGTAACATACATTGTTGTCGGTTCTTTAAAAACTATAAAACTTATAACTGTTGTAATTAAAGGAACTAGTAGCGGAATGTTAAAAATTGTAGCTATTCCTAGTAGTACAAAAGCAAATGGTTGTCCACCTAAAACCTCTATTCCTGCTGTTAACAGCAATAATAAAATATATGGTGATGCCATTGAATTAAATATATATTTAAATATTTTTTCTATCTTTCCAAATTTGCTTGGCCTTAAGTTAACTCTCTCGCCAGTATATTGTTCGTTCTCTAATACCATATTTTCACCTCTACCTCGTTTATATCGTGTATTATACTTCATTTATTTTGCATATTTTGTCACAATTTGGATTCAAAATATATTTTTTTCTTGTTACATATTCTATTACAAGAATGAGAAAAAATCAAGTGGCGAATCTCATGTTCACCACTTGAAAAATCATATTGCATATAACAAAATAGAAAAGAAATGGCATATGCTACCAGCTAATACAAACAAATGCCAAATAGAATGCATATACTTTATTTTTTTACCCAAACCATAAATTATAGCGCCAACTGTATAACATACTCCACCTATAAGCAAAAATACTACTCCGCCTTTTGCTAAACTCGCTATTAAAGTTTTAAATGAAAATATTATTATCCAGCCCATTGCTATGTAACACACCATTGAAAACTTCTTGTACTTTTCTAAATTTATAGCATTTAATACAATTCCAAGTATTGCAGCCCCCCAAACAATTCCAAATATAGTCCACCCTAAAGCACCTTTTAAAACTAATAATGAATATACTGTATAAGTTCCTGCAATTAACAAGAAAATACTACAGTGATCGAAAATTCTAAATACTTTTTTGGCTGTAATCCTTGGAGAAAAACTGTGATACAAAGTAGACATAGTATAAAGTATAACCAAAGTTGCCCCATAAATTGATGTTGCAACAACCGAAATTGCGCTTCCATAAATTGCTGCTCTTACTATCAATAACACTAATGCCGCTATACTTAAACAACTTCCAACTCCATGAGATATTGCACTAAATAACTCTTCTCCTAAAGTATATTTAGGTATTTCTAATTTTATTTTTTTCTTTGTTAAACTTTGTTCCATCCTTTTCCTTCTTTCTTTACTTTAACATATCCTTTTTATTTAACCATACAGCTACCGAAATAGTTATAATTATTGTAATAGCCATAGCTATATAAAATCCAGATACACCCGTATCAAACGGGAATATAACATTCATGCCTAATATTGAAGCAATCAAAGTTGGAATAGACAAAATAACCGTAATAGAAGTTAACAATTTCATCACATTATTTAAATTATTAGATACAACTGTACCATAAATATCCGTCATTCCATTTAATATTTCTCCATATATTGTAGCCATCTCTATAGCCTGCCTATTTTCAATTGCTGCATCTTCTAATATATCTTGGTCTTCTTCATATAATTTTATGAGTTTTCCTCGCTTTAATCTTTCAATTACTGATTGATTTGTTTTTAATGCTGTATTTAAAAATATCATTGACTTTTGGTAATTTATTAATTTTAACAGTTCGTTATTACTCATAGATTTTGTTAAGTTATCTTCAAAAGCCTCTAAATCATTACTCATATACGTTAAGTATTTCAAAAACTCAACAGCAGTAATATATAACAGCTGAAATGCTAATCTAGACTTTTTGTATGTAGCTATTTCTCCTACTATCTTTTTCTTTTTACTTAACATATCTACTAAATTAATTTTACCTGAAGAAATTGTTATAATATAATCATCATTTACAATCAAAATTCCTATCGGCATTGTTGTATAATATTTACCTTTATTGTTCTTTTCAGTTATTGGCATATTAATAGATACAAGCAATTGATTATCGTCTGTATCAATGTGAGAGGTCTCTTCTTCGTCTAATGCCGATTTAAGCAAGATTTCATCAACACCCGTTTCTTCAACTACTCTTTTTATTTCACTTTCTGTTGGTTTTTGTAAATCTATCCAACTACCTTTTTCTATATTATCTATCTTTTCAAGCATTTTTTTAGTTTCTGTGTTTTTTAATATATTAAGCATTAAACATCACCTCTTTCGTTAATATATTAGTATAAACATAGTGTTTTGTCAATTAATATGATGTTTCTAATTGTGTATAATTATGTGAAAAAAGCTATTCGTTTTAAGAACAGCCTTTTTTCTATTTATTCTTTTATACTATCTCCGGTAGCATAGTCTATATTTATCCCTGGTTGTACGTTATAACAATATACATTAAATAGCACGCCCTCTCCATTGTCCTCTATGGATTTTGCCTCTATAACCACTCCTGAAGCCAATAAATCATCTCCTTGAAATACAGGAGTTACTCTATACATTACATGGTTATTTGTTTCTTTTATATAATCTGCCACCATATTTTCAAATGGCAACATTCCTTCTGTATTCATGTATCTTGTCCCTGTTATTAAGTTTTGGGTATTTGCATTTTCTCCAGTTAATTGGAAACCTATTAAATGACATCTGTTATATAAATATTTACCATCTATACCTTCATATTTTGCTGTATGCCATCCAGTAGGTTTAACTGAACCTATGCTTCCTCGTTCTTCAGTTGGCATTAGATCTTCCCCAATACAAGCTACAGCTACAGAACATCTTCCAAACTCATCTAATTCACCATAACTTTCAAAAGCCGAAGTAGTTAATCCCAAATTTTCAAAAAACGGCACGTTGTTATTTATAACTACATATGGCGCACCAGAATATTCTGGTATATTAGATAAATTTATATCTTTATATATGTCATTTATAGACGCATTTTGTTCAATAATTCCATTATCTAAATTTACATCCGAACAGCCTAATAAAGCAAATATACAAAATGCTATAAAAAGTAAAATATATTTTTCTGTTTTAGTTTTTGAATAACTTTTCTTTCTTCCCATTACACATTACCCCTTAAATAAATTCTTTCTGTTATCTTTTCATGAGAAGAGCCTTTAACTTCTTTCTCACTTTCTAAATACCACTTATCTAGTTGTATTTCTAAAAATTTATCAGCAGGATAAAGCCTGTTCCAATTATATATTATTAATTTATCTATTTTATCTTCAAAAGGACTAAGAGAAACTTCTTCTACAAAACAATAATCATTTTCTTTAGCTTTTACATAAAAATCTTCAGATATATCCACTTTTTCGCCTATATATTCTTTAAACAAGTTTGAGGAGAAACCGTTTATCCACAGTTTACAGTCTCCTACCTTTTCTACTATATGCTTTATTAATACTCTATCTTTGGTTTGCCTTCTATTATTAAAAAGCATTCCATTTCTTTCATCTACACACACAATTGCTATCACTATTTTTGCCCCCAATTTCAAACTTGGTTACATTATACACCAAATTTCGACAAAACAATAGTGGCAGTGCTTTTTCTTGAGGAATACCTTCGGGTTATGAGTTGACATAACTTTACTTTTGGATTTTAAAGAAAAGTTAAGTTTTTATTGGTATTTCAGTGCTTTCAGAGTTTTACGTTTTTGGAACATTTGTGCGATTTTTGGAATTTTCGGGAGAATTTTTCACCAAAATCTCCCCAAGAAAAAATGGTAAAAATTGGAGGTAAAATTTATGAAAAACAAATTATCAAATAATGAATTAAATGATTTATTATCAGATTGGATTATTTTTAGAGATGAGGAATTAGCAAGATTAACAAAAGAGGATAAAAAATATCTTTTGCATTTTGATGAACTTGAGGACAAGCTTTTAAAAAGCTTACCTTATAAAAACAGAGAATTTGCAAAGAAAATATTAGAACAAATTTATGATGACTTTTTAGATTTTTGTAGTTATTATAATGATAAGTATTATAGAGCAGGTTTTGGTGATTGCTTGAATTTAGTTATTATGAGTTTAGGTGGTAAACATTATGGCTCTTAAAAGATATGGTATGCTTTTAAAGAAATATTTGAAAGAATTAAATCCTATGAAATATAGCAGACTTACTATTGATGGTAGTCTTATGGATTTTTTGTATGATGAAGAAAAGTATTTGTATAAGTATGCAGATATGGTGCGACTTTTCTTAAAATCTCAGCACCCAGAGCCTAAAACTCACGAGTTTATCGTGATGGCTCAGTATAATAATATGATTGATAATATGGTGGAAGAGTTTGTAAGAAGTGAAATTATGAAGATTGTATAGATGTTAAAAGGACGGGTTAACTCCGTCCTCTTACATTATAAATTCTCTAAACATTTATTTATAAACACATCCATATTAGTTTTTTCAGAATCCTGGAAATGTTTTAACAATTTTTTTACCTGTTCTAAATCTGTTTCTCCTCTATGAGTAGGAAATAGTTCCTCATACACTTTGCCTTTTTCTTTATTATTTGGCATCTTACTTATTAAGTTTAAATCAAATAATACTTGATCTAAATTTTTATTATTCCATATTGGAATAATATAAGGACTCAGCCAATGATTTTCAAACATTTTTCCAGATTTATATTGCTCTATTTTATCTTCTGTTGTATCATCTAAATCCATTATCGGCATAACAAAGAAATTCTTTAATTCTCTATTTTCCTCTTCTACAACATATTGTCTTTTAAAACTTGTTTTATTTTTAAATATATTGTTATTTAATACGGTTTTTAGACTATCTATTTGTATGCTCGATTTTCCATTTTTTTCTGCATATATTTCTATAGGCAAATGTAGATTGCTTTTTATATGTTCTGCTAATAGTAGTTCGCTCTTACCATGTGCAATTATTATACCTTTGCAATAGTTAGGTTTCCTCACCATTAGTTTCAACCTCTTTATCTTTTGAATCTTCTAGAACATATTTAATTTCTTCAAAATCTACATATGTTGTTGTAGGCACTCCTCCAAACACACCTTTAAAATACAAATCTCGAGCATTATGATTTTTTTGTATTTTTATTCCATATTCTTTTATTGTATTTATGTTTTTATTACCTTCATAATCTACAGATAATATATAGATACACTCTTTAGGTAGAATTTCTAATAATAATGTATTATGAGTTGTTATTATTAATTGACCTGTTATTTCGTCCTTTATAGATAATATAATGTTTTTCATTAACAAATCATGAATTCCATTATCAATTTCATCTATAACAACTGTTTCTCCCATTATTGCGCCAATTAAAGTATCAAATTCTTCAATTATTTTTTTAGTTCCTTCTGATTCTAATTCTATCGGTATTGATTTTAAATTCCCACCTATCATTTTATTAAAATACAACTTATATTTAATTTTCTCATCCTTTTCTTCAATTGAATATTTAACACTTTTTATATCTGCATAGGCTTGTGTAAAGAAAATATTTAATACATTTTCATACTTCTTTATTTCATTTATTTTTTCTTTAGAAATAATACCTGATTTTAAATCAGCTAGTACTGTATTTTTCATATAATTATCTGGCACAAACTTTAAAAACCACTTATTAACATGTATAGTCATAGATACTAATTTATCAATAATATCAAACATCTTAGATGAAATATTATTATTTACATATTCTTCGTTTTTATCTTTAGATTCAAAAGTAAGTAGTGATAAGAATGAATATTTTCCCCAATACTTTTCTATATTTTCTTCTAACTCTTTATTATATTTTTCATTTATAAAAATGCTATTATTTAAATTCTTTATAATACCTTTTTCATCTTTTGATAATTGAAAATAATATCCTTTTTGCTTGTTTGCGAAGTAATATAATTTTTCTTCTACTATTTCTGTATTAAATTTTATAGAATAAAAACCTTCTTTATCATTTATTTTAAAACCATACTCTATTTCAGTATCTTCTTTTTCATTTATCATCCTATATTCTTCTAAATTTAATGATAACTGCCACAACGGTTTCATATCTACAGGTGTATTATCTAGCATTTTTTGTTTTAATTCAAAAAATTCTTTTGGTAGCATATTTAATTTTACATCAATTGTTCTTGAAATTGTTACTTGTTGCAAAAATTTAAACAACTCTACCAAATTAGTTTTACCACTACCATTTTCTCCATATATAGCAATAAAATTATTAGTTTTAGCTTTAGTTCTATTTAAATTAAATTCAATATTTTTTAATGATTTAAAGTTCTTAGCTTTTATATATGTAAACATATAAAATACCTCCTTTTTGTATCATTTTATATAATTTTACACTCTTTTCCGGATAAAGTCAATTATTTTTAATACATTTTGTATTATTTTTTAACAACTTTGTAATATTATATGCAATTTTTTATAATAATATGTAAATAGTTTTAAATATAATTAAAATTTATATAAATAAAATATACTCATTATAAAAAAATAAAGACGAATTATTTCTCGCCTTTATTACAGATTTTTAATCATCTGATTCTAATTTTGTGTGTAGTTTAGGAATCGAACCTAATGCTCTAATCTATATTTATTTTAGTATTTAATCTGCCTATTATCACATTTATTCCTACACAAATAACTAGAGCTAACACCATGTGAAATTTTTTTCATAGACATCATCCTTTCATAAATAACTGTATAATATGCTGTAAGCATTATTTCAAAAACACTTATCCATAATGTAGGATTAATCTTTATTATAATGGTAAATATTATAAATACTAAAATTATATATAGCAAAATAATATAATTAATTATTTTAACTAAAAGAAATATTCTCTTGAGTACTGTGTTCCAAATTTACTTGGTGTAAAATACTTAACTTCTCCATTATCATTAATAGAAAAAATATGCAAACATAAAACTTCAGCAACTTCTTTTGGGATTCTTCTTAAAGCTACTTGAGCAGACTCCCAATATAAACCTAATCCGTATTTATAAGCACGATTTATTCCTGATATTTTTGCATCTTCTTTAGAAATAGAATACCTCTTTACATCCATTCTTGTTATTATTTGACCTAATGCATTAAGCCACCCTTCTCTGTTAATTGATTTTGCTGACTTTGCATACGATTTACCTTTACATTCTATAAAAAAGTATTCGCTGTTTCTTTTACCTCCAACTAATTTAATATCAACACCATGATTATGAAAGTCTCTTCTTTCTACTTTTTCTTCGTGCCAATTACCATTTGTTTTATTTATCATAAATTTAATAACTTGATCTACAACAAACTTTTCTGTAATTTTGGGGTTCAATTTTTTCTCTCCTATTCTATTCATTTTACTTTTTTATATCTTTCATTTATTTTAAGTTAATATAAACAATTTATTAAATAGCATTTAAACAACTTAATTTGCTTTTAGTTCTACTTAGTAATTTAGTCATATATTGTTCCATATAACTCCAATCAGGATTACCCTCATCATCTACTGGAAGTTTAATTATTTCTTTTCTTATCGATTCTTTACTACCCATGTCGCTATATCCATATTTATTGCATATTTTTCTGATAATTGTCGCTATAAATATTCCATTTTTTTCATTCAAATTTTCATTATAAAGTAATATTATTGATGATCCTGCTCCGCCTCTGCCTAAAAAATCTTCTTTTTGATAAAATGAACTGCCATCAACCGGACTTACTGTTATACAATTGCCCTTCTCTAATACCTCATTGTCTTTTGGCATTAAATATTTTAATACACCGTTATTATAATTTCCCGATGCCACAAAAGGTATTTCTCCCTCCTCATAATCAGATTGACTCCTGGCTGCAGGTCTTTTAACATCAAATAAATCTTCTATTACAAACCTTCCCCAATTTTCCGTAATATAAACTTTGTTTGTTTCTTCACTACAATTATTTAATCCTTTTATTGATTTTCTTGACTGTTCTTCAATTTTTTTCATATATCGTTCCATATAATTCCAATCTGGATTATCATTATTATCTACTGGAAGTTTAATCTTTATTTCCTTTGCAGATTCTCTTGTAAACTTATTAACATAATCATAATTTAAGTTGATAGCCTTTTCTCTAAATAATGTTATAAAAAACAAATAAGAATACTCACTCCACTTATCTTTATACTTTCCGATTGGATACATTCCTTGTACATGTGGATAGCCAACAAAATTATCTTTTTGATAAAATATTGAATCTGCAGATGTAGTATCACTAAAAGTAATAATATTCCCCTCTTCTGTACAATCATAATTGGTATATCCCCCAATCCCATTATTATAGCACGAATTAACTACAACAGGATTTATTCCATCTTCTACTAACAAAGAACTGTTATTCATTTTATATGCTTTAGTTGGATGAATATCAAATAAATCACCAATTTTAAATTCTTTCCATTTATTTATATCAATCTTATTCTTCATCTTTATTATCACCTTTTAATGTAATAACATAGTCTTCTCCATCCTCTGCAACACAACTTGAATACATTACCTTCTCCATTAATTTATCCGAAAACTCTTTTATGTCAATTTTTTCTTGATACATAATATAATCCATCATAGTCTTTGTAAAATCTTCTTCATATATTTCAAATTCTTTTTCTGGCATTTGATAACTTAAATGTTCACTTGGCTTAATCCATTGAATTGTATCATCTCCATTTTGTTTATGAACAATATCTACAAATCTATCTTCTATTTCTTGCCATCTATCTTTTATATCATGTCTTCCTTGATTTTTTACTGTTTCTAATCCATCATTTTCTATATAACAAGCAAATATTTCTTTGTTGTTTTGAGGTATTCCTGCTTCAAAAATAAATACTGATGTTGTTACGCCTTCTGAAAATACTTTTTCTGGCAATTTAACTATTTTTTGTAATTGGTGATGTTTTAATATAGAAGCACTATTATCTTTTTCTAATTTTTTATCTGGTAAAATAAATGCACACATTGTATGTTGAGGAACATTATCTAAAACATTCTCAACTATTTTTAAGCATCCATATTTTCTCTCAAATGGAGGATTCATCAATACTTTAGTAATTTTCTTTTCTCTCATCCATTCTCCTGCTTTAAAAGTTCTGCTATCCAATTGTTCCAAATTTGTTTTACCATCTTTATGTATTAACATATTAGCACAAGCTAGGGCAAAAATTTCTCTATCAAATTCTATACCAAATAGTTGTTGACTTTTTATTTTTTTAGCTTTATCAGTTTGAATTCCTCCAGCTTCTTTAATCATATTACTCATAGATTTAACTAAGAAGCCACCTGAACCACAAGCTGCATCTAACACTTTATCATCTTGATGTACATCTATCAATCTATACATAAGCGAAGTAATATGTTCTGGTGTAAATACTTGTCCACTTTCTGATTTCTTTTTATATCTATTAAATTCATTAAAGAAAATCCCCATTACATCTTCGCCATTCCAATAATCAGAGTTTACACACTCAGATATTTCAGAAATCCATTCAATAAAATTATCTATTGCTTCTTGATTTTCAGTTGAATTCATCTTAATTTCTGAGTAAACTTCAAGTAATATATCCAATTTTTGATTTTGTCTTCTACTATCCTCTAATGATTTTGACAATGTTGAATGTATTAATGTGTGGAATGTAGGATAATTCATACCTTTTATTAACATAGCACCATATCTTTTAGCAACTAAAGCACAAGCTGTAAAAATCATTCTGTGATACAAGTTTTTTATTCCAAATTCTGTATGAAGACAATCATTAATTTTTTTGGTTACTCCATATATTTTTTGTTTATCTATTTTATTCACTTTAAATAAAGATAAATAATAATTTTTATTTTGTAGAGTATCAACAGCTTCTATTACTTCATTATTCTTTAAAACAATTACATCTTTACCATTATATAATATACCAATTACTTTATTATATTTTGTTGAAGCAATATCACAATTTTTAATTATCTCATCTAAAAAATTTTCTAATTTCAAATTTGAATTTTTTGTTTCTAATATAATAGCTGGTTCTTCAATATTTTTAGGAAGATACCACCCATCTGGCTTGTCTGAAACACCTTTAAAACCTAATTGATTAAAAGTTGTTAATTGTCCAACTCCAGATATAACTGTATCAGAATTTTCAAATTTTAGTATTTTCCCTGCCAAATCTCTTACTTCATCCTCTGTCATAGCATTCATAATAATTCCCCCATTTTTTATCTCTTAGTATATATATATCATAAATTGCAAATTTTCTCAACAAATCTGCCAATTTTTGTAACTTTTTGTCTGTTTTTATTTCTTCTATTTTTCGACAAAATACGTATTTTTATTCTTTTCCGTAGGAACAGCAAGAATAGATGTCAGCCGACATCCTTAAACAGCTTGAAAGCAGAGCTTTCAACGGTGATGACACATATCAAAAATGGCTGACATTTGTCAGCCATCTTGTTTTATGATGCTTAAATTTTAATATTCATATTTTCTAGATATAATTTCAAATATCTCTTTTGCTAAAGTACATACTTTAGGTTCTATGTTATTTGTTTTTCTTGTCTTATCAAGTGCATCATATATTGTTATATAACTTATTTTATTCATCATATCTTTTATGTTGGCTACATTTCTATACTTAGCTAACATATATGCTATTGCATATTTTATCATCTTCATATCATTTAAATGAAATTGATTTAAGTTAATTTGATCCACTATTTTTCCTACCTCAAAAAATGGGAATTCGCCAAATTTCTCGATTATTATTTTTTGAGCTTCTCTAATATCTGAATTTGTGAATCCTGTATCTTTAAATAACATATTAGAACAATCTTTTATTAAAAATTCATATTCTTTTGTATTTTCTAAATCTATTGTTTCGTAATATTTTATATACGTTCTATATGGTAAATTCATACCTTGCCACTCTTCTTCAATTAGTCCTGCATCTACTAATTCTCTATGAATTTTAGTTGCAGTATTTGCACATATATCTAATTCTTCAATTATGTACTTTCTAGCATTTTCTATATACTTATATCCTCTTTCGTCTTGCTTTACATTGATATTATCTTTTAACATATCCACATATATTCCATATGCTACTTTTGCATTTAAACTTACATCTTTTAAATAATTCCCCTCGAAAAGAAAATTATAAATTTTATATTTTTCTTTCATAGTTTTTCCTCCCTTTTTCTATTATTAAATTCTAATATCTTTTGTATCTTACAATCTTAGATACCATCTCTCCCACACATCTTATTTTCTTAGTATCCAAGATTCTTATCTTTTGTGAGTTGTTTATTCATTTGTTATAGAAGCTTTTTCTTTTTCGTTTAAGTATTTATCTAGAGCTTCTTTTCTAAATAATACTTTTCCTCCAACTCGTGAGCATGGTATTTGTTTTCTCCTTACCAGTTGTGTAACTAACCAATATGATACTCCTAAATACTCTGCTGTCTCCTTCATTGTTAGAGTTGTTCGTGTTACTTTCTCAAGTTCCATATTACTCACCTACCTTTCTAGTAATTGCTTGTTATTCAATTACTAATTATAATTTTAAAAGTTTAGTGAGGTTTAAACTACGATACAATTAATGTTCTATTGATATTTATAATTTTGTCCGGTAATTTTAAGAATTGTTTAAACAATTTGTTAAAACAAAATTTGCAATATTCCTGATATAATTAATATAATGAAATATTAAAGACAGACCAAAAAAGACAGTCTAAAAAGGACAGTCTTGTACATTTAAAAATACATAGTATAATATATATAATAGATAATTTTTAATATTTCATTTACCAGACTAGCATCAGCTGGTCTATTTTTATTTTTAGGAGGTTTTATATGGACGAATTAGAAATTGCATTTGATACTAAAGAAAATTTCGAATACTTTATTAAATATCTACCTTTAGAATACGAAGGTGAACTTACAAAAGATAAAACAAAGAAATATTATATAATTAAAAAACAAGATTTAGTTCCTAAGAAATTAGGAACTTTTTTATTGGACTTTTTAAATACTGATTTTAATATTTTTAATAGTTTTAAAACCTTTATTTTAGAGTATATATTTATGTATCTATTCTTTAAGATTCATAATCATATCTCTGTAGATTCTATAATTCATGATGAAGAGCTTAATATTATATTATCTGAAGAAGAAATAGAAACTAACTTAACTAAAATGTTTGAATTGTATAAAAATGAATTTATAGAATACCAAAATATTTATAAAGCTATTGCTGTTCGCAAATATCGTAAAATTTATTATTCTTGTAATAACAAAGATTATGAAACATATTCTAATTATGTAAGAATATTGGCTCCCACTATTTTAGATTTAAGAATTAATAACTCAACATCTAAATTTCAATTACTTTATAATTATAAAAATATAAAAAATTCATTTGTATCTAAAAATTTTTATGATATTTTATATATTAGTTTAAAAAATCTTTTGGATATAAGCAAAAATATAAAAATATTAAGATGTAAACATTGTAATAGATATTTTATACCTGACACTAATCACAATACCAAGTATTGTGATTTTTTATTTGATGGAAAAAGAACTTGTAAATCAATAGAATCTCAAAAAACTCATAAAGAAAATTTAGAAGAAGATGTCTTGTTAAAAGTATATAGAAAAAGATATAAAGATTTAGCTAGTCAAGCATCTCATACTAGACCAACATCTAAATCTAATCAAATGTATGAATATTATAAAAAGGAAGGACCTATAATGAGATATAAATATATTAAAGGTGAAATTACTGCTAGCGAATTTAAGAAATGGATTGATAGTACAATGATACATAAAAAAAGCAATGAAGTTGAACTTAAATAGTTCAACTTCATTTTATTCTTCCTCTTTTATTTCAGTTTCTGGTAATCCTATCCTACTTAGATAATTAGAAAACCTTTGACTTAAACTTTCCTTGAATAAATCTCCCAAAACAAATTGTATATTTTCCTTATTTCGTTTATGTTGCAATATTTTATCTACATTTACTGTAAAATATTGTTTAAAATCAACTATATATTCTATGTATTTACCACTTAAAACTTCAATTTTCATATAATGATATCTTGCATCTGCATTTTGTTTTATTTTCTTTATTTCGTTAGAAGATATTGTTCTACACGAAATGCCTAAATGTTCTAAATGTTTCCCCGCTTTTATATCATCTAACAAATATACTGGAGCAACCATAATAGAAAGTAAATATGGATTTCTCTCTACTCCTTCCCTTCCCTCTGTTTCTTTTCTCTTTTGATATTCTTTTAACCTGTTTTTATAATCCTGAGTAGAATCACATTCTTGTGTTAATGCAACTACCAAAGGAAAATTTATTATAGATATTTCTATATTTCCATCTTTCTCATTAAAATCTTCTATAAATTCTACATTTTTTATAAATTCTCCTTGATATATATGTGAATCTTCTGATTCTATAATTTTAGTTATAATCTCATTCATTTATTATGCTTCCTTTTATTATTCTCCTTGTTGGTTTATTATCTTTATATTTAGATAAATCAATTTTTACTTCATTATCCTTAGTGTTTAAATAATCAGATATTACTATTTCTGTTTTTCCACTATTCAATATAGCATTAATTTCTGTACTATTATTGATACTATAATTCTGAATTTCCATTTAATATCTCCCTAAAATCTGGTTTAATAAACTTTTCAAATAATTTATTTATTTGAATATTCCATTTTTTTATCATTTGCTCAATATCTTCTGTAGGTTTTATTTCATTACTTGATGCATCAAAGTCTAAAACATATGCATCCTTTATTCTATCTGCTGGGAAATTTTGATTATGAATTCCACTTTGAAACTTAATTATATAATCTTCATATTTTATATCTGTAACATTAATAGATTGTAATAAACTTCCTTCAAAATCAATTTTTTGACTTGCTCTAATTGATTCATCTATATATCTATCCCAATCAATTTCTCCAAATCTAATTGGTTCTATATAATTAATGTATCTCAATCCAACCCTCGAAATAGAAATCTTTGAAAAAATAAAATTCAACATTCTTATATCTTCTAGTAGCATTTCTGAATCTGAATATCTTGTATAATCAATTACTATAGATTGTGAATCAATTATTAGTGCTGCAGTTCCTTCTTTTTTTCTAAAAATATATTTTTTACTTTCGTTTTGATTAGCATTAATTGTTCTTGTATTAACATCTACCATAAAATTAGTATTTTGAATTGTTTGTAATGGTTCTAATATTTCAAAACGTCTTTTTATTTCATCTAAAGTTGTCTTGCTCATTAAATTTTCAAATTCTCTTTCATCTAATAAAAAGTCTACTCTAAATATAACATTTTTTAAAAAATTTCTTTTATAAATTACTTTTTCCATATAAATTTCTCCTTCTTCATTATATTATCATACTATGAATATTTTTTCAAACATTTACCATACATCTATAAAAATTTATTTAAAAACTGATTGTCGGTTAGACTTTTGTTTTTCGACTTAGTATAATTAATATATACAAACTTGTAATTTCAAATTACAACGTACTCTCTCCCACACAGGAAGGAGGATAATATGGCAGGGAGTATAGAAAAAAGAGGCGAAAATACATATAGGTTAGTATATGCATGTGGATACAACCTAGATGGATCTATCGCTAAGTACACTAAAACAGTACATTGTAGTAAAAAGGAAGCAGAAATTGAACTTGCTCAGTTTGTTACTAAAATACAAAATGGAATGGTTGCTGAACCTAAGTCTATAACTTTCAAAGATTTTGTAGAAATATGGAAACGAGATTATGGCACAAAAGATTTAGCACCTGGAACTTATGCAAGATATGTTAGAATTTTAGAAACTAGAATTCTTCCCTACTTCGGTAAGTTTAAATTAGATAAAATTAAACCAACAGATATTATGAAGTTTTATAATATGTTAGAAAATGATACACAAATTAAAAGACTTAAGAATAACAGAGGCGAAAGATTATCTAAACCACTATCTAAGAAAACTATTTTAGAACATCACAGATTACTTCGAGCAATGCTTCACAAAGCTGTTTACTGGCAACTAATTGCAAATAACCCAGCAGAAAGAGTTCAACCACCAAAGACTAAGAAACCTAAAAGAAGATATTATGATGATGAGCAATGCAAACTTCTATTAGAAAATCTTGAAAATCAAGAAATCAAATACAAAGTAGCTATTACAATAACAATATTTACAGGAATGAGACTTCGGTGAACTTCTAGGACTAGAATGGTCAGATATTGATTTTAACAATGGAATAATTAGTATTAACAAATCTAGTCAATATTTATGTGATAAAGGAATATTTACCAAGGCACCTAAAACTGATAGTTCAATAAGAGATGTTGCTGTACCTACATTTGTTATTTCTCTACTTAGGGAGTATAAATTATGGTATGATGAACAAAAAGATTTATATGGCGAATTATGGATTAATTCAGATAGGTTATTTGTACAAGCTGATGGCAAACCAATGCACCCATCTACCATTAGTAAATGGTTTGTAAAATTTGTTAAAGAATGTGGTCTTCCTGAAATTAGTTTTCATGGATTAAGACACACAAATGCTACTCTTCTAATATCTCAAAATATAGATGTGGCAGTTGTAGCAGCAAGACTAGGACATGCACAAATTTCAACTACATTTAATTTTTATGTGCATCCTGTTATTTCACACAATAAAGTTGCAGGAAATGTTTTAGAAAATTTATTAATACCAGGAAAAAATACAGAAAATCCAAATTGAGATTTTTATAGATATATCAAGTACTTTACGGAATTTCAAAGTTCGTTATTTCCCCAAAATTTCCCCAAAAGGCATTTTTTAGGGTAATTTTAGAGAAATTTCAAGAGTAAGAAAAAAGTCTCAATTGCTTGAGACTCTAATATTATATCAATTTCCTCTTTAAGGGAATACGAGCTTAATTCCATAAAGTTATGAGCCTTTTTTCTAACAATGTCTGCTCTTAAAGAATGCACATTAAATATATAAAACAAATCATAAACTCGCTTTTTTTACAAATATTCTAATTTTCTTTATTTTTAATTCTATCTTCCACCATAAGACCAGATAGAAACAAAGGGATAATTTGGCAAATCACAATTACACCAAGAATTGCTTCAGAAAATATAACTATATTAAGATATGCTACAACCATTAATACCAAAGATATAGCAATCATTATTACCCCTATTTTCATCCAAAGCTCACCGCAATATCTATTAGCTTCTTCCCATGAATTTTCATCTTTCATAGACGTTCTAGTCCTATATCCAATAAACCAATTAACTTTCTTTGGCGGATACTTATTCATTAAATATCCAGCCAAAAGTATTATTACTGGTAATATAAATATTGTAAATATCATTTTTAGCTCTCCTAAAAATCATAATAATATATATTATTCTACATTTACGCCTTTGTTAAGTTGCTTCCTAGCTATAATGTACAATAATACCGAATAACCGAAATACACTCCAACACACATATACATAACATTTTTAATAGTTTCTATATTAACAGCCTCTACTGTATTTATTAAATTCATAATATCTCCACTAAACAATCCACCAATTCCAATTAACGCTACAGTTGCTATCTGTGTTATTGAATATATTAAAAATCCTAATAAAATGCTTTTTAACATTTTATTTGTATTAGATTTATGTCCTAATATTAATCCTAAATAACCAGTTAATAATACATAAATTAATTCTAATCCAAATACCATAGCTACCAATAATAGCAAGTTTAAAACAGTAGTATTATATGTTGTTGCTGCTAATTCCAATAAGCTCTTTAATATTTCCATATTAGCTTCGGAATAAAAACAAATAAACAGACACAATAGTATTACAATCATTGTTGTTATAATGCAAACAGCTCCCGAAATTACTTTTGAGTTAAATAAATCTTTCTTTTTTACTGGCAACGTATGTGTAAGATAAGATTCATCTTTATACATATTTTGGGTAAATCTAACCCATGATCTCATTAAGCTATTTATTAAGCTACTTACCGCCATACTTATTGCACAACTTATAGATATTTTAGATATAACCTCAAAAAGTAAAGAATTCTCAATTTCTCCAGTAACTCTTGCTACTATAGAAAAAATAATAGCTAGAATATAAAATATAACAACTACTTTATATATCCATTTCAAATCATATTTTAATAATTTACCTAACATTTAAAATACCTCCTAAAAATTTCATCTATAGATGCATTCTCTTTATTCCTTAATTCATCCGCAGAAGATGTCAACACAATTTCCCCTTTATCTATAAATATAACTTCATCTAATATTCTCTCTATATCAGCTATTAAATGTGTAAATATTATTACACTAGCGCCTTCACAAAAGTTAGTCAATATTGTATCTAATATATAATCTCTCGTAGCAGGATCTACTCCACCTAAAGGCTCATCCAAAATGTACAACTGAGCATTTCTACTCATTACTAAAATTAACTGTAGTTTCTCCTGCATTCCTTTAGACATTTTAGAAATCTTAGTATTAATATCTAAATCTAAATCTTTTAAAAGTTTAACTGCTTTGTTTTTATCAAAGTTTGTATAAAATTCTTCAAAATACAAAATAGCATCCTTTACTTTCATTTCCTTATCTAAATATGTTCTCTCTGGTAAATATGCTATTATATCTTTTGATTCTACTCCAGGTTTTTTACCATTAATTAAAATTTCACCACTTGTAGGAGTCAACAAATCATTTATTAATTTTATTAAAGTAGATTTCCCTGTGCCATTTTTCCCCAAAAGTCCAATTATCTTACCCTTTTGTATCTTTAAATTAACATCTTTCAACACTTCTTTATCATCAAAATTTTTGTAAATATTTTTACATTCTAATAATTCCATTAAAATTTACCTCCTATTTCTTTTAAGTATTTTAAAGCCTCTTTATTATCTATACCCAAATCCAACATATCTTCTAAATACTTATTGACTTTTTCCTCTGCCATTTTCTTTTTTAAGTTTTCAATTAGATTATCATTTTGCGTTACAAATTTTCCGTTTGTTCTTTCGGTATACACTAACCCTTCATTTTCCAATTCTACTAGAGCTTTTTGCATAGTATTAGGATTTACTTTAAGATTAAGTGCTAATTCTCTTACCGAAAGTATTCTTTCTCCAGGCCTTAATTTACCAGAAACTATTTCAATTCGCAATTTTTCTACTAATTGAATATATATCGGTCTTTCGTTGTCAAATAAAAAATCCATTTTCCCTCCCTTGTATCACTTTATTAATACAATAATACTATTTATTTTTTCTATCGTCAATACCTTATTAAAAAAAAGATTAATTTGTTTTAACAAACTAATCTTTAATAAACTAATGTTATTTTATTTTCTTAAAAAATAAAGAAAGTACAATTCCAATTCCTAATCCAACATAAGCTACAACTAAATACCAAACAGCATGTATAGAAGCTGAACTGTTATAATATATAAATATGCTAGGAATAAACAAAATAGCAACACCTAAAGGATAAATATATTTTGTTTTCTTAGTTGAAATAATTCCCATAAGCATACTTAATATAAACGTCATCCAAATTATTAATAACACCATTCCTATAGCATCTGTCGGACCTGCAAAAAGCGGAAATATATAAAACATAAACAATTGTATTAATATAATTATAATTTCTTTCATTTAAAACTCATCTCCATTTTGTTATATTATATCATTTATCTAAAATAAAAAATATTTTTCCACTAAATTATTTTATTTTTACGTATTTTTTATTAAAAATAAGAAATACTAATTTTAAATGAAAGGAAGTATATTATGAAAGAAAACAATGAACTTATTCTACATATTTATCAAGATTCTGAAATGTCTAGTTTCACTTTAAAAAAACTAATGAATGATTTAAAAGAAAAAGATAATAAGATAAAAAAGTTATTAGAAGATATTTTCAAACAATATGAAGAATGGAAAGAGAAATCTAAAAAGCTTCTACAAAAAGAAAATGCTGAGATTTCTAACAATTCTATAATAGCCAAAATGATGGCTGGTTCTTCTATAAAAAAAGAGGTTGATTCAGATAATAGCGATTCCGCTATTGCAGATATGTTAATAAAAGGTATTTCAATGGGAACTATAGATATGGAAAAGAAAATTAGTGAATACTCCAAAGAAGTAAATAAAGCCGATTTAGAATTAGCTTATAACTTTAAAAAATTTCAAGAAGAAATTATTGAAAGTCTGAAACAATATTTATAAAACTATATATACATAAAAAATAAATGAGCCACAAACTTTTGTGACTCATTTATTTTATTCAACTTCTTTCATCCATAAACCATGTTTGTTACAATATGAATAAAGTTTTCCGCCTTTTTCATAATCAAATTCTGCTACTGCATTCATTCCCGCATCAAAATAACGAATATCTTGCTTATTATCTGAAACATACACTATCCATTCGATATAGTGTTCTTCTTCCATTACATGACCTACTTCTGCTATTATTTTATCTCCAACCACTTTATAGCTTGGTAAATGTTTTTCAAAACTAGCTTCAACAGAGTTTGGCTCTAATATCTTCATTTCCTCAAAGCAGCACTTAATTCCACACTCTTTACAAGAACAATCTTTAAATGTTAAAACCATAGCACCACATTTAGCACATTTTTTAACTATCATATCATTTTTCATTATATCACACCCTTATTAATTATATATATTAGCACAACATGCCTCTTTAAACAATATTTAACATAATTTTTTTGTTATTTATTTTATACATTCTAGGATATCTACTTTTATTTAGAAATACTTTTCATATTATTTAATAAAAATTCAGCTTCCTTTCTAGTTTCATCGTCATATTCCATAATATATTTTTCAATTAAATTTATAGCTAACAATAAATATCCATTCTTATTATTTACAGTTGCTATTTCATCCATATACTTATTAAAATATATTTTCCCCAAGTTAATTGCTGCTTTATAATATTGATTTTGAATAGCTTTTTCATAATACATAATGGCCTCATTTATTTTTGATTTATTTTCATAAATCTTAGCCAATTCATATTGAGCTTCGCCATTATCTCCCTTAGAGATATATTTTAAATATTTTTCTGCTTCATTTGTTTTGTTTTCTTCTAATAATACTTTTGATAAATAAACATTTGATAACATATCTTTAGCATTTGCCCCTATTTGAAGTAACTGCTTAATATTTATATCATTAGGTTCTTTATTATTATAGTAATAAGATGCTAAATTTTGCATTGCTGGAATATTACTCAATTTTATAGCTTTCTTAGTATATTCTAAAGCAATTTCTTCAGATACTAATTTATTTATTTTATTTTTATCATCTACTATTGCCACCTTATCTGCAAGAAAGAATTTGCCTACGCTACAATATGCTTTTGAATAATTTCTTATATTAGCTAAATAAAGATACATTTTTAAAGCTGTTATGAGACATTTTTTCTCAAAATCTGTAGTTTCTTCCAATATTGTAATATCTTTTTTTAGAAATTGTTCTCCCTCATATATAATTTCTTTATATTCTTTTAATATAATTTTAAATTGCTCTTCATTAATTTCATAGTGTTCTATTATAAACGCCATTTCCCAAATACATTCAGTCATGCCCTTTCCCTTTAGGTAGTATTTAAATCTTTCATTAAAATCATCATATATTACTATTCCATATAAAAGACAAGCTAGATTATTTCCTAAATCCGCTGATGCTTTGAGTAAAACACGTTTAGATTCATTTCCAATATTCAAACAATAAGACTCTCTTAAAATCCTTTCTGCTAATATGTTTGGGGTATTGATTTTATAATTATCACAAGCATGTACAAAAAGCAAATAAAGAAATTTATGATGGTAGTCAAATTCCTTTGTAAGCTCATATATTTCATTATTATTAAAATATATAAATTTACAAGAATCTCTTAAACGATTATAAAATAATAAATTGTCATCATATTTATCAATTTCATCACTTATTTCTTTAAATGCTTTTGTTACGGTTTCTTCATATATTCCATTTTTTATATCTTCTAGAATTAATATTTCACTTGATTCGCTAAATGACAGATATTTTAAAATTCTATTTAAGTATGAATTTTTAACATCTTCATTTATTTTAGAAAGTAAAAAAGTATAAAAAGCTCTTAAGTTTTTTATCTTAGTATTAACATTATTCTTTCTTAATTGTTTAATAATTAATTCCGGAAAGGTTTTTATATTTATTGTATCAAGCAACTCTTCCCCAGTCATAATATCACTTCCTTTTTAACTATTATACTACAAATTCAATTGCACATAAAGAAATTCCTGGAATTTTTTTAAAAAAGTCAATTTTTTTTCTACTTTTATTAGTTTGTTTCTTCATATAAAATTAAGCCATGAAGGAGGTCTTGTTATGATTATAGGAATTGGAAATAACAATACA
Organism: Clostridia bacterium; assembly: GCA_017549425.1. Taxonomy (GTDB): domain Bacteria; phylum Bacillota; class Clostridia; order TANB77; family CAG-465; genus UMGS1649. The sequence goes on along the minus strand of JAFYUV010000017.1, from coordinate 249,834 downwards.
ATAAAAGGAAAAGAAAAAATAAAAAAATATTTTAATGAAAAAAATTATCTGGTGTTAGATATTGACGGTTTAACTAATAATCAAATTCTTACACTAAATAACAAAAAAACAATAGATAAAATCATTACAGATAGCACTAAAGAGCATAATGTAGTTATTGATTTAAAAAACATATCGGATTATAAAGATTATTTAGATTTATGCGATTACATAATCGAAATAAATCATAATAATAAAATTAATGAAATAGGTGTAGAACGAACTGAGCCTTGCATAATACAATATAATCCAGAAATTACATATTATAATCTCTCTCTTAATATTAACTATGATGGATGGGAAGAAAGATTAGAAAATTCATTAGAATTTAATTTTAATAATAACGTTAAAGTTTCTATTGTTGTTCCCATATATAACGCTTCAAAATATTTAAATAAATGTATAGATAGTATATTAAAACAATCTTATAAAAATATTGAAATTCTATTAATAGATGATGGTTCAGTAGATAACTCATTAGAAATAATTACTTTATATAGTCAAATAGATAAAAGAATAAAAGTTATACATCAAAAAAATGCTGGATTAAGCGCTACAAGGAACAAAGGAATTGAAATTGCCTGCGGCGATTATATTGCATTTATAGATGCTGATGATTATATAGAATATAATTATGTTGAAGTTATGCTAAAACAAATTATTAATAATAATGCAGACATATGTGAATGCGGCATGTTTATTCATAATAAAGATAACACAATTATTACAAAATTTGAAAATTTGAAAATTAATAGAGAATCTAACAGACTCGATTTAATTAATGCATACGCAAATGATGTTATTAGTATTGCAACATGGGACAAATTATATAAATTAAGTGCTATTAAAAACTTAAAATTTAGAACCGATTGTTTTAAAGAAGACTCTGATTTTACTCTACAATTATGTAAAAAAGGGTTGGTGTTTACTCAAATCAAAATACCTCTTTACCACTATATTAAAAAAGAATCAGATTCTTTAACAGCCAATAAATTTTCGGAAAGATTTTTTAATTTGGCAGAATGGGCAATTACAGAATGTAATGAATTATTATCATATGGTTCAAGTTATCAGGATGCAGCAGATAAAATTTTATATAATAGTTATGTTCATATACTTAAATATTATTTAAGAGATTATAATAAAGGTATTTTAAAAAAAGAAGAATTTAAAGAGCAAATATTAAATATTTATAATAGTCTTCATAAATTAATTATTAATACAGAAAATGTTTATAAATATAGGTGTTTTAATAATGTTATCGATATTTTAAAGTTATATTTACAAAAGAATATTTTTAAAGAAAATGAAATTTATAAAAAAGAGCTTCCTTGTATAGGCATTATTTGGAATTCATTAAACGGTAAATATAAAAATGAAATTATAGATATAATTAATAAAGCCGGATGTGTTAATGAAGTAATCAAAATAGATTTAAAAAATAGATATGAAAATTTTATAAAAGATATATATGTAAAAAACCACGAAGCTGAAGGCATACCATTTATCAAATACGCAACATTAAAAGATCAATTTGAAAATAATGAAATTGTGATTGTAAGAGCAAGTATACCTATCAATTTTTATGAATATACAAACAACTTAAAGGGCTTTCAATTTGAATCTGTAGCAACTTTAAAAAGAAATATTAGAAATGAATACAAACAAAAAATTGATAAATATGCTTTTGATAATATATTTCATTTGACTATGAATAATAGTGAATTTGAATTAACAGATAAAGTTTTAAGAAAGTATATAGATAAATATGAAGGTGAAAAAAATGTGTAATTCTAATTTAACAAATACTACATTTTATGAAATATATAATGCCGCATTTAAAAAAAAGCCAAAAAATCTTGGTATAAAAAAATTAAGTGGCGGACTAAAAAATAGGGTATATTTAATGGACGATGGCAAAACCAAATACATTGTTAAAATGGGGCCTTCACGCAATAAAAGCGTAGCCCCTATTGATGAAAATACCTTATGGTGGGAAGCTAAAGTTTTAGAAGAAATTAAAAATTTAAATATTATGTCCCCAAAACTTATATATTATAGTGACGGAATAGAAAAATTTAATTACCCTTTCATTATCATGAATTATATGGAAGGAAATACTTATTCTGAATGTAAAGAAAACTTGACTATTGAACAAAAAAATAGTATTTCGTATTCCATTGGACAAATCACTAAAAAGATCTGTTCAATAAAAAAAGACCATTTCTACATCCCAGCTTTTCATGGTAAAACTTTCAAAAATAATTATGAATTAGTTTTATGTATGTTTAAACAATTATTAAATATATATAATAAATACAATATTAATATTGAAGGCATAACAAGTAAACAAATACTTCAATTAATTTGCTCTAAAGAAAAAGAATTAAAAAACATATCAAACCTATGCTTATGTAATACTGATTTGTGGGATGGAAACATATTAATAAAAAATGGACAAATCTCTGGAATAGTAGACTTTACTGATACTTTTTATTGTGATGAACTAATGTCTTTCTACTTTCACTTACCAAACGGGAAAAATGATAATTACTTTTTACTGGGATATGGAAATAAAAAACTTAATTACGCTGAATATGTAAGAATTGAAATATATAGACTTTACGTAATTTTAAAAATGATTGTAGATTGTGAAATAAAACATTATGGTAGATTTGGTAAAATGTATACTGATTTTTCAAATGTTTATAAAAAATTACGCAATATTTAAAAATTAATCATTCATACCTTATTAAGTAATAATACAACAAAACAACTTACGAACCTTTATGGCATCGTAAGTTGTTTTCAAATGGAGCGGGTGATCAGAATCGAACTGACACCATCAGCTTGGAAGGCTGAGGTTCTACCATTGAACTACACCCGCATCGAGTACATTATTAATTATACAATATTTTTTAAAATTGTCAATACAATTATTGTTAATTTTTCAATTTTTTTAATATTGTTCTAACTTTCAATGGTATTTCTTAATTTTACAATCATATAAATATTTGGAATTGCCATTAATGCGTTGGAAATATTAGATAAATCCCACACTATATTTATACTCAAAAGACATCCAAAATATACTGAAATTAAATATATTATTTTAAACAAAAACATATTATATTTCTTACCAAATAAGAATTTTATAACTTGTTCACCATAAAACTCCCAACAAGGAATAGTAGCTATCACAAAAACAGCCATGCAAATAATAAGAAGTATATTCCCAAAAGGTACTGTACCAAAAGTGTTATTTAACATATCTATTACATTTGGAAACATATAGCTATTAGAAACTGCAATAGTAATTCCTGTTAATACACATAAGAATATTGTATCTACAAAAACACTATATGACATTATATAAGATAATTTTTTTACATCTTTATCTTCCTCTGTACAAGCTGAAAATATTGGTGCACTTCCCATTCCCGCCTCGTTTGAAAACATCCCACTACAAAATCCAGTACTTATACATTTCATAATGCTAATTCCAACAACAGCTCCCACTACCGGTTTAAATCCAAATGCGTCTAACAATATATTCTTTAAAGCAAATCCTATATTATCAATATTTAAAAATATTATACCAAGACATAGACAAACATATATTATTGTACATACAGGAATTAAAACGCTATTTATCTTTGCAATTCTATATTTACCACCCAAAACAATATATCCTGCAATTATGGTTAAAGTTATAGCTACAAATGTACCACTTAAACTAAAATTACTAGTTAATATTTTTGTTAAAGAATTAGATTGGACCATAGCCCCCATTCCAACTGTAGCAAATAACGTAAAAATGCAAAATAACTCCGCTATTTTTCTTTTTTCTAAAACTTCATCTAAAATATACATCGCCCCACCATAAGTACCTGATTTAGAATCATATTTCCTGTTTTTTAACACCAAATAATTTTCTGCATAAGAAATAGCAACTGCAATAAATCCTGATACAAATAGCCAAAATATTGAGCCTATCCCCCCTATTATAATGGCACTTGCCACTCCAGTTATATTTCCAATACCTAAAGTCCCCGCCAATATACTCATAAGCGCTTTAAAAGGAGTTATTTTAGAGTTTTTATCTTCTTTTGAAAACAATCCCTTTATCGATAAAAAACTCTTTATTTGCGGCATCTTAAGCTTAATAGTAAGATATATTCCAAGTATTGCTAAAATAGATACAAAAGGAACTCCCCATATAAAATCATTAATCTTTGATATAATCAATTCTAACATATTTTAATTATATTTAATATTTAATTAACTTATGCTACATAGCCCGTAATTGACTTTTATGTTTACTTTTTGTATAATATATCTGTAATTTCTAGGTTATAGTTAATTTGCTAATTAACTATTTGAATAACAAATAATTATTTGGAGGAAAAGAAAAATGCATGATTATTTTGACCTTATTATTGTAGGTGCTGGCCCTGCAAGCATCTTTACCGCTTATGAAGCGATACGGTTAGACCCTAAGTTAAAAATTTGTATTTTAGAAAAAGGGAGCGAACTTTCAAAAAGAGTTTGCCCCATTTCAGCTGGCAAAGTAAAAAATTGCATAAAATGCAAAAATTGCAGTATTATGCACGGCTTTGGTGGCGCTGGAGCTTTTTCGGATGGAAAGTATAACATCACAAACAACTTTGGTGGTAAGTTATATGAACATGTCGGAGAAGAAAAAGCAATCGAACTCATGGAGTATGTTGATACAATAAACCTATCTTTTGGCGGAGAAGGCACCAAAATGTACTCAACATCAGACACGCCTTTAAGGAAACTTGCCAGACAACATGGTTTAAACCTGCTTGACGCCAAAGTTAGACACCTTGGAACAGATGTGAATTATAAAGTGCTTGAAAATTTGTATAATCATCTTATAAACGCAGGTGTTACTATTAAATTCAACACAGAGGTTTTAGATGTAGAAGATTATTCAGTTTTTAAAGATGATACATCTAAATTCAAATTAAGATTTAAAGTAATATACAGAACAGAACTAGAAGAATTCTATTACTTTGCTACCAATCTTGTTGTTGCTGCAGGTCGTTCTGGTTCCAAATGGATAGGAAACCTTTGCTCTACTCTTGGAATTAAAACCACAAGCAACAAGGTAGACATTGGTGTAAGAGTTGAACTTCCGGCAGAAATTTTTGAGCATATCACTTCTGACGTATATGAAGGTAAGCTTGTATTTAAAACAAAAAAATACAGCGACCTAGTACGGACTTTCTGTATGAACCCTCACGGTATAGTTGTAAACGAAAATACAAGAGGAATTATTACAGCAAACGGACATAGTTATAACGACCCAAGCATGTACAGCAACAACACAAATTTTGCACTTCTTGTATCGAATCATTTTACAGAACCATTTGAAAACAGTAATGAATATGGAGAATCTATTGCCAGGCTTTCAAACATGTTGGGTGGTGGACTCCTTGTTCAGCAATTCGGAGACTTAATAAAAGGTCAACGTAGTACTCATAAAAGAATGCAAAAAGGCTTCGTTAAACCTACTTTATCTGCCACACCTGGCGACTTAAGTCTGGTTCTTCCCAAAAGGCAGCTTGATGACATCATCGAAATGATCTACGCCTTAGATAAAATTGCTCCGGGAACGGCCAATCCTGATACTCTACTTTATGGAGTAGAAGTTAAATTCTACAATTCCGAAGTTGAAGTAGATGATAACCTTGAAACAAAAATTAAAGGATTATATATCATTGGTGATGGTTCTGGAGTTACCCATTCTCTGTCACACGCGAGTGCAAGCGGAATACATGTAGCAAGACATATAGTAAGCAATAAATAAATCACAGGAGACTTTTTATGAAACAAAAACTTCATTATGCTATATTGGAGGATTATATAAAATATAACTCCAATATTAATTTAGAAGATTATGAAGAAACTTGCTCAGTTTCTGATAAAAAAGCTTTAGAAGAAATTCGAGAATTTTACAACAATAATCTTCCTGTAGACTTAACTGCTTGGGTTAGAGTAAATAGCCCTGAAGACTGTATGCTATATAAAAACAGATTTTCAGAACAAGTTTGTTTTGTGCGAGACATTTTAGCTAAACTTCTCGACATTGAAGATAACGATGTAACTGTCATAACAACTCACAATTCAAAGTCAATAACTTTACCCGTTTATAGACTGTACTCTAAAAAATATAATTTGGAAATTATTCTTTCGGATAATTTTTATCTTTGGAGTATTTCCGTTAATTCAGCAGAACCTATAGATGTAGACTTTATAGGACTGTTTAACGAAAAAAGCTCATATTTTTATTATGGATTCCCTAAAGATAAAATCTATGAAAGTTATTCCAAAAATAAGAATCAGTTCAGCTTTCATGTATACTCAAAATACAACCTTTACTCCGTCTTTTATATTTTAAGACATTACTTAATTAATAAAAAGTAAAATAAAAAAACGTTATGTGGAATTCCACATAACGTTTTTCTTTTACATATTTTCTAATATACTTTTGAAAGTTTTGGCTGTTTTTCTGTGATATTCTCTAGCTTGAATATTCACAAGATTGTTTTCTTTTAGGCTATTCCAAAACACCAAATATTGCTGATATGCATTTTTTACTCCACTTTTGGTCACACTTAATTTAGCTTGTTCTAAAAGAATCTCCGCGTTTTTGTAATACTCCTTTCTTTCATCATATTTTTCGACTAATGAAACCATTTCTTTGCGATGAATGTCTGTCATTCTCTTTCTCCTTTTTATATTAATTTTAAATTTAATTACTTTTAATTAAAAGTTCTTGCAATATTTCTTTAATATATGCAGGTCTTGTTTTTTCTTTTATAATATAATTTTCGTCTATTTCTATCTCCGGAACTTTAATGTTATATATAAATTCAATATATTCTGCAACTATATGCCTATGACAGAATTCCGAACTATCTTCATAACAAAGTAATATACAACGCTGCTCATCTTTAAAAAGTTGTTCAAAATCCACTTTAGTCAACACTTCGTTATAATATTGAGTTATATAGTATTTATTATTCTCTAACTCAGGCACTTTTCCAATATTATTGTGCCAAATTTCCCAAAAAGCTTTCTTTGGTGCCAGTTGAGGTATCGTCTTTCCTACAAACTCAACTTTTTTACCTCTATCTCCAGAAATGGATATTTTATTCCCTACTTTACACTTGCTATAACAACCGGTAAAAATTTGCATAAAATCGTATTCCTTTCACTTTATTTACATCCAATATATCTACTTGAAATATATTCTCACTGCAACTTAACATAAATATTTTAACATTTTATATATATATTTACAATATATATATTTTAAAAACAATAAAAAAATCGTTAAACCTTTGGTTTAACGATTACATGTTCTGGTGGGAAAGACCGGAATCGAACCGGTACGGTTTATTCAACCGCAGGATTTTAAGTCCTGTGCGTCTGCCAGTTCCGCCACTATCCCGAACACATGATATATCTTAACATTTTTTTTATTCTTTGTCAATATTTTATTTAATATTTTGTATAAAAAAATGTAGTTATTTAAACTACACTTTTCTATACTCTTGGATGAGCTTTTAAATACTCATCTTTTATTTTCATATCTGCTACATGAGTGTACATCATTGTAGATGCTACATCAGTATGTCCTAATAATTCTTGAACAGATTTTAATTCAGCACCATTTTGCAACATATGTACTGCAAATGAATGTCTAATTGTATGAGGCGTTAATTCTTTTTCTATTTTTGCTTGGTCTTTGTATTGTTTTAATATTTTCCAAAAACCTTGTCTTGTCATTTTTTGTCCGTTAGCGTTAATAAATAAAGACTCCTCTTTTTCAGTTTTTATAAGTAAAGGTCTAACATCTTCAACATAAACCTTTAAATATTTAAGAGCTGTGTTAGAAATAGGAATTATTCTTTCCTTATTTTTCTTCTTTACTTTTAAATGTCCGGCATTCAAGTTAACATCACTAATATTTAAAGATATAAGTTCTGTTACTCTAATACCTGTTGCATATAAAACTTCCAGCATAGCTTTGTCTCTTTGACCTTTTAAATCGTCTTGAGTTGGTTGTTCTAAAAGTTTTTCAACTTCTCCAATAGATAAAATAGATAGTTCCTTCTTCTCTACCTTTGGTGCCAAAAGTTTTTCTGCTATATTTTTTTCAACCAATTTGTTTTTTAATAGATATCTATAAAACGCTTTCATAGACGCTACACATCTTGAAATAGTCGCGCTAGATTTACCTACTGTTTGCATATATACTATGTATCCTTGCAAATCTGACTCAGTTACATCAAACATCTTTTTATCTAATTCCTTTAAATAAGAAGATAGTTGATTTATATCTCTTTCGTAAGATAGTAAAGTATTTTTTGACACTTGTCTACTATTTAAATACTCTATAAAGTCTTGGATTATTAGTTCCATGATTCCTCCTTTAGCAACATGCAATGTATAATCTAAATTATGCTATAATTTTACATCAAACCAAGTTTTTTTGCAAGCTTTTTAAGCTATTTTTATGTAAATCTTTTAAATATTTTGGTTACTTATATATAAAAAAGGAGAAACTAACATTTCTCCTTTAAATTAACTAAATTATTTTGTTTCAATCTTTATTCCAGGTCCCATTGTTGTAGAAACTGCAATAGATTTTAAATAAGTTCCTTTAGCTGCTGCTGGTTTTGCTTTTACTATAGCTTCCATTAAAGTTTCATAGTTTTCTTTGATTTTTTCTTTACCAAAAGAAACTTTACCTATTGAAGTATGGATTATATTATTTTTATCTAATCTATATTCAACTTTACCTGCTTTAATTTCAGTTACAGCTTTAGCTGTATCCATAGTTACTGTTCCAGCTTTAGGGTTTGGCATAAGACCTTTTGGTCCTAATATTTTAGCTACACGTCCAAGTGCAGGCATCATATCTGGAGTTGCAACAACAACATCAAATCCTAACCAATTTTCACTAGTTATTTTTTGTATCATATCGTCATCACCAACAAAATCTGCTCCTGCTGCTTCTGCTGCTGCAGCTTTATCTCCCTTAGCTATAACTAATACTTTTTTAGATTTACCAGTTCCATGAGGAAGTACTATTGTACCTCTAACTTGTTGGTCTGCTTGCTTAGAATCAACTCCTAATTTAACATGCAATTCAACACTTTCATCGAACTTAGCTTTAGGTAATTTTTCAATTAACTCTACAGCTTCATCTATAGTATATTCTTTTGCTTCTACTAAAGCGCTTGCTTCTTTCATTCTCTTGCTTTTATTCACTTTTTTCCCCTCCTTTGGTTTTAACGAGTATTCAAACTCTCCCATTTTTATTCAGTAACAATTATCCCCATTGATCTTGCTGTTCCTTTAACCATAGAAACGGCTGACTCTAAAGAGGCTGCGTTAAGATCTTGCATTTTTGTTTTTGCAATTTCTTCAACTTGTGCTAAAGTCACTTTACCAACTTTTTCTTTGTGTGGTTTTCCAGAACCTTTAGCTAATCCTGCTGCTTTCTTTAATAATACTGCTGCAGGTGGTGTTTTTGTAATAAATTCAAATGTTTTATCTTGGTAAACAGTTAACACTACTGGGAATATCATTCCTGCATCTTTTGCTGTTCTTTCATTGAAATCTTTACAAAATTGCATTATATTTATTCCTGAAGGTCCTAATGCTGGTCCTACTGGTGGTGCTGGTGTTGCTTTACCTGCTTCGATTTGTAATTTAATTACATGAGTAACTTTCTTCTCTGCCATCTTTTTTCACCTCCTTAAAAATATATTCAAATATATGTTTAACATATATTTTATTCTAAACTTTTTGTATTTGGTCAAATCCTAGTTCTACAGATGTTTCTCTTCCAAACATATTGACCTTTACATTAACTCTTTGTTTTTCTTTGTCTATAGATTCAATAACTCCAGGGTAGTTATAAAATGGTTCTGAAACTATAGTTACAGAATCCCCTACTTCGAAATCTAAGTTTAAAATTTCATCAGAAATACCTAAACTTATCATCTCAGCCTCAGTTAATGGTAATGGTTTTTCACCCATCCCAACAAAACTAAATACTCCTTTAATGCTTTTTATAACATACCAAGTCTCATCAGTCATTATCATCTTAACCAAAACATAACCAGGAAATACTTTCTTAATAGATGTTTTTTGTTTTCCATCTTTTATTTCAATTTCTTCTTCCATAGGGATTATTATTTGTTCTATTTTATCTTCTAATCCTCTATTTACAATAATTTTCTCTAAAGTTGCTTTAACTTTATTTTCATAACCAGAATATGTATATATTACATACCAATTAAATAAAGTATCTTTATTTGTTTCTTCTGACACTGAAACCCACAACTCCTATCCTATCCAATTTGAGATTAACTCCCATAGTTTTGTATCTGCTGCTTTTAATACTAAATCTACTACTAAAACAATTGCTGCAACAACTACTACAAGTCCTATAACCCATAATACGTTATTTACAATTTGTTTCCCTGTTGGCCAAACTACTTTTTTTAGTTCAGTCCTCATATCTTTCAAGAATCCTTTTGCCACTTAGTTCACATCCTTTACTTAGTTTCTTTATGTGTTGTGTGCTTTTTACAGAACTTACAGAATTTGTTCATTTCTAATCTTTCTGTTGTAGTTCTTTTATTTTTACTTGTTTCATAATTTCTCATTTTGCACTCAGTACAAGCTAGTGTTACGTTTTCTCTCATGTTTATGCACCTCCTAAAAATGTTTTCGCTAATACATGCTATATAAGTTTAACATAAACGAAAAAAAAAGTCAACGAAATGTGACTTTTTTTACTGTATTTTATGTTAATTTAACTAAAAAGCCAAACAAAAGCTAACAATAAAACTAATTAGTGAACCTAATATTATTATACCAGGAATAGACAATCCTACAATTCCGGTTATTAGGCCAGTCTTTGCCATATTATCTTTATTTTTCTTAAGTTGTATTGTTCCGAATACAATAGCTAACACACCACATGGAATTGCAATTAACGCATTGCAACAAAACGTACACGCTACAATTCCTAATACCATTGATGATATACTTAATCCTCTTTTTTCCATACCACTCTCTCCTTTTATTTCTTCTTGCTTTTTTGAATATTATATGCAATTCTTGTAATTAATTTTTCTGGTAATATTTTTGTAGTAAGTCTAGTCATTTTCATAATTACACCCGGAACAATCACCAGTTTTCTTTTGAACATTTTCTTAATAGCATAACTTACAACGTCTTTACTTTTTAAAGATTTAAGCGTAAACCTTACACCTGCGACATTATTAAAATTAGTTTCTACTGGTCCAGGACAAAGCGCACCAACATACACACTGCTTTTACTTCTTCTTAATTCCTCTGCAATAGCTTGAGTAAGCCTTAAAACATATGCTTTACTTGCATAATATGAAGCCATAAGAGGCCCTGGTTCAAAAGCAGCAGATGAAGCCACATTTAATATATAACCTTTATTCTTCTTTTTGAAATCTTGTAAAAATAATTTGGTTAAAATATGTACAGCACATACATTTACGTCTATCATATTTAGTTCTTTATCTAAATTAGTATCTACAAAAGAGCCAAACACTCCAAACCCCGCATTATTTATAACTATATCTATATCTTGTTCTTTTACTAAATTATATAATTCAACCACGTTTTCTCTTATACTTAAATCTTTAGATATAACTTGTACATTGGTTTTTAATTCCCCTTTTAGAGTATTTAATTTTTCTAAATCTTGAGCAACAGCAATTATATCATATCCTTTTGCACTTAGTTGTCTTGCAAAATCTCTTCCTAAACCACTACTTGCTCCTGTAATTAAAGCTAACATTTATACCTCCTAATTACACATAAGTTGCAACTAACAAATCTTTAATTTCCACTGGTAAAATTGTATAAGAACCCAACTCTTTTTTGTTAAGCTTTACAACTTCATATGTTCCATAAGGACTGTCTATAGATTGATTTTGAAATTCTTCACCAGTTCCATTTTTTATCTTGCCAGATAGTACTCTTGCAAAAAAGTATTTTTCGTTTTTATCTAGTTCTTCTAAATAAATTTCAGTAAAAAGCTCTTGCATTTCAACTTTAACATTTAATTCTTCGAAAGCTTCTCTTACCCCTGCTTCTTCAAAGCTCTCACCATCATCTAAAAACCCTCCTGGTAATACATAAAATTCTTTAATTCCACCATTTACTTTTTTTCTTCTTTTTATAAATATTAAGTGGTCGTCTTCTTCAATTATTAATCTAGTTGCTTGATTCATAAATCCTCCTTAGTGACTATGTGAACAACTTTTACAACATCCTGTACACTTTTTTTGTTCAACTTCATCTTCTCTTCCGTTTTCTATTAAGTAGTTGTTAATGGCTGTTTTAACAGCTTCTTCTGCCAAAACAGAACAATGTATTTTTACTGGCGGTAAACCATCCAGAGCTTCAACAACGGCTTTATTTGTAAGTTTTAGAGCTTCCTTAATAGTTTTTCCTTTTATTAATTCTGTTGCCATAGAACTTGTTGCTATAGCAGCTCCACATCCAAATGTTTTAAAAGATATCTCTTTTATTACATCATCTTCAATGTATAAAAACATCTTCATTATATCTCCACATTTTGCATTTCCAACTTCTGCAACAGCGTTATATTTTTCTAATTCTCCTACATTTCTTGGATTTGCAAAGTGATTCATTACTTTTTCTGAATACATATTTCCCTCCTTAGGATAAATAGCTTATCCACTACAAGAATAATTATATCACATTTTTATTGTTTTGTGTATATTTTGTTTAAAAGTTTTATATTTACCATTTTCCTATATACCAACTTGACATAATTACAAAATAATGATATACTCAAATAGTTAGTTAAAACCTATAAAAAAATAATTTTATTTTAGGAGGAATTTTTTTATGAAAATTTTCGAAAGAACAATTGAAGGAAATATCGGCTGCGAAGTTGATGTAAGAAAGTGGGATTGCAAACGTGAACCAGCTCATTGTCATATAACGTATAATGGCAGAAGAATTGGCCAGGTTTGGCTTAATTCTGTTACTTTTGAAGATGGTATTCCTTCTGTTTTGAATCATCGTCAGGCTAATGCTGTTTTTGACTTCGTTCGTTCCTATCGGTATGAAATGGAAGAAGTTTATAGAGAAAACGCAATTAGCGGCGCTGATTAAATAATTTATTTCCAAAGCACTTATACTAATAGCGGGTGTCCAATTATTGGGCGCCCGCCTCTTATTTTTAATTTTAAACACTTTTAAAGTTATTCAAACATTAAGCTTAATCTTTTACCAATATCAAAAGCTTTGTCATAAAACTGTTCAACACTATTATTTAAATAATCATAATTATAGCAAGGTTCAAGCGTTACTGGTCCGTTATAATTATTTACTTTTACATTTTTTATAACATTTTCCCAATTTAGTGTACCATCAAAAGGTAATAAGTGTAAATCAGCTGTTTTGTCGTTGTCATGAAAATGTACTGCAAATATTTTATCTTTAAATTTGGTTAAGTCTAATTGGTCATCAAAAAACACATGATTATGCCCAACATCAAAACAAATACCAACATTTTCATTTTTAATATTTTCTAGCACATATTCTAGACTACCTTTTACTTCTACATTTTCAAAAGCAATCTTAATATCTAATTCTTTAGCATAATCCGCAATTTCTTGCAATCTTTTTATTCCCAGATAATTTAATTCTGGCGGATTTAACCCCAATGTCAAATGCATAACCACCATTGGTATATTATTTTTTTTGCACATTTTAATATCGTTTTTATACTCTTCGACTACCTTTTCGCCTTCATTACCTTCAACCCATATATTATTAACTTTTCTATATCCCAAATGAGCAAAAATAACATTTAAGTTTTGGCTTTTTATATATTTTAATTGTTCCTCTTGTGTTGGAATCCAACTTTCGTTATACCATTGTATAAAAACATTTCTAAATCCAGCCTTCTTTATTGCATCAATTGTTTCTATAGCATTAACCCCTATATTATCATTTCTTACTACAACTGCAACTTCTCTCATTTCGTTTCTCCTTCATTTTTAATTTATTTATTATATATTTCTTTTATCTCTAACTTTTTTCACTGTTTCTAATATAAAATCAAAAACAACATAAACAATTAGATAAATAATTACTATAGTAGGTAATACTCGTGGAAAATTAGAAATTGTACTAAATATTCCTGTTTTCACAATCGAAACTAATGTTAATAATATAATTTCTACAACAGCAAAAAACAAACTAACTAATGCAAATAAAATAACAAATAACCAGTGAGTTTCTACTTGTTTTTTTAATCTTTTTTTCCAAAACCTAGTATAAAAAATTGAAAAAGCTACTAAAAGTAACGCCCAAGAAAATATCATAAAAAATAAATTACACTTATATTCAGTGGTAGCAAATAGTCCTTCAATAACACGTCCTGTATCTTCTGTTCCCACATATGATAACCAAAACAAAGCAAATGAAATAATGTTAAAAATAATCATATAACCAATTGATATTAATAGATTCTTAAACCCTTTTTTTACAACTTCTTTATTTAATTTCATATTACCAACTCCTAGATTTTTATTATATCATATTTATTAAAAAGAAACGACACAACAAAAAATGTATCGTTTCTTTTTATATACTATATTAATCTATTTACCACAACATTGTTTGTACTTTTTACCCGACCCACATGGACAAGGTTCGTTTCTTCCAACACTTTTTTGAACTCTAACAGGCTCTTTTTTGCTTACAGTGGGCTGTTTATTAGTGTTAAATGAGCTAAAGTCATTTTTTATAAAATTATTTTTTGCTACTGGATTTCTGTTAATCTTATTCAAAACATTATTAGAATTATTCTCATTATATTTTATACTAAAAACAGCCTTAATTGTATCTTCTTGTATTGATTGAACCATATCATTAAACAAATCAAAACTCTCTACCTTATATGCATCTATTGGATTTGTTTGACCATATGCTCTTAAAAATATTCCTTCTTTTAGATGAGCCATATCATCTATATGAGCTTGCCATTTATCATCTACGGTTTTTAACATTATGAATTTTTCTACTTGGTTATAATTCTTTAACAATTCTTTGCCTTCAAATGAACTACGTTTATTCAAATATACTTCTTCAGCTTTTTCATAAACTTTTGATTTTAACTCTTCAATGTCTAATTTTAAATCTTCTGTCTCTACCATATTTTCTATACCAAAATATGATTTTAAATTAAAGTTTATAGCTTCTATATCAATGTCGTTATGTTTATCAGCATTCAAAATATACATATCTAGAAGTTTGCCAATTCTCGTCTTAGACATTTTTAATATATCTTTAGCTATTTCTTCTGAATCTAAAATTTGATGTCTTTGAGAGTATATTATATTTCTTTGTTTATTCATAACATCGTCATATTCTAATACGCTCTTTCTTATACTAAAGTTTCTTCCTTCAACCTTCTTTTGTGCTGTTTCAATTGCATTTGAAACCATGCCTTGTTCTATTGGTACGTCTTCAGGGAGTCCCATCATGTCCGCTAAAGCCATTATTCTGTCTGAACCAAATAGTTTCATTAGGTCATCCTCTAGTGAAATGTAAAATCTAGTTTCACCAGGATCCCCTTGACGTCCTGCACGTCCACGTAATTGGTTATCTATTCTACGCGATTCATGTCTTTCACTACCAATAATTTTCAATCCACCAACATCTAACACTTTTTGTTTTTCATCTTTTAATTGTTCTTTAAATTTAGCTTCCAAAGATTTATATTCTTCTTTCAACTTATTTATACGCTCATCATCAGAAACTTTAGGACTTATAGCTTGTTCTATTGTTTCAATATCTAGTCCTTTTTTCTCAAGTTCACGTCTTGCTAAGAATTCTGGATTTCCTCCAAGTAAAATATCTGTTCCACGGCCCGCCATGTTAGTAGCTATTGTTACTGTTTTAAATTTACCAGCTTGGGCTACAATCTCAGCTTCTCTTTGGTGCTGCTTTGCATTTAATACTTCATGAGGAATTCTTGCTGCTTTCAAAAGCCTACTTAAATACTCAGATTTTTCAATTGATACAGTACCAACTAAAACTGGCTGACCTTTTTCATAAGAGTCTTTTACATCTTTTACTATTGCTTCAAATTTACCTTTCTCTGTTTTGTACACAACATCATTTAAATCTTTTCTAACCACAGGTTTATTTGTTGGTATTTCTACAACATCCAAACCAAATATTTGTTTAAATTCATTTTCTTCAGATTTTGCTGTACCAGTCATCCCTGCAAGTTTAGAATAAAGTCTAAAATAATTTTGGAAAGTTATGCTTGCCAAAGTTTTACTTTCTCTAGCAATTTCAACACCTTCTTTTGCTTCAATTGCTTGATGTAATCCTTCACTATAACGTCTACCTTGCATTATGCGTCCAGTAAACTCGTCTATAATTAAAATTTCCCCATCTTTTTCTATATAATCTATATCTTTTTTCATTATGCCGTATGCTTTTAATGCTTGATTAATGGTATGAGAAATTTCCATATTTTCTACATCTGTTAAACTTTCTATTCCAAAATATGCCTCACATTTTTTGGTTCCAGCTTCTGTAAGAGACGTAGACCTAGCTTTTAAATCTACAACGTAATCATATTCTTCGTCTTTTGCATCAAATTCTTTATTATCTTTTTCAACTATTATTCTAGGCTTTAAAGTTCTTACAATTTTATTTGCTTTTTCATATAATTCGGTAGGCTTATCCCCCATTCCAGAGATTATAAGCGGAGTTCTAGCCTCATCTATTAAAATACTATCCACTTCATCCACTACAGCAAAGTGTAGAGGTCTTTGTACCATTTGTTCTTTTGAAATACACATGTTATCTCTTAGATAATCAAAACCAAATTCATTATTAGTTCCATATGTAATATCTGCGTTATACGCTTCTCTTTTTTCTTCTGAACTCATTCCAGCAACAACTAAACCAACACTTAAACCTAAAAATTTATATAGTTTTCCCATCCAAGCACTATGAAAAGTTGCTAAATAATCATTTACAGTTACTACATGAACGCCTTTTCCAGTTAACGCATTTAAATATGCTGGCAATGTTACAACTAACGTTTTTCCTTCTCCAGTTTTCATTTCAGCAATTCTTCCTTGATGCAATATAATTCCACCAATTAATTGCACTCTAAAGTGTCTCATTCCTAAAACTCTTACAGACGCTTCTCTTACAGTTGCAAAAGCTTCTGGTAAAATATCTTCTAAAGTTTCACCTTTGTTTAATCTTTCTTTTAATTTTGTTGTTTGCGCTTGTAACTCTTCATCGCTCATCTTTTTATATTCTTCTTCCAACGATTCAATTTTTTCTATCATTGGAGTTATTTTCTTTATTTCTTTTTCACTATATGAACCAAATATTTTTTCTAATATGCCCATTTTCTACTCCTTTTATTTCTACATAATGTGCATTATATCACGGATACAAAAAAAAGTAAATAGCAGCAAATTTTGCCGTTGTTTACTATCATAATATAAAATTTTACACATACAATTTAGTATTAAAACTTACGAGGTGAAATATGTTTATTTGTAATTTTAAATTAAATCTAAAAAAAATACTTATTGCTTGTATTATTATAGCTATAGCTATCGTTCTTTTAATAGAAGGTACTAAATTTATTAAATCTACCTCTATTAATAATTTCGATTATGTTTTAACTGAAGAAAATTTTACAGATTATTTAAAATCTATTCATGATGATATTCCAAATAACATTGGTAAAACTATAAAACTATCTGGTTTTGTATTTACTTTACCAGATTTTAAAATTAACAACTTTGTTTGTGGAAGAAATATGATTTTAGATAATGAAGAAAAAGTAGTTGGTTTCCTTTGTGAATATGAAAAAACTTCTGAGCTCTTAGAAAATGAATGGGTAGAAATTACTGGCACTATAATACATGGATACTATATGACAGATATGCCTGTTATAAAGATTGAAAGCTTAAAAAAAATAACTGCTCCAGCCAACACATATGTTAATCCTCCTAAAGACCTTGTATAAAAATATTTTTTAAAATTTAGTTGACTAATTTTTCCCTTTATGATAATTTATTAGCATAAAAGGAGGATATATTATGGAAAACGAAAACAATGTTGTAACTGAAAAAAAAGGATTAAGTGTAGCATCTTTAGTATTAGGTATTGTATCTATAGTAATGTGTTGTAATACACTTGTTTCTGTAATTTGCTCAATTTTAGCTATAGTTTTTGGTATTCTTGGTAAGAAAAAAGGCGGTGCTGGTATGGCAAAAACTGGTCTTATCCTTGGAATAATTGGTATTGTTTTAGCTGTACTTATTTGGGTTTTAGCTATAGCTGGTCTAGCTGCTCTTGGCGGAATGTCTGAAAGTTTATATTATGGATATTAAAAATTGAAAGTGAGTCTTGTGACTCACTTTTTTTAAATTATTCTAAGCATCCAAAATATTCCATATAACACTGCTATATATATTAAGTATTTATATATGTTCACATTTTTGGTATTATTTTTTCTTGCTTTTGCTAACCCGACGATTAATGCTATCGCACTAAATATACCACAAAATATAACTATCAACTTTACCATTAATAAAAAAATATTACTCATCTATCCCTCCAAAAAGAACATCTAAAAAAGATGGACATTTTTTCTTAAGCATTACACTTTTTATAATATTGTAAATATCCTCTAAAATAAAAACAATTACCAAAGGTAAAATTACTAAAGAATAAAAGGCGTTATATTCCAAAGCTTCTAAAAAGTCGCCATGTAATATAGATAAAGTTGCCCTTGTTGAACCACATGCCGGGCATATTATATTAAACTTTTCAAAATATGTACATGTTACTGTAACCGTTCCAGTATATGCAAGCGCAACCGCAATAATTATAATTATATACCCAATTATCTTAACCGCATTCCAAATCCAATCATTTTTCTTCATTCTTAAGATACTCCATCTTTAAAGTTAAACTATCTTTAGATTGTGTTCCTGCAGACTCACAAATTATAATTGGTTCTAATTTCAATTCTTTTAGAGCTTTTAAAACACATGCATAATCTGGTCCAAACCCATTATTTAAAGTCACGTGACATTTTTCACCACCATTCAGAGTATATTCCATTTGACTAAAGTGACTATGGAAATGCTTCATTCTATCAAAGCCTAGTTCATCTATATACATTTGTAACTCTTCTATCCATGCTTCTTCAGTATTAAGTTTACCTAAACTTCTGCAATATAAATGACCAAAGTCTATTGTTGGTATTAATCTGTCATCTACTTTACACATTTGAATAATTTCTTTGCTATCACCCAATTGATTGATTTTCCCCATTGTTTCAGGGCATAAAGTAATATCTCCTAAACCCAACTTATCCGCTTCTTCAAGCGCTCTTTTTAAAAGCTTACAAGCAGACTCTACAGCATATTCTCTTTCTAGCCCCAACAGTGAACCTGCATGCACCACTACTCTTGTAGCCCCCATTTTTTTTGCAGCAGCCATACTATCTGTTATATACTTAATGGTAGATATCTTTTTTTCTTCTTCTTGAGTAGATAAAGAAATATAATATGGACTATGAACACTTAACGCTATATTATATTTTTCTGCCGCAACTTTTAACTTAGCTGCTTTTTCATCTGAAACTCTAACCCCCCTAGAGCATTGATACTCATAAGCGTCAAGCCCCTTGTTATGTAAAAACTCTGGCATTTGTTCAGAATTTTTATACCCAGAGTTATAAAATTCATCATCATTTCCAGCTGGTCCAAACTTTATCATAAAATTCACCTCTAATTCATAATTTTAAACATTAAATCATTTATTAAATTACTTAAAGCAGTACACATCCCTATAAATAAATCTACATATAAATTATACCCAGTAAACATAATTGCAACAGCCGCAATTACAATAAAAGGTCCAAACGGTATATAGCTATCTAACTCTTTTACTTTAGTTAATATTAATATAATTGAAAAAATGGCAGATATAAAGAAAGAAACTAAAGTAATTGTTAATATCTCTTTTATACCAAAAATCAATCCAAGAGCCGCCATAAGTTTTACGTCTCCCATTCCCATTCCATCTTTCTTAAATATTAATTTTCCTAATAAACCTAAAAGAAGAAAAATTCCCGCTCCAATTATACCAGCTAGCATAAAATTTAAAACTTGAGAAAATCCTTGTAAAATCCCCATATATGCTACATTTACAATTCCAACAATCCCTAATAAAATCTGTATTGTGTCTGGAATCAATTGCATTTTATAGTCAATTACAAATACTACCTGTAATAAACTTATTGTAATCATGTATATAAAACAAGAGAAACTAGGCCCTATAAAATATATCAGTAAATTAAATAATATTAAATTAATTACAGAACATATATAATCTACTTTAAAGCCTTCTTTTAAAGTTTTAAAAACTAATTTTAATTCATCATCTTTTTCAACAATTAAACTTAACCTTCTAATTAAATGTGATGAAGCCTGTCCTAAAAAAATCGCCAACGCTGTCGCTACTATATAACCTATCATAAGCTTTTCTCCTTCTATTTAGCTATTTTTAATAACAAGTTATCTAACGGTCTTTTTATCATTGTGCCTATCCATTCTTTATTAGAAATTGGCCTTACATAAATAGATTTTATGCCAAATCTATTTGCACCAAGTATATCTGTTAACATCTGGTCGCCTATCATTATAACTTGTTCCTTTTTTAAATCAACAATATTCAATGCCATCTGGAATCCCTTTAAAGTTGGTTTCTTTGCATTTGCTAATCCATATATATCAAAATCCTGCATTATAGTTTTAACTTTGTTTACACTTAAAGTATTACTTACAAGGCAAATTGTAAATCCTCTTTTTTTAGCTTCCTTAATCCATCTTGCTACTGATGGAAGCATTCTTTTACTAAAGTCCATCAATGTATTGTCTATATCTAAAAATAATCCTTTTATTTTATTTTTTTCTAATAAGTCAAAAGGTATATCTTCTATTCTGTTAAATATATAAGTTGGTTTGTTTTTTACTTTCATGTATCTTTCCTCCGCTGTAGATATATTATCATTTTATACTGTTTTTTTCAATTCAATTATTGTAATTTATTGAATTTTAATAAAATTATGATATAATTTTTAGGTCAAGGAGTGATGGTTATGCAAGAATACGAAAACGTATACCAAGAACTTAAATCAAGAGATTTAATTAAACAAATAGCTTTTGAAGAAGATTTTAAAAAATTAGTATCAAACGAAAAAATTTCTGTATATTTAGGAATAGACCCTACTGCAGATAGCATACATATTGGTCATTTTGTTCCTCTTATGTTAATGTCATATTTTCAAAAACATGGGCATAGACCTATAATTCTTATGGGTGGTGGAACAGCTTTAATTGGCGACCCTTCTGGTAAAACAGATATGAGAAAAATGTTGACAGTTGAAGATATTCAAAATAACGTAGAGAAAATTAAAGCCCAAATTAGTAAATTTGTTTCTTTTGAAGGAGACAATGCAGCTATTATAGTTAATAATGCTGATTGGATTTTAAGCCTTAATTATATGGACTTTATTAGAACATATGGTATTCACTTTAATGTAAATCACATGCTTCAAGCTGAATGTTTTAAACAACGTATGGAAAGAGGATTAACCTTTTTTGAATTGAACTATATGTTAATGCAAAGTTATGACTATCTAAAATTATATGAAAACTACAATTGTAAATTAGAAATCGGCGGAGATGACCAATGGTCTAATATGATTGCTGGAGTAGAACTAATACGCAAATTGCACAAAGAAGATGGCTTTTGCTTAACTTGTCCATTACTTTTAAAAGCTGATGGAAAGAAAATGGGAAAAACAGAAAAAGGAGCTTTATGGTTAGACCCTGAAAAAACAACACCTTATGAATTCTATCAATACTGGAGAAATATTGGAGACACTGAAGTAAATCAGGTGTTAAGAATGTTAACATATCTTCCAATGGACAAAGTAACTGAATTATCTAGTTTGGAAGGCGAACAAATAAATGAAGCAAAAAAAGTATTGGCTTTTGAAATAACAAAATTAATACATGGTGAAGACGAAGCAATAAAAGTACAAGAAACTGCCGAATCTTTATTTGGAAATAAAGACAATATAGAAAATATGCCTCAAGCACAAATAGAATTTGCAGATGAAGAAATGCTAGTTATAGATATGTTAGTAAACGCTAAAATAACAGCATCTAAATCTGAAGCTAAAACTTTAATTTCACAAGGTGGTATTTCTATTGATGATGAAAAACTAACAGAACCTTTTTCAAAAATATCAAAGAATGATTTTTCAAAAGGATATGTTATAGTAAAAAAAGGTAAAAAAGTATTTGTAAAAGTAATTATTAAATAAAATTTAAGTCTAGCTAAAATGCTAGACTTTTTTATATACACCACTATTTTCAAAAACAATTTATTTTCTTTTGACAAAAGAACGCGCTTTTGTTGTAATCCTTTTTAGGATTTCTCAAACTAACCAAAACCTTAAATTAGATAATACACAAACTGAAAAAGAAGCTTGTAGCACTCATAATAAAATTGGAAAAATTGTTAGAAATGCAATTAGAGAAGCTGGAGGAATAATGCCAGTAGATTTACCCACTCCTAAAAAGAGCTTAAAACAATTAGAAAAAGAAACTAATAGAAGTTTAATTAAACAATAATAAGATGGTGTCCTAAAATAAATTAAGGATAGATACACTCTATCCTTACATAAGCGGTGCAAATGTATTTAATACCGCTTCAATTGCTTTTATAAATATATTTTTCTTCTTTACATCCTCTAACTTAATTTCTATACTTTTATCCATCGTAGCTATAAAGTCTTCTTTTATATCTAATTCTACTCCTGTATCATATGTTAATATTGAACATTCATAATTCAAATTTGAACTTCTAAAATCTAAATTCATAGACCCTATAATACATGATTTGTCATCCGAAAGCATTGTCTTTGCATGTAAAAATCCTGGTTCATATTCATATACTCTAACTCCTGCATTTATCAATACTTCATAATAACTTCTTGTTGTCATATGAACATACCATTTATCCGGATTATATGGAGTTATTATTCTTATATCTATTCCACTACGACTTGCATTTAATATAGCATTTAGTACTTCATCACTAACAACAAAATATGGAGTATAAATATATACATAGTTTTTAGCAGTATTTAGCAGCTGAATATATGCGCTTTCTCCTGGATTCTTTCTGTTATCCGGACCATCTGAAAAATACTGTACAATTCCTTTTTCATTATTTTTCAAATTTTGCTTTTTATCTATAGCTTCTGTCATATACCATTCATAATCTACTACCGTTTTACTTGCTATTTGTAAATTTCTAAGGAAACTTAATGTAAAGCTCTTTACTACATCTCCAGTAACTTTTATTCCATTGTCCTTCCAATGCCCAAATCTGTTACTTTGATTTATGTATTCATCAGCTATATTTACGCCACCAGTATATGCTACATTCCCATCTACAACTACAATTTTTCTATGGTCTCTATAATTCATATAGTTATTAATTCCGTATTTTATAGGGTTAAATCTATGAACTTCAATCCCATAATTTTGAGCTTCTTTAAATAAATGTTTTGGAAATCTAGTAATTGATCCCCATTCATCTGCTATTATACTTACCTCTACGCCAGATTTTGCTTTTTCTTTTAATATATCATATATTTCATCCCAAAGTTTTCCTCTGGCCACTATAAAGAACTCAATTAATATATACTTTTTTGCTCTCTTTAAATCTTTTAGTATTTCTTTAAAGCATTCTTCGCCTGAATGAAAATATTCAATTCCTTCATTTTTACATACAGGATAACTTGTTACATTTTGCAAATATTTTAATCTTCTATATAACATCTCATCTTCATTTTTAGTATTTAGTATAACGTTATAATTGTTTGGCATATATTTTAGTGTTTCTTTTAAAGTTTCTTCTCTTACCCTTTTTAATCTTTTATTCATTTTGCTCTTTCCATATATAAAATATATTACTAGAGCAAATAAAGGTAAGAATGCAAATAATATTATCCAAGGAATTTTGTAAGCTGGCTTTTCATGAGTATATAACACATAGATTATTCCTAAAGCTTTGACTGCAATAGACAAGTATTCATAAATATGTCTATAATATGCTTCTAAAAATATTTCACTATAATATATTAAATAAATCAATCCAAATTGGAGCAAAAGAACTACTAAAGAAACAACTAATTTTATCAAGGTAGTAATTAAATTCTTCTCTCCTCTTTTTACTTTTTTTATTCTTTCTCTTTGTTTCATTTTAATTCCTCTTTATCTTAACTAAAATTACTCTTTAGAATCATCCTTTGAAAAAATATCTCCTTCTGTTATTTTATAACCATATTTTTTATAAAACTCTTCTCTAAATTCAAGTAATCTATCATCTTTTATAGCTTCTCTTACTTGTTCCATAAGCCTTACTAAAAATCTTAAATTATGAATTGTCATAAGTCTAGCTCCAAGTATTTCTCCGCATTTATTCAAGTGTCTTAAATACGCTCTTGTATAATTTTTACAAGTATAACAATCACATTCTGAATCTAAAGGAGAGAAATCCAATTCATACTGTTTATTTTTTATAACTACTCTACCGTGAGAAGTCATTGCTGTACCATTTCTCGCCATTCTTGTTGGCATTACACAATCACACATATCTATTCCACGAAGTACTGCTTCAATTAAATAATCTGGACTCCCTACACCCATTAAATATCTAGCTTGATCTTTAGGTAGATGTTTTGTTGTTGCCTCTAAAACCGGCAACATTACTTCTATTGGTTCTCCTACGCTAAGGCCACCAACAGCATAACCATCAAAACCAATATCTATAAGGGCTTTTGCACTTTTTTCTCTTAAATCGTCAAACATTCCACCTTGTACTATTCCAAATAAAGCTTGTGTATCGCGATTTGTATGTGCTTCTCTACATCTTTTAGCCCAGCGAGTTGTTCTTTCCATAGATTTTTCTACATAATCTCTAGATGCTGGATATGGCGCACATTCATCAAAGCACATCATTATATCGCTCCCTAGAGTCTGTTGTATGTCGATAGACTCCTCCGGCCCCATAAATAATTTTTCACCATTTAAATGAGAACGAAATTCAACTCCCTCTTCAGATATTTTCCTAATAGATTGAAGACTGAAAACTTGAAAGCCGCCACTATCTGTCAAGATGTTTCCATCCCATTTCATAAATTTGTGTAAACCACCAGCTGCTTTTATAACTTCCATTCCTGGTCTTAAATTCAAATGATATGTATTTCCAAGTATTATCTTCGCATTAACCATTTCTTTTAGTTCTTCTGGTGTCATTGCCTTAACAGTACCACATGTACCTACCGGCATAAATACCGGAGTTTCAAAAGTTCCATGTGGCAATGTTATTTTCCCAAGTCTTGCTCCTGTTTTTTTATCTTCATGTATAAGTTCGTATTTTATTGCACTCAAAATTCTTTCTCCCCTATTCTGTTATTGTTCTTTCTCTTTCATAACTTTGTTCTTTACTCTCTAGTTCATCTCTTATAGCTATATCTCTTTTAGTTTTTTCTTCAACTGCTTCGCCATCATATTCTTCATTTACCGCTGCTCTCCACTCACCAAGTTTACCTTCATTTTCTAGTTTTTGTTTTGTAGCCACTCCAGCAACAGCCCCAGCTATAACAGCATGTTCTGTATCCTTCGGGCTATCATCAACTATATCTACAGCAATACCAACTGCAACAGCAGTTTCGAAAGCCTCTTTATTTATCTCTTCTTCAGTTTTGCCTTGAGCTTTCGGTTGAAGACTTTCTTCTCCTTCCTGTTCTTGTGCTTTTTCTATACTTTGGTCTATTTCTTTAAAATCTTTTTCTATCTCTACAATTTCTTCTTCTACCTTTTTTTCTTCATTAGCCATTTCCATTTGAACATCTTCGCCTTGTTCCATACCAACATCCAATGTTTTCTTAGTATTTTCATAACCATCTAATTTAGCATCAACTATATGCAGCTCTTTTAAAACTTCTGATCTCCTTTCTAAATTTTCTGGTATATCTTCTAATTTTTCTAATTCCTTTTCTAATTCTTCTCTGTGTTTTTCATGTATTGTTATGGTTTTATCTAAACCTTCTTTTTGTAAAAAATTATTTTCTTGTAATATAGTTCTACTTTGTTCATTTTCTTTTGAAGTTTTGTAATCTAATCTTTCTCTCATTTCATCTGAAGAGCGCAAATACACTTTTTCAGCATAATTTTCACCCATAACAACCTTTTCAAGTCTTGCGTGCTGTGCTTTTTTATCTGCTATTTCTTGCAATCTTTCAGGATTTAATTCACTTATTGCAAGTAAAGTTTTATCTAATTCATTTTGTTTTTCTTCAACTTGTTTTTGATAAGTTTCCGGTGTTATTTCGCCTTTTTCAAACTCTAATTGTTTTTGTTCAAACCACCTGTTTATGTTTCTTAAATCTGTATTCAGTTCTGAAAGTTCTTCTAAGTCTTCTCTATATTTTTTATTAGTTTCTCTTTCAAAATCCAGTTCTTTTGATTTATATTGTTCTTCTAATTTAATTAATTCAGCTTTGGATTTATCATCTAGCCCTTCCAAATATGCCTCTCTATCTTTTTCTATAGACTTTTGAAGTAATAACATTTTGTAATATTCTTTATCTGAAGGAACAAATTCCCCGTTCTTTTTCATTTCTTTTTGCATTTTTATCTTCATCTTATTTAGAAGTTCTAATCTATCCAGGTACCCTATATTTTTCCCATTTATGTCTCTAATTTTGGCCCCATTGTCCTCTTTAGTTTTTGCTTTTTTATCTTTTATTTCGTCATTTTTTTCTTCATTAGTTTTATCTTGATCTTGTTTTACGCTATCCTTTTCATGTTCAACTTCGTTTACCAAATCTTCTAAAGTTGCCTTTAGTTCTCCTTTTATTCTTTCTTTTTCTTTTTCATCTAAAGGTAATATACCTTCTCTTACTTCTAACATGCTTTCCACTTCTTTATCTATATACTCGTCAATAGCATTGCCTTGAGTTAAAAGTTCTTTCCCCTTTACTGAAAATGTATCTTTAAACCAATCTCTTAATCTTTGCAATAACGTCTTCTTTTCATATTCTCCTACTGCACCATTTGATTTTTTATCCATACGTTTTCCTCCTTATTATTTTATATACATTGCATCTCCAAAACTGAAAAATCTATATTTTTCTTCTACAGCTTCTTCGTATGCTTTTAATACATTATCTTTACCAGCTAATGCCGAAACAAGCATTATTAATGTAGATTCGGGCAAATGAAAATTAGTTATTAAGTTATCTACTACTTTAAATTTATATCCCGGATATATAAATATACTTGTGTCTTCAAATTTTTCGTGTAAGACACCTTGTTCATCAGATGCTGATTCTAATACTCTGCAAGAAGTTGTCCCTACACACACAACCTTGTTGCCACTCTTTTTTGTTTGATTTATAATTTTACAAACATCCTCAGTTATCTCATAATATTCGCTGTGCATAACGTGATTTTCAACGTCATCAACTTTCACTGGTCTAAAAGTCCCCAACCCCACATGAAGTGTTACATACGCTATATTTACGCCCTTTTCTTTTATTTCATCTAATAGTTCTTGAGTAAAATGTAGTCCTGCTGTTGGCGCTGCCGCTGATCCTTGTACCTTGCTATATACAGTTTGGTATCTTTCTTGTTCTTTTAGGCTTTCTGTTATGTATGGTGGAAGCGGCATTGTACCTATATCATATAGTATTTCATTAAGTATACCTGTATATTCCAATTTTACTAATCTTATACCATCTTCTAAAACATCTAATACTTTAGCTTTTAATTTACCTTCACCGAAAACTAATACTGTATCTTTTACAACTTTTTTTGCTCTACCTATTAAACATTCCCATATATCTTGTTCTCTTTGTTTTAAAAGTAGCATTTCAATTTTACCGGTATGACCTTCACGATTCCCAAAAACTCTTGCTGGAATAACTCTGGTATTATTTAAAACTAAAGTATCCCCAGGATTTAAATAATTGATAATATTCCTAAAATGTTTATGTTCTACTTCTCCAGTTTTTTTATCTAACACCATAAGTCTTGAGCTTGTTCTATCTTTTAATGGTGTTTGAGCTATAAGTTCTTCTGGTAAATTGTAATTAAAATCTGATGTTTGCATAGTTTCTCCTTTATATATTTTCTATTTGCCAATCTATAGGTGCTATATTATTAGCTTTTAAGAATTCATTTGTTTTTGAAAAGTGACCACAACCGTCAAATCCATATCTTACTGAAAACGGACTTGGATGAGAACTTTCCAACACCAAGTGATTTGGATTAGTAATTAAACTTTTTTTATCTTTTGCATAATTACCCCAAAGCAAAAATACCACTGGCGTATCTTTTTCATTTACTGCTTTTATTATTTCATCAGTAAAAATTTCCCAACCTTTCCCTCTATGGCTTCCCGGAGTATCTTTCTCAACAGTTAAAACACTGTTTAAAAGCAAAACTCCTTGTTTTGCCCATTTTAGCAAATAACCATTGTTTGGAATATACAAGCCTAAATCTCTATTTAATTCTTTGTATATGTTTTTTAAAGATGGTGGTATTGTTATTCCTGGATTTACTGAAAAGCTTAAACCATGAGCTTCCCCTTCTCCATGATAAGGGTCTTGTCCAACAATAACAACTCTAACATGCTTATATGGCGTGTATTTCATTGAATTCATAACACAATCCCTTGGAGGGAAAATCGTTTTTGTTTCATATTCTACATCTACAAAATTAGTCAATTCTTTAAAATACTGTTTATCTTTTTCTTTCTCTAGAATTTCTCTAAAACTCTCTATCATATTAAACCTCTTTACACTCCTTAATTATACCATTTTTGTCTAATTATGTAAATAGTTGTCCTATATACTAATACTCAATTATATATACTTAAAGCATCCGCTGTTTCTAGCGGATGCTTATATTATTTTGCATTTCTTATTAATATATTTATAAGCTCTGTATATGGGATCCCTGTATTTTCCCAAAGTTTAGGATACATACTTATACTTGTAAATCCTGGCAACGTGTTTATTTCATTTAGATAAATATTTCCAGTATCTTTGTCTATAAAGAAGTCTACTCTTGATAGACCTGAGCCATCTATTGCTTTAAAAGCTTTTATCGCAGTTTCTCGAATTTTATTTGATATTTTTTCATCTATATTTGCTGGAATTTGAGTACTAGAATTTTCATCTTGGTATTTAGATTCATAGCTATAAAATTCTCCCGCTGGTAAAATTTCTCCTAACACAGAAGCATTTACCTCTCCATCTTTTTCTAGTATAGCGCATTCAATTTCTCTACAATTTATTCCTTTTTCTATTAGTATTTTTTTATCGTATTGTTTTGCTTCACTTATTGCACTTACTAATTGTTCTCTATTACAAACTTTAAAAACACCAACAGAAGATCCTGAATTTGAAGGTTTTACAAATGCCGGATAACCAGTCTTTTCTTCAACCAATTTAAATATTTCCTCTTTATCTGTAACCTCATCAAATTCATCTTTTATAAGCGTAATGTTTTCCCCTTCAACCTTTAAATAAACTGAAGGTACTTGTGGAATATTTGCCCTATCTAAAACAATTTTTGTATAAACCTTATCCATAGCCACACTTGAAGCTAGAACTTTACAACCAATATAAGGAATTTTTAATAGTTCAAATAACCCCTGTATTGTTCCATCTTCCCCATATAACCCATGAAGTATAGGTAAAGCCACGTCACATTCTTTTATAAAAGATATAATATCTACAATAGGTTTACAATTATCCTTCCAATTTTCATCTGGTATTTGGCTATGCTCACCTGTATATTCTAAAAATTCTCCTGTTTTGTCTATGCCTATTACCTTAATATCGTACAAAGCTTTATCTATATTCTGTAAAACAAAAGATGACGATACTCTAGACACTTCATGTTCAGTAGACATTCCACCAAATACAACTAAAACTTTCTTTTTTTGCATAAATACCTCTCCTTAATTTAATATTTCTTTTATGTATGAAACAACTCTTTCTAATTGCATTCCTCTAGAAGCTTTAACAAGTATTGCAGTATCTTCTAAATTTACATTTTTACTTAATACATTGTATGCTTCTTCTATATTATTACAAACAAAAATATTATCTTTAACAATACCGTTATTTATAGCTTCATCAGCAATAAACTTTGCTTCTTCTCCTATTGTAACTAACACATCTATTTTATTTTCTGCAACACTTTTTCCTACAGCTCTATGTAAGTTTTCTGAATATTCTCCTAATTCTAGCATATCACCAAGTATTGCTATTTTTTTGATATTATTCAATTTAGATAAATAATCTATTCCAGATTTCATTGAGTCATAACTTGCATTATACGTGTCATTTACAACCACTACATTATTTTTTAATTTAAGTATATCCATTCTCATTTTAGTTAATTCAAATTTACTTATACCAATAAGTATATCTTCCATACTAATTTCTAAATATTTGCCTATAGCAATAGCAGCTAAACTATTATATACAAAATGTTTCCCGCCTACTGGTATTTCTACTAAATATTCTTTATTTAGGTCTATATTATACTTACTACCAAATTCTTCTAACATAATGTTTTTCGCTGTATAATCGCTGTTAAATTCTATCCCATAAGAATATACTTTAATTCCATCTCCTATGTATTTCTCTTTGTTTTCTTCTAACCACCCATGTAATAAATCATTATCGTTGTTTACTATAACAGCATTACCAGATTTAAGAGATTCTAACATTTCAAGTTTCCCTTTTAATATGTTTTCTCTAGAGCCAAAATTTGCTATATGTGAAGTTCCAATTATTGTATATACAAATATATTTGGTTTAGCAATACTAGTTAACAAACTTAAATCTCCAAATTTATCTGTTCCCATTTCTAACACCATTGCCTCATGGTCTTCAAGTCTTAATATTGTTAAAGGCATTCCTATTTCATTATTCAAATTACCTTCTGTCTTTAAAACTTTATATTTCATACCAACAACACTGGCTATTATATCTTTTGTACTAGTCTTACCAACACTTCCTGTTATCCCTATTACTGGTATATCATATTGTTCCCTTTTATACTTTGCAAGAGTTTGTAAAGCTTTTACTGTGTTATCTACTTTAATAATAACTTTGCCTTTACACTCTAAAACATCCTGCTTTGTTATTTCAACATCATCAACTATGCAAACATTAGCTCCTTTTTTAAAAGCCTCTTTATATAGCAAACTTCCATTAAAAGTTTCCCCTTTTATTCCTAAATATGTATCCCCCTCATTTAATGTTCTCGTATCTTTTGAAAATGATGAACACACTACATTTTCATCTCCACAAATTAATATTCCGTTACATTCTCTTACTATATCTAATACTTTAATTTCTTTCATTTTTATCCCCTTTATATTTCATTGTATAGTTAATTTTACAATATATTACTATGTATAATACCACAAACTAACATAAATTTAAACTGTAACCTACAATTTGTTTTTATTATTTATTCATTTTCTAGGAATAACTTTAAAGCATGTTAAGTATACTTGTATTAAGAAAAT
This sequence comes from Clostridia bacterium, assembly GCA_017549425.1. Lineage (GTDB taxonomy): Bacteria > Bacillota > Clostridia > TANB77 > CAG-465 > UMGS1649. The sequence continues at coordinate 217,968 of JAFYUV010000017.1, read as the reverse complement.
ATTTTTGGAGGTAATGTATGAAAAGCATAGACATTTACGAGAGTATTGTTGAAAGAACTGGTGGTGACATATATCTCGGTGTAGTAGGTCCAGTTAGAACTGGCAAATCTACATTTATAAAGAACTTTATGGAAAGATTAATAATTCCCGGTATAGATAGCCCATATAAGCAAGATAGGGCAATAGATGAACTTCCGCAAAGTGCTAGTGGTAAAACAATAATGACTACTGAACCTAAATTTGTACCAAACGAATCTGTTGAAGTAACTTTACCGGGTAACGTAAAAATGAAAACAAGATTGGTAGATTGTGTGGGGTATTTAGTAGACGAAGCAATAGGGCATATGGAAAATGATGAACCAAGAATGGTAAAAACACCATGGTCAGAAGAAACTGTTCCTTTTGTGAAAGCAGCAGAAATAGGCACTAGAAAAGTAATTGAAGATCATTCTACTATTGGTTTAGTTATTACAACTGATGGAAGTATTACAGACATCTCTAGAGAAAGTTATATTCCCGCTGAAGAAAGAGTAATTAGAGAATTAAAAGATTTAAAAAAGCCTTTTGTTGTGCTCCTTAATTCTAGGCACCCAGAAGAAGCTTCAACTCAAAAATTAAAAGAAGAATTACAAGATAAATATTCTGTTCCTGTAATTACAACGGATATACAAAATTTAACAGAAAAAGATATAACCGAAGTTTTTAGTAGAGTATTAGAAGAATTCCCTGTAAGTGAAATTGGATTTAAACTTCCTCTTTGGTTTAACATGTTAGACTACAACTATCCTTTAAAATCTGAAATAATATCTACAATTAGAGAGAAATTTAATAGAGATTTCTCCATTAGAGAAATTAGCGAAGTTATTAAAGACATAACAGAAAGTACAGATATTTTCAGTAATATATCTATAGATAGTGCTAAAATGGAGGATGGTTCTGTAAAACTTTTAATGGACATAAAATCCAATGTATTTTTCAAAGTATTAAGCGAAAAAACGGGAATGGAAATCCACAATGAATGTGATGTATTTAAAGCTATTGATGATTATTCTAATGTAAAAAAAGAATATGATAAAATTAAAGACGCTTTAGAAGAAGTTAAAATCAAAGGCTATGGAATAGTAACTCCTCAAATAGATGAATTAACTCTAGAAGAACCAGAAATAGTTAAACAAGGAACAAAATTTGGAGTAAAATTAAAAGCTTCTGCTCCTTCAATTCATATGATTAGAGCAGATATTGAGACTGAAGTTTCACCAATAGTTGGAAGCGAAAAACAATCTGAAGATTTGGTTAAATACTTATTATCTGAATTTGAAAATGACCCACAGCAAATTTGGCATTCAAATATCTTTGGCAAATCTTTACACGAACTAGTTAATGAAGGCCTACACAATAAGTTATATAAAATGCCTGATGAAGCTCAAATGAAACTGCAAGAAACTTTACAGCGAATTATAAACGAAGGAAGCAGCGGATTAATTTGCATTATATTATAAAAAAAACTGTAAGTTCAATATACGGAACTTACGGCTTTTTTATAAGAAAAACACCTTATAACAGGCGACTTCCAATCATTTAGTTCTCATAACAATTGTCATAAACATAAATCTATTTCTTACAATGTAATCTATTAATTTCGTAGTATAAATTCACAATACTGTAAAGTACAAAAATGTATTTTTGAAAATCTAATTATATTTCTTTAAACTTCTATTTTTTTCTTTTTCTAATTGCTTTAAACTCTTTTTCGGCGTAGGTAAATCTTCAGGCATAGAGCCTCCAAGCTCTTTTATTGTATTCCTTATTTTTGTTCCAACTTCATAATGTGCTTTATTAGCTTCTTTTTCAGATTGTATATTATCTCTTTTTAATTTTTGTTCAGTTTGTGAAATTCTAAATAAATTTGCTATAAGTTCATCACTTCCCATATTATCTAAAATATCTTCTCTATATCTCAACCCTTTTCTTTTCGCAATATCATCTGCGGTTTCTCCATTATATAAACCTTTATAGCCACTATTATGAAATTTATCAAAATTTTTTACTCCTAATTTTTTTGCCGTTTGGTTAAGAGAATAATTACCTTTTCTTGTTAAATCTCTTTGATAAAACCTCTTTTCATCTTCACTAAGTAAATTGTATTCAATTTCACTTATTTCTTGTTTTCTAGTTTGTATAGCAAAATATGTTTGAGCTAGAGCTATAACTTCTTTTCGAGAATCTCCGTTTTGCGCTATTAAATAGCAAGCATAACGAGTTAGTTTATAATCTTTTATCTCAACCTCCGCATTATTAGCTCGTTTTGACAACTTATTGACGTCAATAAAATGTTCACACACACTAATATCACTATTTTCGCAAGATGTTACTGCTTTAGAAATTATTTTTTCAAAGTTTTGCCAATTAGAATATTGTAAAATAGGCATAAGTTCTCTAGCATACCAATATTCATTACCGAATTCATCAATATGCTTAATGTTTTCAAAAGGTTTGTTGTTTATATATATTTCTTTCAATAATATCCTCTCCATTCCCTAATATATTACTTTACTCCTCTTTTCAAAATTATAAAACATTTGTTTGTTTAAGTCAAGTAATTTTTGGTTTTTTATATCTTTACTTATGCAAATTAAAAAAACACCTTATAACAGGTGCTTTTATACTGGTGGAGACGATGGGAGTTGAACCCATGTCCGAAAATTCGTATATACATAAACTTCTCCGAGTGCAGTAATTATTTTAAATTTTCCTATAGACTTCTAATAATTACAAAATCTGTCTCTAGTAGCCAATTAAAATACCAATTGCCTTCTTGGCAAATGCAATCTTGTTAAGCCGTAATTTCTGATGCTTATATAATCTCTACGGCAAAAATTATATAAACACGGCGCCATTAAACTAGGCAGCCATTGCTAATCTATTATCAGCGTTTAATTTAATTTCGCTTTTTTATAGTGGCCGAAGCGACCATCCACTACTCGCTATTTATGCCTTAGAAAGTCCGTCGAAACCTGACGTCCCCTTATACATATATTATATAATAATATTACTAAATATTCAACTTTGTATATAAAAAATAGTGCATATATATTATGCACTATTAAACTATTTAATTTTCTTAACCTCTATTACAAAATCGCCATCTAAATATTGGATATTCATTCCACTAATACCAGCAAGAACATTTCTTACTAAATAGATATCTATCATACTTGGATTAGGTATTTCTTTACATTTTAAAGAAATATACCATGCTGATTCAGCACTATTTATTCCTAATTCTATTTTAGAATTATCTGGCGTTGCTTTTAACATTTTATGAATTAGTTCAGTTAATATAAATATTAAATCACTAACTTTGCCACTCATGTATTCATCTTTACATGTAATATTTTTTTCTAACTTTACATGTTTTTGCCTTAATTCACTAGCCAATAAATATTCAAGAGTTTCGGCCATATCTTCAATCTTTATAACTTGAATTTCATTACTTGCTTGACTTTGAATTATAACTGTAGATAATATCTTATCTATTTTCTTCAAGCACTCTTTATTCCCTAAATACAGTTGATTTACTTGTTGTAACAGTTCTTTATCTTGAATATTTTCCGTAGATTCTATCAAGACTTTAGTAGCTTCAATTCCTGCCCCTATCGTTAATATAGGAGACTTTAATTCTTCAGCAATTCCTTTTATAAGCCCACCTATTGCTTTGGCTCTATACTCAGATAAATACACTTTCGTCTGTTGATCAAATATCCTCACAGCAGACATAACCTGTAATAATAATTTATCTGCGCCATCAGATTTATCGTGATAATTTTGTATATCTAGTCTTTGTAATGTTTCCTCAGGTGGTTGTTGACCTGAAAAACCAGTTTGTAAAATTATAATTATTTTACTATTAAACTCTCTAATTTTATTTATAACATCTTCTCCAGTAAGGCCAGGCATATAATAATCTAAAAGGACAATATGAATATTTCCTTCTTTTACTTTATTGATAGCTTCCATACCACTTGTTGCAATCTCTACGTTATATCCCTTAGTTTTTAGAAAAAATGCTGTTACTTGTATATAATCTAAATCATCATCTACTAGCAATATTCTTACGTTAGATTTTAATTCTTCGAAATTATCCATTGTGTACTTCACCTCTTACATATACTATACACATAACAAATTTCTTTGTCAAGTTGCTATATATTAAACTTTCCAGAAAAATATTTTTCTAATTCATCAATTTTTACTCTAACTTGCTCCATTGTATCTCTATCTCTTACAGTTACTGTATTATCTTCTAATGTATCGAAATCCACAGTAATACAGTATGGAGTTCCAATTTCGTCTTGTCTTCTATATCTCTTACCAATGCTTCCTGATTCATCATAATCACACATAAATTGTGAACATAATTTATCATATACCTCATTAGCTTTTTCAGATAATTTTTTAGATAAAGGTAAAACCGCAACTTTAATAGGAGCAATTTTTGGATTTAAATGTAATACAACCCTTGAATCTCCTTCTCCTAAATCTTGAACTTCATAAGCTTCACACATAAGTGCTAAGAAAGTTCTATCTAATCCATAAGTTGATTCAATAATATATGGAATATATCTTTCATTTGTTTCCAAATCTATATATTCTTGTCTATTACCACTAAATTCTTGATGCCTAGATAAATCATAATCTGTTCTATTATGAGTTCCGTTAATTTCTCCCCAACCAAATGGGAATAGATATTCTATATCACAAGCTGCTTTAGCATAAAATGCCAGTTTTTCATGATCATGGAATCTTAATTTTTCTTCTGGAAGACCTAAATCCATAAAATATTTTCTACCATATTCTTTAAAATAATCATATAGTTCTTCATCTTGACCATTTTTACAGAAAGTTTGGAATTCCATTTGTTCAAATTCAATTGTTCTAAAAGTAAAGTTTCCAGGAGTGATTTCGTTTCTGAAAGCTTTACCTATTTGTCCTATACTAAATGGTAATTTAGCTCTCATTGTTCTTTGAACATTTAAGAAATTTACATATTCTCCTTGAGCATTTTCAGGCCTTAAATATATTACAGACTTGTTATCTTCTGTAACACCTCTATGAGTTGAGAACATTAAGTTGAATTCACGAATTCCAGTAAAATTAGTTTTACCACAATTTGGGCAAGTAACTTTATTTTCTTCAATAAACTTAACCATTTCCTCTTTACTCATTGCGTCAGCATTAATAGAAGCATCAAAATCGTTAATTAGATTATCTGCTCTGTGCCTCATTTTACATTCTTTACAATCAATTAAAGGATCTGAGAAGCTTGCCACATGGCCACTTGCTTCCCAAACTCTAGGATGCATTAAAATGTCTGCATCTATTTCAAAGCTATTTCTTCTTTCTTGTATAAATCTTTTTCTCCAAGTATCCTTTATATTGTTTTTCATTCTACTTCCTAAAGGGCCATAATCCCAAGTATTAGCTAAACCGCCATATATTTCTGAACCTGGGTATATAAATCCTCTATTTTTACATAAAGCAACTATATCTTGCATTGATTTTTCCATAAAACTCCCCCCCAAAATATAACTATTTTTGTTTTTTACTAGTTATTTTTTCTAACCTTTTTGTTTTTTCTTTTTGCTCATCTATGTTTGTAAAATGAGCCAATTCAGCAACAAAGTCATAACCATATTCTTCTTGATTATTTCCTGTTTTAATTTCTTTTTTTATTCTTTTCATAATACAAATCACCATAGATATTATGATTCATATCGCTTTTAATTACTCTTCAGCAACAAAGCTTTCTTCTTTTAGTTCTCCTTCTGTTCCTACTAAAATATTTATTTTTTTCTCAGCTAAATCTAATTTTTCATTACATTCTTTAGATAAAGCAATTCCTTTTTCAAAAGCTTCTAAAGCTTGTTCTAAAGTTAAATCTCCTTTTTCTAAAGATTGTACTGTTTGTTCTAACTCTTTTATACTTTCTTCAAAAGATTTCATTTTTTCTCCCCCATTTTAACTTACAACTGCATTTATTATGCCATCTGTAACTTTTATATTTAACTTATCCCCAATCGTTACTTCTTTTATACTTTTTATACATACGTTATCCACTTTTGTAACTACTGAATAACCTCTTTTCATTGTCTTCAGTGGGCTGTATGAATCTAACAACGCCACCTGTTTATTAAATTGCATTTTAGATTCTTTTAACATATTAATTGTTTTTGTTTCCATTCTTTTATACATACTATCTAATATTATTCTGTATTTTGCTATAATATCATTTGGTGTTTTTTCCAATCTAGAAATTTTAGTTTGTTCTAAATATTGTCTTCTTCTAGCTATAAAATTAGATATTGATGTATTTAATCTTAAAGAATAAGATTCCAATTTTTGTTTAATCTCTATCTCAGATGGATAAACAAGTTCAGCAGCCGCAGATGGTGTTGGTGCCCTTAAATCCGATACAAAATCACAAATAGTAAAATCTGTCTCATGTCCTACAGCAGATACTATTGGTATTTTAGATTCAAACACAGCTCTTGCTATTTTTTCATCATTAAAACCAAATAAATCTTCAAATGAACCGCCACCACGAGCAACTATGATTACATCAACTAAATTATGCTCATTAAAAGTTTTTATTCCTTTAACAACAGTTTCTGCAACATTTTCACCTTGAACGGCAGCCGGGTATAACAAGATGTTTACTTTATTAAATCTACGAGTACTAACATTTATTATATCTCTAATAACAGCCCCCGTAGGAGATGTTATTACACCGACTCTTTTTGGCATAAAAGGTATTTTCTTCTTAAATTCAGGACTGAATAATCCTTCTTTTTCTAATCTGTTTTTTAATTCTTCATATTTTTCATATAACGCGCCAATTCCATCTTGGTTCATTTGTCTTACGTATAACTGGTAAGTTCCACCTACTTCATATACACTAACAGCACCTTTTACTATAACAGAATCTCCATCTTTGGGTCTGAATTTTAAACCTAACGCAGCACTTTTAAACATAATACACTTTATTGTCGAAAATTCATCTTTTAGGGTAAAATACAAATGTCCAGAAGAATGTGCTTTAAAATTAGTTATTTCTCCTTTTACCATTATATTAGACAAAAAGGTGTCTTTATCAAACACCATTTTAATATATTTATTAATATTAGAAACAGAAAAAACTTTTTCTTCCACTATTATTTCTCCTTTACAACTTCTCTTAAAACACCATTAATGAATGTGTAAGAATCGTCGTTACCGTATTTTTTTGCAATTTCAACCGCTTCATTTATTACTACTTTAAATGGAGTATCCGTATATTTTAACTCATATATTGCAAGTCTTAATATAGCTAAATCAATTTTAAAAATTCTATCTAAAGTCCAATTTTTTAAGTTAGCTAATATTTCTTTATCTATACTTTCAATATTAGCTTTTACTCCATCACTTACTACATCAAAGAACTCTCTTTCATCAGCTTCTAATTCTGGTAAATCTTCTTCATAAGAAGTAAGTATACTATTTACAATATTCTCTGTTTTCTCTTGCCCATAAGACATAGCATAAACATATTTAAACGCCACATCTCTTGCTTTTCTTCTACTCATATTTGCACCTTATTCTTTCTCATTATCCTTTTTTTGTTCAAATTCATTTGTCCTTTTTTCAATAGTTCTAGATATATAATTCTCATCTTCCTGTATTCTTTTTCCAAGATAAATAGCTAAAAGAACTAATCCAACAGTTACTCCTATTTCTATAAGTTTAGGTATCCAGCCTAAAAATGCAACAATAAGAACCACCGACACGCAAATGATTACATATCTATTTTTTATAACAAAATCTAAAAAACTACTTTTTTTCATTTAATCACTCCTAGTTTTTAGGTTCGTTTAATTCATATATTCCTTTTACTTTTACATTTACATTATTTACTTCAACTGTTGTTTGTTTTAAAACAGTTTCTTTTATATCTTTTTGCAATTTTTCAGTTATATCTGAAATAACTGTATCTTGCAATACGTATGCATAAACGTCTACTAAGATTCCATTTTCAGTCATTTTAACAGCAACTCTATTAGTTTTTAAGCTACCATATTTTTTAGCTACATTTAAAACAATATTTTCAAATGTTTGATTAGAAATATGAACATTTCCAACATCCAAAGAAAGTTCAACTCCACCTTTAATATCTGAAGTTAAAGTGTCACTTGCTACTATACAAACTAATCCTAAAACGCCTAACAAAATAAACACTACAAAAGAAATTATAACTCTTACTTCATTAGCCCCTAAAAATCCAACAACTTTTGCTACAGAAGTTATATCTATTAAATCTGTTATCAAGCATAAAGAAACAGCACTCACTGCTACCACTATTAAAGAAAATATTATAATCATTGTTCTTAAGAATTTTTTCATAACCGTACCTCCAAAATTATACAAAAATATTATATCACAAAAAATAAAAAAATCTACAAAATACATATATTTTTATGTATATCTTTATATTCTACTCATATAATATAAATAGAATCCATCAGATATATAATTTTAATTCTTAATTATATATTTGATGGATTCCTCAAGTTAATTTTCTTTCTTCAACTCTTCATATCTTTTAATTTTCATTGTTGTAGTTTTTACAAAGTCTTCTTTTTTCACAATCAACTGTTTTACCCATTTATATGGCGCCAAAGTGCGATTTACCTCTTTTATTTCTTGCCATATTATATCTTGAATTTCTTCATCAGTTGGCCTATTTTCACCATATTTTTCTTTTAGGTATACTTCATCCAATGTAACTTTAACAGCAATTATTTGCTCATTTTTATCTTTTGGGTCTGGCACTGCATAAACTAAAGATTCATTAACAAGACCTATTTTATTAATTAAATTTTCTATTTCTTCAGGATAAACATTCTTACCATTTCCAGTAATAATTAAATTTTTTGACCTACCGGTTAAATACAAGAAGCCATCTTTGTCTATATATCCCAAGTCTCCAGAATGGAACCATCCATCTGTTATAGATTTTTTAGTCTCTTCTTCATTTTCATAATAGCCTTCTGTTACATTTGTACCTTTAATCCAAACCTCGCCAATTCCTTCTTCATTAGGTTCATGTATTTTTACGACACAACATTTCCCAGGCTTTCCAACAGAGCCTAATCTTCTATCCGTGTCGGGTACAATTGTTGCTAAAGGAGATGTTTCCGTCAACCCATAACCTTGTAAAAACATTATGCCAAAGCCCTCTATCCTTTTTCCTACTTCTGGATCTATAGGAGCCGCAGCAGAAACTATTAATCTAATTTTCCCACCTAAACTTGCGTATATATCTTTTAATAATGTTTTTTTCATATCTGTTCCAAGCATTCCTAATATATCAGTTACTCTTATTACTAAATTAACTAATTTAGTTTTTCCTTTTTTATCTATTTCTTTGTTTATTTTCTTTATTAAGCTTTCTAAAAGAGCAGGAACCGCTAACATTACTGTCGGTTTAATTTCTTTTAAATCATTTGCTATTGTTTTTAACCCTCCAGCATATCCAATAGATAAGCCACAATAAACAGGAATCATCATACCAACTGTAGATTCATACGAATGATGTAGTGGTAGTACTGAAAAGAATCTATCATCATCGTATAGTGAAACTTCAGATATAGCCGCTTCTATATTTTCAATAATATTCTTATTTGTAAGCATAACACCCTTAGACTCTGCTGTTGTTCCTGATGTAAATAATAATATTTTAAATTCTTCTGGATTTATTGGTACGCTCATTAAAACTTCTTCATTATAATCACTACCAATTTTCACAAGTTCGTCAAAAGTATAATCGTTTTCTCCTTTGAAATTATTCTCTTCCTTTACTTCCTCAGGATATAGTTCTATAAAATATTTTAAATCTTTTACTTCTTCTCTTATACTATTTATTAAATCTCTTTTTCTAGAAGAATAGAATATTGCTTTTGCTTTTGAACGATTAACTAAATTTACTACTTCTCTTGCCGGTAGCTCCTTATCTAAAGGCACTACTATACCAGTTCCACAAACAACGGAATAGTATGAAGCAGCCCACTCATAACTATTTTCTCCTATTATAGCTATTTTTTCATCTTTTAATTTTAATTTTTCAATTAAAGCAGCTCCTATACTAGTTACATTTTGTCTAAATTCATTATATGTTATTTCTCTAAATTCTTTTTGTCTTGGTCTTTTTTCTAAGAACGCAACTTTATCTTTATTTTCTTTTGTTGTAATATCAAAAGAATCTCTTATTGTTTTTAAATTTTTAGAAATTACTCTTTTACCCATATACCAATTACTCTCCCTTTTTATTGCTGTCTAAAAACCTCTTGATTTTCATAGTTGTAGTTTTTACAAAGTCTGTTGTTCTAATCTTAACGTTTTTAACAGCTTTATACGATACCATTTTTTTATTTAACTCTTTTATTTTTTCCCAGATTATTTCTTTGATTTTAGACATTTCAGGAACATCTTTGCCGTATTTTTCTTTTAAATATTCATCATCTAAAGTAACAACTGCAGAAATTACAGTGTCATCGTCTTTTTCCTCGCCATAAACTAAGCACTCTTTTATTTCAGGAAATTTATTAATTTCGTCTTCAATTTCTTCAGGGAATATATTTTTTCCGTTAGGTGTAACAATAACACTTTTACATCTTCCTGTAATTATTAAATTTCCTTTATCATCCAAACGTCCTAAATCTCCTGTATGGAACCAACCATCTACTATAACTTCATGAGTAGATTCTTCGTCATCATAATATCCAAGCATTACATTTGGTCCTTTAACTATAATTTCTCCTATGCCTTTTTCGTCTATATTATCTAGTTTAATCTCGCAGTTTGATGCTTTCCCTACAGTTCCAGCGACTCTATTTTTTTCGGGCGTTCCAGCTACAACCGGCGCCGTTTCACTTAAACCATAACCTTGAAGAACATTAATTCCAAAACCTTCAAAATTATCTATTAATTCTTTGGGTACAGGTGCCGCAGAAACTAATACTGTCCTTAAATTTCCACCTAAGCCTTGATGCACTTGTTTAAATATTACTTTCTTTAATTTGTATCCTACAGCGCCTAAACTATTTGTAAGTTTTGTCATTTTTTGAACTAATGCTTCTTTACCTTGAGCTTTTATAGTTTTAGCTATTTTGCTACACATATGCTCTAAAAGAAGCGGCACCCCCACTATAATACTAGGTTTTGTTTCCTGTAATTCTTGAGACACATATTTAAGCCCAGTACAAATAGCTACAGATGCTCCGTTTACTAAAGGATACATTGTTCCTACTATACTTTCATAAATATGATGCATTGGCAGCACTGAAAAGAATCTATCTTTAGGATATACTTTCAAAAGATTAGGTGCTCCTTCTAAATTAGCTATTACGTTTCTATGACATAGCATAACTCCTTTAGATTGTGCTGTTGTTCCAGATGTAAATAACAATATTCTAAAATCCTTATCTGAATACTCATAATCTATATATGAAGTATCTCCGTCTGCTATACATTTTTTACCTTCTTCTATTACTTTAATAAAGGCTAAAGATTCATCATCACTTTTTTCTTTATCCATGTTTATAAATATAATATCTTTACTAACTTTTTTCTTAATTTCAAATATTACATCTTCTTTTTTAGAAGAATATATTATACAGCCAGCTTTTGACCTATTAAGTAAATTTTCAATTTCGTTAGCCGGTAATTCTTTATCTAACGGAACAATAGTACCAACGCCTGTAGTTACAGCTAAATATGATACATACCATTTATAGCTATTTTCGCCTATTACAGCCACTTTTTTATCTTTCAATTTATATTTTGAAACAAGTGCTGTAGCTAAAGCTACGGTATCTTCTTTAAGTTTATCGTAAGTTATTTCTTCAAATTTCTTTGTTTTTTTGTCTTTTTCCAAGAAAGCAACGTTTGATGCAAATTCGTCACATTTCTTTATTATTATATCTTTTAATGTTTTCAATTCTCCTACTTTTAACATATTCCCTCCCATAATTATTACCTGGTGATAATTATATTATATGTTTTTACTATTGTCAATATTATGTACAATTTCACATATTTTTATTTTGTATGTGAAAAGCAAAAAAGTGAAACATTTTTGCCCATTTTCTTGCACTTTGTTTCACTTTTTTTATAAAGAATTGATTATTTATTTCTATTCTTCTATTAACCAATCTATTAAATTTTTATGAATTATTCCGTTCTGAGAAAAATCTGTTTTATCTAATGAAAGGACATATTTAGGATAATTATCATTTATTTCATTAAACACTTTAAATTCTCTTTCTTCTGTTTTTGTGTTTCCTAATAAATATGCCACTTGAAAATATAATTTTTCTCCTGATTTTGTTGCTATAAAATCAATTTTTCCATCCTTTATTTTACCAATATATACTTCATATCCCCTAATTAATAACTCATTATAAACTATATTTTCTAAAGCAAAACTTTTATTTATTTCAAAATCATTATTCTTTATTTGTGCAATTCCCAAATCAGTCATATAATATTTATTTAAAGTTTTTAATAAAGCCTTACCATGAATATCGTATCTATATATTTTTTTTATCATTAAAGCTTTGCATAAAGCATCTAAATATACATATATTGTTTCCGTAGAAACTTTCTTACCCTCACTTTTTAAAAATTTTATAACATTTTCAGCAGAAAATTCTCGTCCTGTTGTATCTACAATATATTGTAATAATAAATCAAACAAAATTGTATCTTTTAATCCTAATCTCTCTACAACATCTCTTAATATGATAGAATCAAATACACTGTGTAAATAGTCCTTTATATTACTTTCATCAATAAACTGAGTTCTATTAGGCAACCCCCCCCATTTAACGAAATCCCAAAAACTTTCTTCAGCTCTTGAGTCCTTTCCTGTTAATTCTATAAACTCTTTATAACTTAATGGATAAATATTAAATAAAACATATCTTCCTGATAATACTGTAGATAATTCATCTGATAATAACTTGCTATTTGAGCCCGTAATGAATATACTAATATTATTTATAGATGCTCTTAAAGAGTTGACTACTTCTTCAAATTTATCTACTTTTTGAATTTCATCTAAAAAAATATAGTATTTATTATCATCTATTACTTTTTCTTTTATATATTTATTTAATTTTTTATAATCTTGCAAATCTTCATACTCTATAAACTCAAAATTTATATATATAATATGTTCTTTATCTATATTTTTTTCTCTTAATTCATCCATTATTTGTTTCAAAATAACAGATTTGCCACATCTTCTTATTCCGACTAAAATCTTCACAATATCACTATCATAAAATCCTCTTATTCTTGATATATAAAATTCTCTTTTTAACATTTTAATCACCTAAATTAATTATAACATTTCACAATATATATGTCAAATTATTTCTTATATAAGAAATAATTTGAGTTTTTCAAAAAGTTATTTCTCATATAAGAAATAACTTTTTTATAAAATAAGACATATATAATAGAAAGCTATGAATAAAGTAAACAATATGCGTTTCACTTCATTCACAACTTTCTCTATATTCTACTTAATATTCTTCACTTCTTTTTTATATACGAATATTTTCTTTAAGTATCCAGCTTCAAACATTATTGCAAATACATTTTTAAAGATTATCATCATAACAGGTCCTATTATTAGCCCTATTAAGCCGAATATTTTAAAACCTATATACATTACAACTAAAGTAACAAAAGGATGCACCCCTAATTTTGAGCTTACTATTCTAGGCTCTACTAATTGTCTTACTACTGTTATTACTAAATAAGTTACAAGCAATGCTATTCCAAAACCAATATTGCCTGTTATTGCTGAATATACAGCCCAAGGAAGTAATATTGTTCCCGTTCCAAGTATAGGCAAAGCGTCAATTATAGCAATTAAGGTTGCAAGAAGTAATGGATATTCCATATCTAAAATTAAGAATGCTATAAATAACTCCATAAATGTTATACATATCATTATAAGTTGTGCCTTTAAATACTTTCCTAGTGAACTAAAACAAGCTACTACTACTGCAGATATTTTCTTTACTAATTTTGTCGGAAATATTTCTTGTATACTTCTTGAAATAGTTCTTCTATCTGTAACTAAAAATAGTGTTGCTAGGAATGTTATAATTACATAAATAATAATATTAGGGAAAAATAACACAAAATTCACTATACCGTTTATTCCATTTGTTACTATCTCAGCACCTTTTGAAATAACTTTTAACCCTATATCATATAAACTTGAAGTTACTGTTGAAGGTAAATTATTTAATAATTTTAACAAATCGTTATATATATTATTATATTTTAACTTTAACTCTTCTAGCATTGTTGGTATTGTAGTACTAAACGAAATCGCTTCTTTTATTAGACTAGAAGCTATAACATAAACTAATACTCCTATTAATAAATAAACAAGAACCACCATTATTGTTCCAACAAATTTTCTTGAAGCTTTAGATTTTTTTACTATAAAATTAATAGTTCTTTCAAGAATTATTGCAAAAACTATAGCAATTAGAAACGGCCAAAATTGTACTCCTAGTATCACCACTCCTATAACTACTGCGCAAATTGCAACAAGTCCTAAAATATTTAACATCGTTTTTTTTACATCTAACACTTTAGTTCACTTCCTTTATTTTTTTATTTTATCTATATTTATTCTAAATAACATATATTCGTAATTACCAGGATTTTGGTAATAATGAACATTTCCTTCTCCTAATTTTTCATTAAGAGATATTGTTATTCCATCTAAACTTAATGTCCCAGCTCTTGTTATTATGGGATAATTTTCCTTAATATAATCAGTTATTTTTGGATTATCTACAACTACATCTAACATAGATAACATAGACTTATACGTCCTTTGAGTCAATCCATCTTTTTCATAAATTACAAACACCAAATTTTGACCATAACTTACATTTTTTTCAAAAACAATTCCTGGTTTTTCAATAAGTTTATATTGTAATCTATCATCTAATATATCTGAAAAATGATCTAAATCCTCTGGCTTAATATATACATCTTGTTTGTTAGCTAAATTTAAATCTTTATTTGTGTAAACCCAAAATCTAGTAACGCCATGTTGATTTGTTTTTGTATATCCATCTTTTTCCAAAGTCTTTTCATCAATAATATCCGCGATTAAAGAATAACTGGCATTTTCCTTTTCGTAACCATTAATGCTCGCAACTGCTTCAAAAACACAAGTGATTGCAATATCTGAAAAAGTAGAATCTACCTTAGCATCTTCAATTGCTGTATTAATAGTGTTTTTGGCATATTCAAATACTATTGATTGCTCTACTAATTTATCTGAACGCAAAGACTTTTCAAACACAACATTATTACCATCTAATTTAGCAGAATATTCATAAGTTTTATCTACATTAAAGTTAATAAATTTATAATTTTCATTAATATCTTGTACTAAATTATTTAAAAACTTTTCTTCTTTATTTTCAAACTCTGGAAAACCAAATTTCCAAACGTAAACTCCTCCTACTAAAAGCAGGCAAGATAAAACTATAACTATTAATTTAATCCATACTTTCATTTGTTCACCTTATACACTTTTCCTTAATAAATTATATATTTTCTAATATTATATGTCAAGAATTTAAGAATATAAAAAGTGACTCAAGTAAAAACTTGAATCACTTAATTTTAGTTAAAGTCATTAGAAGCTCTATGGTCTAAGTCATAAAGTATAACTGTGCCTTTTATCTTGTTATACGTATCATTATCTATACTCCAAGTCCCTTTTTCCAGTCTTAATGTTGTTGAATAACTTGAACCTTGATCTGTTATTCCTAAATAACCTTCAAAATCCCATTGGCTAGTGTTAGGCCTATCATTTAAGGCATCTTTACCATATCTTAAAGTTGTAGAATCGCTACCATTATTAGCTTCATTAGCCAATATATCAAATCTAACTCCAATATATCCATCTTTTAACGGATTATTTATATTTCCACCACTTCTTATAGCAATCGTTGAGTTTGGCAATTTATATTCTCCGTAATATGTAATAGAAGAACTATATCCTGAATAAGTTGAAACTTCTTTAAAGTTTAATATTAATTTACTTAGACTTCCTATGCTTATAGATTTATTAGATAAGTTTCTTTCCTCTGTTTTGATTAAAGCCCTGTATCCGTCATTAGGAATAAACTGTATATTATATTTATCACTAGACGAACCAATCTTAACGTATTTTCCATCACTATTTTTGTAATATAAATCAATATTTTCTATAAATGTTTTTCCATCTTTAGAAATATAATAGAACGATGGTGTTATAACTACATATTTATTATTATTTGTAGCACCTGTCACTTTAAAATCAAAACTAAATTTATAGCCAAGTCTTGGAGCACTTATATATGTAGAGCTAGTATTTTTATATGGCCCTACTGGTAATATTCTAAGTACAGAACCACTACCAATTTCTTCTTCTGTTCTTCCAACAATCTCATTATATTTATATGTATTTACTGTATTCCATTTTGTAAGACCCGCATAATATGCTAACCCTGAATGTTGGTTTACATACGAACCAGAAGAATTTTCTCTAAACACATTTTTCCAGTTTACATCTGCTACGTCTGTAACTCTAAAATCGTACATTCTATTTATTATAGCCAGTTTCCCTTCATAATCTGCATAATAGCTTATGTCCCCAGGTTCATTACCACAAACATTAGTTATATCTCCTATTTTAGAAACGTTACCCTCACTAACAATGTTTTCTAAAGTTTTATCGCCTGTTAAGTAGTCTTTTAATAACTTTGTCCAACTTTCTCTAGCATTTACTGCAACTGCTATTATATAATAGCTATTTGCATTTTCTCCGAAAGATTCATCTGCTGAAGTACTAAAATATGGTACAGCTGTTATATTATCTCCGTATATAGGTCCAATCCATATATTCTTAGCAACATATGCAGATGTTTGCATTGAACCATATTCATTTATATATTTAACGTTATTTACATCAAAGTCAAATCTAATATAATATCTTGATTTATACCTTGAAGTAAAGTCTGCATATGTATTTTTGTTAACTCCGTATACATTATCTCTGTTAACATCTTTATAATTTGTTTTGAAATTAATAGTAAATGCTGAGTTAGCTTGTATAACATCAGTTGTACTATATGGATTATTAACTGTCTGATCAACAACATCTTGTTCTAATTCCACATCAGCTGCAACTACTAAAGGAGTGTAGATATTAAATTTCTGACTATTGTTTTTAGAAGCTCCGTAGTTTTTTTCAATTATTCTATTACTATTTACTTTAAATACATTTTGTTTTGCTCTACTACTATCATAATATACATTATCATTAAAATCTTGTCCAACACCTACATCTGATGAAGTATCGATTTTATATTTTATATATCCAGCTAATATTCTCTCTCCGTTTAATTTGGTTTTTGGTATTTCAAATTCATTATTTTCATATGATGATATATAACTCATAAAATCAAATCCATCAGTATATAGCGTCTTATTTACTCTAGGATAATCTGTTTCAACTTTAACTTCTCCTTCTGATACTTTTGTTCCATATGGTGCTAATAAGTCAGAAATAGTAAATGTACCATTCTTAGACATATCAAAACTGCTCTTATTATATATATCATTACTTCCTACTCTTGCATCATCATTAGTAGACTCTAAATAAATTTGTAAATTAAAAATTTCTGCCATTTGCTTTGCTGTTTTCTTAGAATATGTATTATATGTTTCTTGCAAAGCTACAGCTTCATCATAATACTCACGAGCATAATTTTCTCTTTTCGCTAATGATTGTAGTTTATTTAAAGCAGTATTATATGCTTCTAGTTCAGAATTATATGTATTTAATGCAGTTTGATAATTAGTATTTGCTATTGTATACGCTTCTTCATATTCATCATATAATTCCAATTGGCTTCTGTAGGCTTCATCCTCTTTTTCCCACTCTCTCAAAGCAGTGTCATATTTCTCTTTTGCATTAACATACTTTTTATGGTCATCTGCGTACTTGCTCGAACTTACAGCTGACCAGCTTTCGGTATCATTGTACTTTGCCGTATATATACTAGTATTTTTTATATATTCATATTCAACTCTATCTAAACAATTATAATATGGTTTACAATTATCTTCATATGTACCACCATTAGAATTAGGATAGCCTGTTATCTGAATAAAACCATCAGCATCATAATTAAATCTTAAAAAATCATAACTGCTATAATTTTTACTGTTCAACTTAGTTTTTAGGTCTGACCACGTTTCTTCTAAACTTGTCTGATTTAACTTGAATCCATCAGTTTCTGTTTCATCATAATGATTATAATAGACATCAAATTCTTCTTTAGACATTGTACTATTTTTTTTCCCATTGTTAAAATAATAATACACTTTTTCAAAAGCATTTCTTTGTAGTTCTGCTCTATAATCATCTATATCATAGTCACTTTCAGTAGGCTCAGTTGGCTTATTGGGTTTAGCTATTCTGTTAGCTTCTGCTTGTTCTAAAGCTCTATCAGCATCATCTAGAGCATCCCACGCATTATGCAAAGCATTTATAGCAGCATCTAAAATATCAATTAAATCATTAACACCATTAACTTTTGTATACCAATTTATATCATACCCGTCAGCTATTTCTGTAAGATCATCTTCATCTAAATAATTATCTTCATTAAAGTCTATCGCTTCATATACATTTGTATTTAACAAATCTATATTTATGCTAACAGTTTTATTATTGTTATTGAACAAATTTTCAATATAGCTGTATTCGCTTAAAGTATTACCATCAACTGTTATATCAATTTCAGGTAGATAATATGTATAAGCATTCCCAAAACCATCTGTCCAATTATCATAAAAATAGCCATCTGACCAAGTTTTATAATATCTAGGGCTCACTCTATGAGCCTCTTTATTATTATAATTATAATAATAATTATAAATAGCGCTTGGGCTATAAACCATATATTTAGCATCGTTACTTCCAGATTTTTTATTATATGTTAAGCTATTTGGGTTTGTTATAGTCTTACTAGTCCAATCGAAAACTGAACTTCCAGAAGTATCATATCCTTTATCTGTGTTATATATTGTAGGATTTGATAACCTATAAATCAATATGTTTTCAATAGCTATCCTTGAAGCAGTGTAAGGTACTTCAATAGTCCATGTGGTAGTTTTATTAGCAAAATTCATATTTATTTTATATGTTAATGTCCCACTTCTTGTAACATCTTTAACTTCAACTCCACCTAATATATATGACGGAATACCAGTTATACCTATTTCTATGTCATTACTTCCATCTATAGCATTGCCCGGAACAGATTCTATATCATCACACGTTTTGTTAAAACCTAATGCTGAATGAATTTCTAGATATCCATTTAAATTTAAATCTGGAATGTTTTTTTGGTTTATAACAATCTCATTTTCTTTATACTTAAATGTAACCGTTACATTTCCTTCAGCTGAATTCCATGTATAACTTATAGTATTACTATAATAATTTCCACTGTCACCTTTGACTTCATAACCAATATATTTATAACTATTATTTAATTTGCTTAGAGTCTTCGTGGAATTTGATGCTAACGTATAAGCTATTGTTTTTAAAATTTGTTTTTCATTTAAATTATTATCTACAAGAACGTGTCTTTCGATAAGAGTATAATTTTCTACTTTAGGTTCTGCTTCCTTAGCTTTATAAAAAATATTAATACATATATATTTATCTTCTATATCATTTCCTTTTACAACCACATTTTCTGTTTTATGCAAATTGCTAAGGCTAGAACTTCCATACATAAAATTAATAAATTCATCTTCATCGTTTGTTGAATATCTTTGCCAGCCAAGAACGTCATATTCTCCACTTTTTAATATCTTGTTGTATTCATCATACCAATTTTTAGAACTATCTAATTGTTTAAGAGTCTTTATAGTAAGAGATTGTATTTCAGGAGAAAAAGAATACATTTCATGGTACTTAGAGTCTTCAATTATTTTTGTATTAGAATCAGACAAAATAGATATTCCATTTTCTGTTATATATACTGAATAATAATCTGTCCTGTCAATATTTCCGTACCCATCTGCATTTATATGATTCACTACTATTGTCTTTTTACCACTATTAGTTGTTCCTCCTGTTGGAAGTTGTAAAGTATTATCCCATAAGTTAAGACCAGCACCTAGCGCAAAAGGATCGTTATCAGCATCTACTCCTCTAGTCATATTTGACCAGTTATAACTTGTATAATTTGCTGTTAAGCCATGTAAAAAGCTTCCTGGAGTAACAAGCCAAGCCTCTCCTTGATCTGTCAAAGTTTGAGATAATGTGCTTACAAGCACTTCTTTCTTTCCTAAACTAAGTAAATCTGCTGTTACGTTTTTGTCTAAAATCATATCTGCTACATAAACCGAATTTTCTAATACGCTACTTGTATTGCCAACTACAGACGGATTAAACAACATCATTCTATATTCTGTATATGGTACTCCTGGTAATGTTTTGCCAGTTATATTTTTGGTATATACCCAGTTATTGTTAATATTATTATTTGCTATTGAAGTCCATTTAATTAGACTTCCATCTTTAAATACGTTCACAAATGAATTCAATGGTTCTTCTGTTCCATATCCATATATATTTTCTAAATAGTCATTCCACTTTGATGAATCATAGGATACAACAGTATAGTTATTATTAGTTATAGATGAATAATCAAATAACCATTTATCTATGTCTTCATTTTTGTCTATATATTTAACAGTTCCCTCAGAAGATTTTAGAACTATTGTCTCTCCATTATCTTGAAAAAATTCTCCTAAATTTTTATCTTCCTTTAGTCCCAAATCTCCGCTATATTGTAGATATCCATACCCAGCATTAGAACCTTTTGTAGTGGTAGCATTACTATAATCTCCAATAGTATTCTTAGTGAATATCAAATATCTAGCTTCATATGTTTTCGGTGTAGAAGCAACCTTTATATTAATGTTTGAATAATCCCAAGTGTTATATGCAACTCCTCTGTTCTTCAACATTATTATATTTTCTGTTGAAGGTTTTGCTGATGTTCTATATAAAATTGTTGGAGCCCCAGACTCATAATTAGCAATACCTTGGTATACTATTCCCACCGCATTTAATTGATGTATGTTGAATATATTTACAAAAGTAAATATTGTAAATATTAGTAATAACAATTTCTTCTTCATTATTTCACCTCAACATTCCCATCATTTTTTACTATATAATCCATTAAACTTACTCCATTTAGTATACGTAAAGTTTTCGATGTAAGCGTTGGAGAAACCGGTACATCTACATAAACTGAAATCGTTTTTCCTGTATAAGTTGTATTTTTATCAAATAGCAACAAATTATCTTGCGTATCTGAACTTATAATTTCAAAGTCTATTTTTGTCCTTAAAAAGTGATACATTCCATTTGAATATACGATTGGTAATAATGGAGTTGCACTACCTTTTAAAGTAATTTTATTTGCCTTCACATATTTTACATACTCTTCAATTTGCTTTCTGTATTGCCCATCGTTTACATCTATTGCATACACAAAGTATTCCGCCAAATTATTTGCAAATTGTTTTTCATCTATTTTTGTATAATCTATATTTAAAATTTCATTAAAGTATCTAGTTATATTAAAATCTGTAGAAGCATAATTATCCTTAAATATGCTATACACTTTATTTGGATCTTCACTAATTGAAGAAGTCATATTGTCTGTTGTTATCTCATATATTTCCTTTTCTATACTATCTATAACATATGGATAAATCTCTGAATTCTCTGGTAGATTCTCTTTATCTGTTACAATATTTGCCCTATCTGTTTTATCGTATATAATTGAAGTTTGGTTTTTAAAGTAAACAGTACCAAAATCTTCAGCAACTGTTATTAACATTTTTTCTAATTCGCCTTTATTTACGCTAGCGTCTTCTTTTAAATCTCCTCTTTTATTTTCTAGTATACCTATACTAATAGCTTTGTTAATGTATGTTGCATTTTCTTCTCCATATAGTTTTACCCATTTTTTGCTAACTTCATCAGTTATTTCTATATTTTTATTTAATAGCTGTTCAATAGCTTGTGTTAGCATTATAGCTACTTCTACTTTAGAAACTTCTTTTTGTTTTTCAGTATTTACAGTATATATATCGTAGTATTTTGCAAGTTTTATCCAACCTTCGTTTCCTTCGTAATAGTTAGCTTCTAAATTCCACATAGCATTATATGCATAATTCTTATCTGTCTTGTTTAAAACAACACCTAGAACCATTTTAGCAGCTTCTTCACTATTTATCTTATCTGCCCTTTTTATTTCTTGATTGTCATAAAGGTTAGAAAAACCATATACTTCCATTTTCAAAGTATATTTTTTATACTTGTTATTTAAATATACGTTTCTAATTATTACAACAGATAGAATTATAACTGCTATTGTTGCTACAATTATACCTAAAAAAATTAAATCTTTCTTATTTAATTTTTCTGTAATCTTTACTTTTTTAACCTTCTTTTTAACTGTTTTTTTACTAACTTTAGTATTAACTGTTTTCTTAACTTTTCCTAAGTTTTTTTTCACTTTCGTTTGTTTCACATTATCCCCCCAAATAACATAATTATTCAGCTTTATTATATAGCAAATAAATTATAGTGTCAACGAAAAAACAAGCTATTTTTCAACATTTTGCATTTATTTTTAATGCTAAAAATACAATAAAAAAGTTGCATACTTTTCATATTTGTACGCAACTTTTTTTATTAATTTTCACTATGGTCTACACAAATAGCATGCATTAAAACCATTAGCCGCAGCCTCTTCTTTGTTGTACAAAAAGCCTGGACTCAAAGGTCCTTTCGTTCCGCTCTTTAAAGCTTCTAAATAAATCTGATAAATGCCACACTCTGACGATGCGTGATACATTTTATATGGTTGTTTATTAATATTTCCAGACTCATCCTCCACCATATACGAATCAGATAAATAATATTTTTTAGCGTTAGACAAATCCGATACACTATATGCATTGTAATTTAAATATCTATTACCAAGAGAAATTCCTTGAGCTATAGCTAATATTCCAATTCCATCTACCGTTTCATACCAGTCTGAATCTGAATTCACACTAAAATTAAACACATACCTTATACCAGCTTTTTTAGCAAAAAAGTTGTGAGCATTAACCGCGTAAGAAACTTCTTCCATGCAAATTTTAGCTATAGTCTCTCTCCTTTGTTTCGCTAAATGTTGAACTATTCCATCTTTTACTAACTCTCCAGACTCATCATATTCTCCATAAAGCAACTTATCTGCATCAGTAGATAACATAGCACCACCAAATCTACTCAAAGTATAAACATCACCCAAAAGCCAGTTGTTATTATCACTATCTTCTAAATAAAAAGCTTTAGTATAATCCACTATCACTTCATTATTATAAGTAATACTATCTGGAGTACTAATTTCTCTAACTATATTATACGTTTCGTCTATGTTATACACCTTTAAGAAAACATAGTCATCTTGAGTAAAAGTTACTTGATATATCAAATTAGCATTTATTTTATTAGAGTCAACTTCTTTAGTATATGGTTTTATTTCATAATTTGTTGTATAGCCACTTGTTGTTTTTTCTATGTAATATGTATAGGTAAAATACTTTTTAGGTTTTATTGTATACACAGGAACCCCATCATATTCTTCTGCTGAATATATATATATTCCATCATAATCTATTATAGCTAAGGCCGGGATATATGATTTAAAAGAGTCTTCAGAACCTTTATTGCCTTTTATTCCAAGATTATTATATAACGAGGTAAAAAATGTATCAACAGCAACATTTGCATTAACACTTACTTTGTTATCTACAATTCCAGAATAACCATAATCTATTTCATAGTCATCATTTTCTACATTTTTCATTGCAATTGTTGCATCACTTACTGCAGAGTTAATCATATTTTTATAGTACATTTCCTCTCTTTCAGCACGTACTACAAATGATGTATTAACGTATACAATAATAACTATTGGCAACATTATTACAACAAATACTATTGCTAAATCTGTTAATCTCATTTTTTACCTCCTTTTATTTTAATTAAATTTAGTATCTTACAGTTATATTTGATATTTTCTTATCATATAAATACAAATAATACGTTTCTGAGTCTGTAAGGCTATATATTTCTTCAGTTTCCCAAGGATAGAAAAACACTTTAAATTTATAGCTATAATAATTGTCGTTAGAAATATCTTCAACAAATTCTGGCCACACATATAAACGAGGGCGTTTTAAACCATCAGATGTTCTAATATTCAATCCATCTCTCAATATATCTTCTACTCCACTTACAGAATTACAGTAACCATCCGTTATATAATTTTGATTTTTTTTCCAACTTATAGTCATAGTTGGGGATACCCCTCCAAAATCATAGTCATATTGATTTTCTTCAGTAATTCCAGACAAATTAATATAGCTACTTGATAAACTGCAGCTGTAATAATTAGTAATTGCTTTATCTTCAAGCAATATATGGATATCCTTTCCTTCTTGATGGCAATTCTCTACAGTTATTCCCCCTGGATATCGAGGATAAGTCTCCTCTCCTTGAATTTTAAAAGTCAATTTAACACTTAATAAGTCTTCTGTATTTTTTATCTTCGTTACGACTAAATTATAATCATACTCAAACTCACGATTATAATAGCGCTCTTTATATTTAATATAATTTTTCAACAAGTTAGCTAATTGAGAATTACTATAACTTTTTACTTCTGGATTAGCTATTTTTATGTTAGCTAATTGTGAAAATCCAATATTGCTCTCTAGAGTTTGCCAGTCATTATCATAATGAGTAATAGTCGCATACTTATAATTTTCACCAATAAATTCAATGTATTGCAAATCATTCTCTAATACTTTAATATCAAATTCATTGCTTTCAAACTCTCCTAATTTAAGTTTATATCTGCCAGTTAAATCAGTGGTTAGAAGGTTATACTTCCAACTCATGTCTAAATACATATCTTCCAAATCTGTTTTAAAATAAGGATTAAATTTACCATCCTTATCAGAATATTTATATATTAAAACTTCCGAATTATCTTCTAAATTTATTAATTTCAAATTATCTCTAATATAATAAATTAATTTATCTCGTTCTTCATAAGTAAAATTATAATATTCAACTCTAGTAAAATCAATTTTAAAACTAACTGTAAAATCATCTTCATCATTGTAAGCTAAGAATTTCTTATCTGTAATTTCACCGAATCCCGTAATTCCATACACTGACGTTTCATCATTTTTTACAGTAACCTTCACAGTTTCACTTTTTATATTGGTGTCTTTTTTACTATATAAATAGTATTCTCTTACTCCCGCTTCTTTTACTGGCAAACTTACACTAATATTCACTTTATCTTCAGACGCATAATTATAACTAAAATCTAACTCAACCGTTTTATCTTCTGTTATATTTTTCAAAACTATATCTTCTTTTATTAACTGAATTATTGCTTCGCGAGCTTCAGATTCATCTATAACTTCTGGTGTTATTTTTAATCTCACTCCTAGACTTAAATAATTTCTATCGTTTGCCTCTTCAAACTCATACTCATTATTTGATATTTTATTGCCATAACTAGTAAAACATCCACCATTAAATCCTACACCGGTTATTGTATAACTAATAGTAGATTTTACCTCTACAGAAAAGCTATCCTCTTTTACGCTTTCATCTTGTTTATTATATAAATAATAACTAATTGTTCCAGCTTTATCATTTGGAATAGAAAAAGTAATTTCCACATAGTTGCTTCCAACTTCACTTTTAGTAATAGAAATTGTAGTACTAGCGACTAACGATGTTGTTGTGTCCTTTAGAATTAAATCATTAAGTACCATATCATTTACTCTTTGCTTATCTGCTTCATTTTCAATAGCATTATCTAGTGTTATCTTGGCTTTTATTTTTAACTCTTCTCCTTGGTTTATTGTGTAAGTAGGTAAATTACTTGTATAACTATTTCCTTTATGTATATATCCTGCATAACTTATACCTTTTATATTGTATTGTGTTAATTCATTTGTATATACAAATTTATCTGAATCACCTTTTATTGTTTTCCCAGACAGTTCTGTTTCTATTACTAACTTCAACTCTTGCCCTACAAATTTACCAGGTAATTTATTTATAGTAAGAGTAAGTGTATACTTCTCAACTTCAGAAACTATTTGCCTATCTGTCAAAGTTCCCAAAATTGCCTCTGTACCATCAATTATATTAATAGTTCCATCATTTGTGTTCACAGAAATAATTTCCTCATTAGTACTAACAGAAATTAATTTATATCTTTTTGTTTTTCCCGCGAAATTCTCTATATTTGATACAGAAACTTCAAACTCAACTTTTTCATTAGCATCTAATTCGTGTGCATAAGCATTAGTTCTTCTAATTGATATTCCCGGTTGAGGTCTTGTCATTATTATTTCTTCTGAACTTACAGAAGGAGATATTATTCCAGTATTTCCCTCACCAAGTCCAGGTTTTACATTAATAAATGAACTAGTTCTATACATTCCTTCTTCTAATTTTATTCCAGTTATTGTAATAGTTCCTTTTAATTGTAGTCCTTCTTCAGAATCGCTCTCCACTTTAATAGTGTTTGGATCTATCTGCACTGTGTACCCCTTTAATTCTCCAGAAAGGACTAAATAATTTATAATATGATTCTTGACATCATCTTTATTAACCCTTCCAGAAGTAAACATATCCGAAGTTATAGTGAAGGCTCCCACTTTAGCAAATCTACTTAAAGTAAATTCAACAACTAACTTTGCCCCTGCTTTTTCTGTGTTGAAATAAAGTCTTTCAGTTGATATATAATCGTTATCAATACCACTCCAGGTTGTTTCCGTCCTTGGGTCAATACCTTCACTAATCCTATCATCCTTTACAATATCTAACCTTACTATCGGTGTATATGCAGATTCAAAATTCGTTTGTATAAAATTTGAACCTGAAGAGTGACTTACTTTTCCACCATAACCAATATTTATTATTTTCTCTGGAATACTTACTCTTGCAAAAAAGTTATATAACAAACTGGCTGTTGTAATATTTGTATTGTATACCTTAACATAGAATTCATCATCTACTGCTAATTTTAAAACGTCTTCATCAGTATCGTCGCCATCATCTGGATTTATTGTATCTACTATAAATTTATTGTAATAAATCATAGTGTCTTCTACATATTCATCAGTATTTTCTATGTTTTTTATAAGCATCTTTTCGTGATATTCCATTTCAACTTTATACGTATTTGAAGTTAATGCTAGTTTTGTTAAATACTCTGTATAATCTTGCTCTGTTAAATACCCTTTTGTTCTAACATCATCTACAAAATTTGTTGTTAAAGCTAATACTTTGTTATAAGAAATACTGTCTTGCCTTGATGTAACACTTATAAGTGGCAAAATTATTAATACAAAAACTGCAAATAATACCGCAAATATTAAACTTATATTATCTCTCAATTATGTTGTCACCTCACTAAATAAATACTTTAATTTTGAGTCTTCTTCTCCTTGATACTCAAGTTTAAAATTCTTTTTTAAATCTTCCTCTGTTATTTCTGTATTTTCTAAGTTTTCAGCTCCATATCCTTCACGTTTTATATAGAAAGTATACTTATTTTGTAATCCTGCAGTATTAAATCCTCCAGGCACTGTTCCACCTGTAGCTGCAATAACGGTTCCAGCTGTATATTTTTGATATAACGCAAGTAACTCATCCCCTGTATATAATCTTTCTTCACCTTCACCATATAACTCAAGTAGTGAAGACGTAGAGGTATCTTTAATTATATCATTTGCAACTTCTGACATGTTTAATACTGTTGTCATTAGCATCACTCCGCAAGTTAATGCTATAACAAAAACAAAAACATTCATTCCTATAATCAACGCTTCACTTGCTGGTGATTCCATAAGTTCCCTCCTTTATTTTTTAGTAAATGTTAAATTAACAGTCATGCTATCCTCTGTAACTGATACTACGTATGGCGTATGATAATCTAAAATGCCATCTCTTATTTTTGACTCTATATCTTTTATCATATCAGTTTTATTGTTAATTGTATCTTCATCATCATCGTCAATGTTTACAATATAACTGTTGTTTACAACTCGTATCTTTACAGCATCATCCTCTTCGTATCTTCTTAAAGCATTAAGTAATCCTACTGTATTTAGCTCAGCACCATTATACATAGAATACATATTATCATATTGGTTTCTAATGGATATATCCGTATTCTCTACAAAATTAAATATTTCTCCTAATTTGGTAAAGCTAAGTATTGCCATTGTAACAATGGATAATGTTACAAATATTCCAACTGCTATTACAAAAACTTTACTAGTTATATAATCCATGTTACACCCACTTTCTCATCATACATTAATTTGCATTAGTTTATCATAAAAAGCTAGAAGACGTCAATAATTTTAACGTTTGTTACAATTTTGTTACAAAAATGTAATATTGTTTTGTTATACAAATATTTTAAAGCGTTTTTTGCTTGAAAATATGGGAATTATATAATATAATAATTTCATCTAAGGAGTTGAGATTATGTTAGACATAAAATTTATAAGAGAAAATCCTGAAATAGTTAAGGATAATATAAAAAAGAAATTTCAAGAAAAAAAATTAGTTTTAGTAGACGAAGTTATTGAATTAGATAAAAAAATACGCGAATTAAAACAAAATGGAGATGAACTAAGAACTTCAAGAAATAGCATAAGTAGTGCTATAGGCGCTTTAATGAAAGAAAAGCAAATAGAGTTAGCTAATGAGAAAAAGCAAGAAGTTGTAAATATAAATAAAAAACTAGTTAATATAGAAGAAGAACAAGTAAAATTAGAACAAGATTTAAGAGAAAAAATGCTAACAATACCAAATATAATAGATAGTTCTGTCCCTATAGGAAAAGACGATTCTGAAAATGTGGAAATAGAAAAGTTTGGTGAACCTGTTGTTCCAGAATATGAAATTCCTTATCATGCAGATATATTAGATGCAGTTTGTGGATTAGATAAAGAAAGCGCTGGTAGAACTAGTGGAAATGGTTTCTATTACTTAATGGGAGATATTGCTAGACTTCACTCTTCTATGCTAAGCTATGCAAGAGATTTCATGATTTCAAAAGGATTTAACTATTGCGTTCCACCATTTATGATTAGAAGTGATGTTGTAAATGGAGTTATGAGTTTTGAAGAAATGGGCGCTATGATGTATAAAATTGAAGGCGAAGATTTGTATTTAATTGGTACAAGCGAACACTCAATGATTGGAAAATTTAAAGGACAAACAATTGATGAAAAAGAACTTCCTTTAGCACTTACTTCTTACTCTCCTTGCTTTAGAAAAGAAGTTGGCGCTCACGGCCTAGAAGAAAGAGGAATATACAGAGTACACCAATTTGAAAAGCAAGAAATGGTAGTTCTATGTCGTCCAGAAGAAGCTATGGATTGGTATAACAAAATGTGGAGCTATACAGTAGAGTTCTTTAGAAGTTTAGACATACCTGTAAGAACATTAGAATGTTGTAGCGGTGATTTAGCTGATCTTAAGGTAAAATCTTGTGACGTAGAAGCTTGGTCTCCTAGACAAAAGAAGTATTTTGAAGTAGGAAGTTGTTCAACATTAGGCGATGCACAAGCTAGACGTTTAGGAATTCGTGCAAGAACTGAAAATAAAGGAAATTATTTCTTAACAACTTTAAATAACACTGTACTTGCTACACCAAGAGGCCTTATTGCATTTATTGAAAACAACTACAATGAAGACGGAAGCATTAATATTCCTGAAGCTTTAGTTCCTTATATGGGCGGAACCACAAAAATTCTTCCAAAGAAAAAGTAGGAATGATTATGGAATATTTAAAAAATGTTAAATTTATAAAATCCGCATTTAGCAAAAATGATTTATTAAAAGATGGATTTCCAATCATAGCAATCGCCGGAAAATCTAATGTTGGAAAATCTTCTTTTATAAATTCACTAGCTAATAATAAAAATGTAGCAAAAGTTGGAAATACTCCAGGGAAAACAAGAAGTATTAATTATTTTTTTGTAAACGATTCATTTTATATAGTAGACCTTCCAGGATACGGGTATTCTACTATGTCAGATAAAGAAAGACAAAATATAAATAATTTAACAAATTATTTTTTAGAAAATACTCCTAGTATTTCTCATATTTTTTTACTAGTAGACATACGTCACTTACCGTCTAAAGAAGATAGACAAATGTATGATTGGTTAGAAGCTTCAGGTAAAGATTTTTCAGTAGTACTTAATAAAGCAGATAAGATTTCTAATGCAAAACAAGAAAATGCTATAAAAGATATTCAAAAATTCTTATTCACTTCAAAAGACCTTACCGTATTTTCTTCTGAAACCAAAAAGAATTTAGATGTTATTTTAAACAAAATATATGAAAAAACAAATACCACTATATAACGAATAGTGGTATTTGTTTTACATTTTCCATTCTTTATTAATATTTGTTATTCCAGTTACAATTATTTCATTTTCAGTATAACTAATATCATATATTCTCATTCCACAAGTTGCAAATTTTAATTTTGTAACTTCTTCAAAACTTAGTTTATCTATATACTTTACAATAAGTTTTACAGTGTTAGCATGACCTACTATTAATATAGTTTTATCTATGTTTTCAGGAATAAATATTTTTTCTTTTAAAAACTCATTAAGTCTTTTTTCTACATCATGTATACTTTCACTCTTTGGAAGTGCACTTCTTAAACTTTCTTTATCTAAATTAAGTTTTCTAGAATATTCTTCTAACTGTAATTCAAAAAGTTCTTCTGTAATAGGAATTAATCTATTATCCAATCTATCTGCTGAATTAGAAAGTGTATTATATTCCTCGTATTTATACGCGTCTTGCCTTTTCATCCCTTGAAAGAAACCATAATGTCTTTCGTTTAACCTAATATCTTGGTTAATAACACAAATTTTTCCAAATCCTTTTAACAAATTCTTAGCCGTATCATATGTCCTACAAAGATAAGAAGTATATGCCAAATCTATATTTACCTTGCCATACTTACTTTCTATCTCTTTAGCTGCCTTTTTAGCCTCCTCAATACCATTTTGAGTAAGCTCATAATCTGCCCAACCATTAATTATGTTTTTATCTAAACCTTCGCATTCACCGTGCCTCATTACAATTAACTTCATAAGGCCACCTATATTATTCCTTCAACAAATTCTTTGGGTTCAAACTTACGAATGTCCTCAATTTTTTCTCCAATACCAATGTATTTTATAGGGATAGACAGTTCATTTATAATACTAAACACAACCCCTCCTTTTGCAGTTGAGTCTAATTTAGTTAATATAATTCCATCAACACTTGTCTTATCGTAAAACGCTTTTGCTTGTTCTACAGCGTTTTGTCCAGTAGTCGCATCTATAACCATAAGTACTTCTTTAGAGCAAGTTTCAATATTTTTATCTATTGTTCTTTTTATTTTCTCTATTTCATCCATCAAATTCTTTTTATTATGAAGTCTTCCTGCAGTATCACATATTAAAACATCATAGTCCTTTTCAATAAATTGTTTAGAGCCATCAAATATTACTGAAGCGGGGTCTGCATTATCTGCGCCACAAATACACTCGACTCCAGCAACTTCAGACCATATTTGTAACTGTTCTCTAGCTCCTGCTCTAAATGTATCTCCAGCAACAAGCATAACTTTTTTGCCCATATTTTTATATATATTAGATAATTTTGCAATTGATGTAGTTTTTCCCACACCATTTACGCCAACTACTAATATTACTTTTTTATCTACATCTTCATCATCTAAATATTCTTGCTTATTTAATATAGATATTAGTTCTTGCTTTAAAAGATTGTTTACTATTTCTTCTGTAATATTATCTTCCTTTTTTAGTTTTTTACGCAAATTATCACAGACCTCCGTAGATGTAGTAATTCCAACATCAGCTAAAATTAACGTCTCCTCGATTTGATCTATTGCTTCATCTATATCTTGAGAATTAGATTTGAAAATACTTGCAATCTTTCCACTAAAAGCCTCTTTTATTTTAGAAAAAATCATATATGTCTCCTCTTATTAAAATTTATTTCCACATTTTGTACAGAAATTAACATCAACTGGATGCTCTGTTCCACAAACCACACACACTTTAGATACTGGAACTTTTTCCTCTTTTTCTTCCTTTATCTTTTTTTGTTTTTCTCCACAAGAAGGACAGTATTTTGCTTCTACTTCAATAGCTTGCATACAGTTAGAGCACTTTCTTAACCCTCTTAAATTTAAGCTTTTAGCATCTAGTTCTTCTATTTCTTTATACATTTTTGTTATTTTTTTGCATTCTTTTTCAAAGCCATCAACTTCTTCACCGGCTTTAAATTTCTCATAAATTCTCTTCCCAAAATCACTATACATTATTTCTATTTCTTGTTCAATATCGCTTATTTTTATTTTTAATTTTGTGTTTTGTATTAATTGATTTGATTTGTCTGCCACTGTTTTATATGTCTTTTCTGCTACATCTCCTACCTTTTTTGATACATCTTTTACTTTATCCGAAAATTCCATATTTATTACCTCCAATTATATACGTATAATTTATCATAAGAGAACTTAATTTTCAACAATTTATTAACACTTTGTACCATTAAGAATAAACTATAATATATTTATAATTTATAAGGAGAAAATTATGCCAAAAATTTTAATATATAACAACGATACAAATAAAATTGAAACATATGATAGAGCCTTATCCGATCCAATGCCCTATGTTACTGGAGGAACTTTAACTGTTAGAGAATTTATAAGCAACTCAAATTCAAACATTGCATGGACAACAAAACAATTTATGCAAAAATGGAATACTTTAAGAGCTAGATGGGGTAAGCCCATTTACATAGGATACGTGTTTAAAAGGATTTGGCAAGGTGGACATACAGGTATGTCTCAGCATTATGCTGGACTTGCAATGGATATTGCACAAAGAACCTCAAATACCGAACGAGACCAACTAAGAAATTTAGCTATTAATCTTGGTATATTTGGATATGTTGAGCCAAAATCTTTAACACCAACCTGGGTAGGTATTTTTTTTGGAAAATAAAACTACCTCGGCATATATTCCGAAATAGTTTAAATTTTCTATTAACTATTTTTTAACAAATCTTTTTTCATCTTATTTTCTATTTCCTTTACAGACTTGTTAGGTGTTGGTAATTTTTCTGGCATTGTACCACCGATTTCTTTAATTGCGTTTCTTACAGCTTTGCCAACTTTATAATGAGTAGAACATGCATTATCTTCTCCTTTAATTTTTTTATTTGCGATAACATCCTCTGTTTGAGTAATTCTAAATAAATTAGCAGCAAGTTCGGTAGAACCCATCCAATCAAGAATATCTTCTTTTTCACCTATCTTCTTTCTTTTAGCAATGTCTGATGCAGTTTCTCCATTATATAGTCCCATATATCCATAATTATTAAATTTACCAAAATTACTAACACCTGCATTTTTAGCAGTATAGAATAATTTTTTGTTATTTACACTTATTCTAGTGTAAAGTCTTTTTTCATCTTCAGATAATTTACGATATTATTCTTCTGTTATCTCTTGCTTTCTTGTTTTAATAGCAAAATATGTTTGTCCTAACGCAATAACTTCTTTTCTTGAATCACCATTTTGAACTATTAAATAACAGGCTTATCTAGATAACTTATAATCATCTAATATTTTAGTGCTATTATTAGCGCCCTTTAACACTTTGCCAACGTTGGCAAAGTGTTCCAGAACATTGATTCCACTGAGTTTGCAAGAAATAATTGCTTTCTCAATAACAGAATTAAACCTTCTCCATTGTGAATACTCTAACACAGTTTGCAGCTCTCTAGCTTCCCAATATTCATTGCCGTTTTCGTCCTTGTGTTTGATGTTTTCAAATATACTCTCATTATATAATTCTATATCATTCATTATAAACACCTCCAAAATAATAAAATTATTATACAAAACATTTGTTCTTCAGTCAAGGTAAAATTAATTATTTTTGAATTTAAAATATATCTTTATTTTAGGTTGTTCAATGTGAGCACATATTTCTATTTTATCTATTAGTTGTAAAATATGGTTTCTATCAAAGCTATCAGTATCAAAGAATTTGTTTATAATGCTTAACATATCAATTTTATTTTTCGTATCATTATCTATATTTTCAATAGTCTCATTTATATCTTTTATTCTATTTTCATAACTTTCAATATCTCCATTAATTTTATTTACAAATAGGGTATAGTCTTTTTTGGATATAACAGAATTCACTTTATCTTTATACATATTAAATTTTATATTATTATTTTCACTTAGTTTTAATTCTAAACTTTCTTGCTCTTTTAATAGGCTATTTTTCAAACTATCATTAGCTTTATTATCTACATTATTTAATATATAATCTTTATTAGCATATTTAGAAATAACATCTTTTATAGAGTTAATAACAGCATTATTTAAAACATCTTCTTTAATACTCTTACAGTTACAAATCATATTACCATATATTTTTCTATTTCTACATATTGCATAACTACTGTTTTTATATCCTTTTATAAACGTATATTTCCCGCCACAATTTTCACAATATATAATTCCAGTAAGCAAGTGTGCATTTCCGTATTTTAGGAGTATATGACCTTATATTTAATATATTTTGTGCCTTTTCAAAATCTTCTTTTGAAATAATAGGTTCATGTGTATTTTCTACTTTTATCCATTCAGCTTTATCTAGCATTATTTGTTTCTTTAGTTTATAATTTATTTTCTTAACCTTATGTCCAATAGTATTTCCAATATATACTTCATTTTTAAGTATTCTTCTAATAGTAGTCCCGTTCCAAAGAGTATTAACTTTATTGTTATTTAAACTTGCAGGAGAAGAAATATTATCTTTTATCAAGTCTTTACATATACTATTTATACCGTTTACCACTTAAAAACTCTCTATATATTCTTTTAACAATATAAGCAGTGTTTTCATCAATAACTAATTTATGTTTGTTTTCTTTATCTTTAATATATCCAATAGGAGCATTAGTTCCTAAAAAATCTCCATTTAATTGTTTTGTATAGAGTGCTGAACGTACTTTTTTTGAAATATCTTTAGCATACATGTCATTAAATACATTTTTAAATGGTGCTATATCATTTGCTGAAGAATCCTCATCTAAACTATCATATCCATCGTTTATAGCAACATAACGGATATTATGAGTAGGGAAGACTTTTTCAATTAAGTTTCCAGTTTCAATATGGTCTCTACCAAGTCTAGATAAATCTTTTGTAACAACCATATTAACAATACCACTTTCGATATCTTGCATTAAATTTTTAAAGCCGTGGTCTATCAAAGTTTGTACCGGAGAAGCCATCATCAACATAGATATTAATTAAATTTAAATTGTTATCTGAAATATATTTTAATATATATTCTTTTTGATTATTTATACTCTCTGAAAAGTTTGATTTTT
The DNA here is from genome assembly GCA_017549425.1 of Clostridia bacterium. Classification (GTDB taxonomy): domain Bacteria; phylum Bacillota; class Clostridia; order TANB77; family CAG-465; genus UMGS1649. The sequence goes on along the minus strand of JAFYUV010000017.1, from coordinate 182,174 downwards.
TTATCTCATCATCTCTAGAAAGTCTAACATATGCTCCAACTTTATATTCCACCTTAACACTCCCTTAAATATATTATATTAAGTTTTATTCTCAAAGTCGACCACCCTAATTTTAGAGTTAAGTATAGAAATCAGAATGTCATCTAAAGTAGTATCTGCATTTTCTTCAAACACATATTTAACTTCAATATTATCCACTAAAATCACCTAATACATCATATTCTTATAAAACTTGTACTTATGATATTTATCCCTTCACTCCTCAACAGTCATAAGGCACTAGGTAAAATTAAAAAACAGATTAAAAAAGTGCAAAAAATATGTACCCAAAATTGGATACATATTTTAATTTATGGACACATGTTAAAAGCTTTGCTTTTAAGCTATACGTACGATGTGTGGACACATCTATTCCTGCTTTATAAATTATTCAATAACATAATATTTATCTGAAAGCGGAATATGCTCAACTATAGGTGATTCAAGAAGATTATCCACAATATCCATGATTTGTTCTTTGTTTTTATCATCCATAATATTTTCTTTTCTTAAAACTTCAAACAATTTTTCAATAGTAAATGAATCCTCAAAGGACAAAATAAAATTTAGTACTTTTTCATGTAATTGCTGTTTCTTATCCATATTGATGTGCCTCCTTTAAAATAATCATTTTAAATATAATTGTTTACCTTTAAATATTATAGCATAAATACTAAAGATACCTTTTGTTTCCACTTGTCGTAACTACAAAATAACAAGCCCAACACTTAGAACCAATTGCCATATTATATTATCTCCTCTCAAAACCTTATTGATTTATTTCTTTTAGTCTCTTTATATCCCTTACCATGATAAATAGGTGTAGGACACTTCCCTTTTTCAATGATATATTTTCCCAGCTCGTGTGTAGTGATTATTATTTTCTGTTTTTCATGATTTTTCATTTGTTTTCACACCCCTCAAGATAAGTTGAATTTACATGATTTTGCCAAAAAGTATTAAACTCCAATGTAGCTGTCTCATACCACTCTTTAAGTTTTTCAACATCTCCACCATCCTCAAAACGTCTACTAAATATCCGTGGTGCATATATATTAAGTGGATTCCTATCTGCAAATGAAGCCGCTAACATATATGTTGTGCCATCTTTCCCCCAAGAAAAAGCACGAACCTCACAACAATATGCTCCAAGCTCTACCCGAATTTTATTCCCTTTCTTCACCCATTCTTCAAATGATGGGAAAGCAAATTTCTTAATTTTCATAATCTTATTTTCCTTTAAAATAATTATTTTTAGATATGTACTTTCGATACTCAGATTATACCATAAAAGTATACATAATTCAATTATTTCCAAATAAATATATCCCCAAAAGCGCTTTTAATCACTTCCTATTTTCAATGCACCTTGCTTACCATAAATTAAAATAATGGTAAATATAATTGACTATTTTACCAATTTGTTATATATTAACTCTTAGGATGGTGGTTATTATGATACATACAATGAAATTAAATGAAAAACCTTTTACAAATATTGATAATGGGGTTAAAAAAATTGAACTTAGATTATATGATGAAAAAAGGTCAAAAATTACGCTAAATGATTATATTGTTTTTCAAAAAATAACAGATTTATCACAAACTATCAAAGTAAAAGTTGTTGGATTATTAAGATATAATTCTTTTGAAGATTTATTCAAAGATATTGACTTTAACATTTGTGGCCCTGCTAATAGTTTAGAAGAAAAATTGGATAATATTCATAAAATATATTCTATTGAAGAAGAAAAAAAATATAGGATATTAGCTATACGAATAGAAAAAGTATAACAATAACAGGAGATGAAATAGTATTAACATTTTCATCTCCTGTTATTTAAAAGATTTTTTCTAAGTCCTGGTTCAAAATAACTTCAGCTAACTTTTCGTTATTTTCTAAATAAAAATAACTTTGCGGCGCTGTAAAATTATATGCCTCTCTTAGGCTTTCCAATTTTAATGGTTCTTTTAATCGATATAGGTGTTTTATGTGATAAGCATATTTTGATAATTTTAATCCATTATTAAAATCCTCATTGCCAAAACCTTCTCCAATAACATGTTCTGGATATGCAACTATATTATCTATATCTGCAACATATTCCAGTACACAAGTTGGCGAAGTAGTATAAATCCATAATCTATTTATCCCCTTTTTAGGAATATATTTTCTAAACTCATAATTTTTCTTACCGTGCCTTTATAAGATTAACAAATTTTGGCTTTATGCTCATAACAACATCTATCATTTAAGTACCTCCATAAAATAATAAATAGAATAATTTCTGAATAATTTATACGACTCCTCTAACCAGCTGTGAACTTCCGAATAGACTTTTGCTAGTCCCATAGAACCTTTTTCTTTTCTTAGATTATCATAGTTTATCATATAAGACGGCAAATATCTATATGCTCCTTCATTCACATACAACGATTTAGAGAGTTTTGCTCCAGACCAATCTGTCACTAAAGACGCATATAATATCATTGGTAATTTCGATACGCTATAACCTAATATATCAGTAGTTTTATATAGCAATTGTTCTTGGTAAAAGCCTGCATAATCAGCGCCAGTAATTCTTATCCACTCGTAATCTAAGTTGTCATCTTGGTTATCAATTGAATATACTATTCCTCTAATCAAATTTCTTAAAGGGGTATTATATTCTAATCTATAACTTTCAGTATCGATGTCAACCTCAAATTCACCATGTTTAGGACAAAAACATATCATCTTATTGTCAACAAACTTATTCTCGATTCCTTTTTTATCAGTCAAACCACAAATCGGACAAGCTGATCTAATTCGAATAATATGTTTTTTAGGTTCCAATATAGGCGCTAATAAATCTCTATGACTTATTACCTTTTTAACAATATCAGGAATACTTGTGTGTCTATTAAACTCCCTTTGACCTCGTACTTGATATGAAATGTTGGAAATAGAAGACAATTGCTCGAGTATTTCATTATACTGATCAATGTATTTATTCATTTCCCCACTTTCACGCAAGCTTATTTGGTAATTCTTATCACCAATTTTTTGTGCAATAGCAGGAGCTGTGTCAACCATTTCAAAGAGTACTGAAACTTGTAACTCTTTATCATAGTGGCAAAGCATATTTGCTAAAGCAAAGGCTAAGCAAAAAACTTCAAGTGTTCCAAAATGCGGTGAGGAATTTGGCTGTGCGCCTATACTAATCTTAACTTTCTTTTTCCGTAATTGGCTGTGCATATACTGAATAAGAGAGTCTTGATAAACATAGGAGCCTCCGCCTAACGGATTATAAACTTTTCCATCGGTCTCGAATAACATAATAGATTTCCTCCTTATTATTAACATTATTAAACATTTGCTTAATATCACAACATAATCACACATGTATATTTTGCCATATTTTGTAATAAAAGTAAATATATTGTTCAAAATACATTTACTTTTCCAAATGAACACCAACCTGGGTACATATAGACGGAAGAACAGGTACTCCTGCATGTCCTACTGGGGGATATCCTTTAATAAAACAAGGCTCTAGAGGGGTTTATGTTCTTGTATTACAAGATGCTTTAACTTATTTGGGTTACAATCCCGGTAGTTTAGATGGAATTTTTGGATCTCGAACTAAAGCCGCGATACAAAGTTTTCAAAGATCAAATAATCTTTCTGCTGATGGTATTGTAGGATGTAATACTTGGCGAAGATTAACCAATAAGTTTTAATAAATAAATTATTCCTATAACTAGGTTTAATCTAGCTATAGGAATCTTTTATTTATTTTTTCTCAATCACTTTTATATTTTTTAAAACTATATAATTCTGTGCTAGCTCAATAACTGAATAAACAATCATAATTATGCCTATTGTACTTAAAATAGCCCCAGAATTAAATGTAATGAATAAACCACACAAAAACATAATTATTGAGAATATTAGTGCATAAACCCAAGCATCGTTTATAGTATTTTTTAAAGAAATTGCTAAATTAAATCTTACAACAGCACTATATATTATCCATATTCCAATTATTACTCTAAACAATGAAACAACAGCAGCTCCAAATACAATTATAGCTATGCCGCTTACTATTCCCATTATGCCATATAATAAATTAAAACTAAAATTAATAGATTTACTGTCTAGTCTTATATATTGAATAATTTGAATTACACCAAAAGTTATAAAAATAGCCCCTAAAATATATATTATAGTATTTATAGTTTCAGTTGGTTTTAATACTAACATTAATCCTATAAAAATAAAACTAGATGATATAACTATATTATTCATCGCAGATTTTCTAAAACCACTAATCATAATAACCTCCTGTAAATATTCCTCTATATATTATAATTCATATACTTTGTATATACAATTTAAATAGCAAAAAAACTTAAAAAGCTCTCGCTTTTCAAGTTTTTAATTTTATTCATTATCTATTTTTTCAGCTTTGAATTCTTCAAATTTTGATACAGAAACTTCATATGCTACTCTAGTTTCACTAGTTCCATCTTCATATTTCTTTTCATATTCTCTTGCTTGTATTCTTCCTTCTAGTCTAACATTTGTACCAATTCCTAGACATTGACAGAATTTTGCATTTCTTCCCCACAAAATACAAGGAATATAATCAGATTTATTATATGCTCTGTTTACTGCAACTAATATATCTGCTATGTCTCTTCCCAAAGGAGTTTTTCTATATATTGGTGGTTTACAAATACATCCAATTAAAACAAGTTCATTTATTGTTTTTACTTTTTCATCTAATCCTTCAGTTTCTATTTCCTTAACGAATACAGATAATATAAGTTTACTTTTTCCCGTATCCAACATTTGATTATATGATCTATATTGACCATCTACTAAAATAATTTTTCCAATTTCAAAGTTATTTACATCAATCAATCTTTCAGATATGATAACTGGAATCTTGTCTTTTATTCCACTTAATCTATCTATTTCCATAAAAAATTTATAAAATTTTTCTCCGTATATTTCATGGCTAACTTCCAATTCAGAAGCCACAACTCCTCCTAATTTTACACTGTTATTTTCGCTAAATGTTTCCATCCTTTTATTTCCTCCTTATGTGCTCTACTTAATTCATATGTTTTGCATCATAAAATAATTCCTAACATAACACATTATAGCACAGATTTTTAATAAAGTAAAGTATTTATGTCAAATTTTGCGCTCATAGTTTTGAGCAATACTTCATTTCATTATCAGTCAAACAAATATACCCGCTTGGAGTCTTGGCCCAAACATCTATTGTAGACTTAAATATTTCCATAGCAGTAAATACCGTTCCTTTTTTATACACTGCATATGCATTTAAATTCTGGCTTGTTGCATTTTTTTTACCATCAGCAGTTAGTTCGCTAACCTTTTTTACAAAAAAACTTAGCGCAGGACCATTTCTTACTTTCATATCAAAATCACAAACATAATTTCCTATTGAATAATTAATCGTATTACCTTCTAAGTCCGCATCTATATACTTAATTGCATCTATTTTTACATTATTTTCATCTCTTACCTCAAAGTGCAAATGCGCTCCAAAAGAATACCCTGTATTTCCCATAAAGCCTATCACTTGTCCTTTTTTTACTTTATCTTTTAAATTTACATCTACAGAACCATATTGTAAATGCGCATATAATGTATACATACCATTAGGGTGCTTTATTTTCACATAGTTTCCATATATATTTTCTACTCTTTTACTTCCATATTTCGCTTCTCCTGATGTATTCTCGTTACAGTCTTTAACAAGTTCTACAACCTCTCCTTCACTATGAGCTATAACATAATCCAAAGTATAATTTTTACCTACCAAGTCAACAGCTTGATGAGAAGAAGTATATGGACCTGATATTTCACATTCTCCGTTTCCTTAATACTCTACATTTCATTTATAATCCCTCCAATATATTGTATGTTTTAACTTTAATAGCGTTAAAACAACCCCGCATTATTTATGCGAGGTTGTTTATTATTACTTTATTCTTACTGCTGTTCTAACTTTTATATTTGGGTCTTTTATTAACTTGTTCAAAACTGAATTGGGGCACTTTTCGTTTTCTACTACATATCTACGAACCAACCAAAAATCATCTTTTGACAGTTCTATAAGTTGTTTTATAGTTGCCTTCTTACTTTTGGCAACACCACATTTAACTATATAATTTTCATCTGTCATAAGAATATCTCTCATATCTCTTGTAGTTAAATGGTGTTCGGCAACTTTTGCTTTAACTTTCGGTTCTATATCGACCATAAGGTATTTTAAAATACTCAGTGTAACTTTAGGGCTATCTATTACAGCGACTCTTACGTTCCAGTCCAAATCTTTTGCTAAATGCCTTAGCATATTGTTTGTTACATTTGAATTTAATGCCACTGCCATTTTAACATACCAGAAATCATCTTCATATAAATATTTAAGAACATCCTTTGTTGAATTAGGATTTTTAGCTACAGCCTCTCTCACAGAGTAATCTTCATCTTTAGCAAGATTCATCAAAACGCTGATTGATGTATTCAGATTTTTAGCTACACAGGCGCGTACTGACCAATCTTTATCTTTTGAATACCTCCATAAGATATCATCGGTAGCAACTTTACTTGAAGCAATTCTTCTCTTAACTTCAAAATCATCGTCTTTAGCTAAAAGCTTCAAGAGATAATTATTTATAAGTTTCCCTTCAACATATAATTTTTCTTCTTCCAGTTTCCGAACAAGAAGTAATTTTCCCAAATCACTTTTGAGATAATCTTCATACTGAGCAAGTTTATAAGTTTTTCCCATTATTTTTTCCTCCATGTTTTTATTATTAAATTTAAACTAAAAAAATACTACTATGATATTATATCACAATAGTATTAATTTTTCAAATTTTTAGATTTGCCACAAGCATTGCTGTAATATATAACAAAACATTATGAGCCGGATAAAACATATAAAACAACATTTTACACTTCTTATCAGCGTTTTTTCTTTCCCCATTATATAGCATTATTGGTATAATAGAAAGAATAATTATCCAAGAAATATTACAATATATTACACATAGTATTAAACTAAATAGAATTAAAGAAATATACACTATTTTCACAGTATTTTCACTAATACTTTTATATAAAAGTCCTGTGAAATTCTGACTAATATTATTTTTAGATATCAATACTGTTATCCTAAATTTTTCTATCATATATATCAATATTGCTAATATCGGCGCTGAAATTCCATAGTCCAAAGGGACAAATATATAAATTCCTAATATCAACAATACTGCTATTATTTTCATGATAATATTTTGACTTTTATCTAATTTTTTAAACAATATTGGTTCATGTATTATTTTTAACAATATTAAAATTATAAAAAAGGAAATTAAAATGTTTCCAAAAGTGTATATATTTGTTTTATATTCTGAGAATATTTTTATATTTACAACCATAACTAGCGTTATTAATATCTGCGTAACCAAAGCATATATTCCAATTCTTTTTAAATATTTATTATAATTTTTGGTATTGAAAAAGCCTTGCACTAATTGGTACGTAAAAATTGGCATTGCTAATCTTCCTAATATTCTTAAAGATACATATAATATATTTGGAATCAAATCATAAAAATAGTAAGCGATGTGATCTAACAACATTGATGTTACAGCTATTATTTTAAGGGTATCCGAATCAATACCTAGTGTTATTATTTTTCTTATTTTTTCTTTCATCATCTATCCCCTATATTAATGTATTAATTAAAAAGAAAAAATTAAAAAATACAACTAATGTAAATATTAGACAGGACATTAAGCCTTGCTTTTTTCCATATACTGTAGACAATATAATAACTTCTAATAACACAAACCCTATAATAATATACATTGTATTTATTTCTCTATTATAAATAACTACACTATCTTGTATAAAAAAGTACATTATTATATTCATAGCTACAGCTACCATAAATAATAAATTTACGATTAGCTTTATATTTTTATAAAATTTAGAGTTCATATTCTCACCCCTTATACGCAAATAATAGCCTTATTTTTCTTTTTACGTCTTTTAAATTAAATTGTTCTCCATGTCCCGGCAAACATTTCACATCATCAAATTTTTCAAACAAATAATCCAAAGTATTTTTCATGTCTTGATGACTTCCAGTTTTTAAATCAGTTCTTCCATAAGTATCAGAAAAAATTGTATCTCCTGTAAATAATACATTTAAATCTTTCTCATAAACTACAATTGAACCTTTAGTATGTCCTGGAGTACATATTAAATCTAAATTTATTCCACATAAATTCATCGATACATTTTTATCTATTAATATAACATTATTAATAGACACTTTTTTTAAATCAACTTTTACTATATCTTTACAATTTACTTGTTCTTCGTTTATATTAGTAAAATCCTCTTTATGTATAACTACTTCACACTCCGGAACAATTTCTAATAAATCAGCTAGAGCTGCAATATGGTCAGCGTGACAGTGGGTTATAATAATATATTTTAAAGTTAAATTATTTGAATCTAAAATTCTCATTAACTCATTCGCATCGTATGCTGGATCAATTAAAATAGCCTCTTTACTATCTTTTCTGTACAATATATATACATTTGTTATATGCCCTGTAGAGGCTATATTAAGTTTTTCTGTTATAACCCCTATCTCATTATAGTTATCCATCTAATCCACCTTACTTAGCCCTTTTCACTTCGTATACGCTATCTATTTTTTTAATATTCTTAATAGTTCTTTGTAACTCTTCTACAGAAGCAACTTCAAGAGTAATATCTATAATGCACTCTCTTTCTTTTGTTGCTTTAGCTGTAAATCCTGTAATTTTTACTTTAGTGTCTTGCAACATTTTCAATATATCTACACTTAAATTGTTTCTATCATTAGCTATAACTATAATTTTGGTTCCATAAGATATATTATCCTTTTTCTTCCAAGAAACATTTATACTTTTATGAGTAAGCTCTAAACTAGAAATGTTAGGACAATCTATTCTATGTACTGATACACCTTTTCCATATGTTATATATCCTATAATATCGTCACCTGGAATAGGATTACAACATTTAGCAAATTTTACCAAACAATTATCTATTCCTTCTACAACAACACCTTCATAATTTGATTTATCCGCATTTATTACTGCAAACTTTTCTATCTTTTCAGGTTCTTCTACTTTATTTATTTTCTTGTATTCATCCAAAATTTTATTAAGCGCTTTTTTGGGTGTCAATACTCCAAACCCTATATTTTCATAAAATTCTTCTACATTCTTGTATCTGCTATTTTCAATCATTGGCTTAATATATTTTTCAGAAAGCAATTCGTCCTTTGTAATTCCTGTTTTAGCAATTTCTTTATCTAATAATTCTATACCTTTTTCAATATTAATTTCTTTAGATTGTTTCTTCAAGAAAGATACAATTTTATTTTTTGCACTATTTGTTTTTACGTGTTTTAACCAATCTGCTTTTGGTCCACTAGAAGTCTTAGAAGTTATAATTTCTACAACATCTGTGTTTTTTAGTTTTGTGGTTATCGGCACCATTTTCCCATTTATCTTTGCGCCAACCATCATTTCACCTATGTGCTGATGAATGTTATAGGCATAATCTATAGGAGTTGCACCTTTAGGTAAAGATTTAATTTCGCCTTTAGGAGTAAACACAAATACTTCATCACCAAATAATTCAACTTTTATATCGCTATATGATACTTCGCCCATCTCTTGTTCAAACTCTAATGTCTTTCTTATCCAATTTAGCATTTCGTCGCTGTCTGTCATTTGAGTTGAACCTTCTTTATACAAGAAATGCGCCGCGACACCATATTCAGCAATATTATGCATATCCCAAGTTCTAATTTGCACTTCAAACGGTGCTTTATCTTCACCAAATAACGTTGTATGTAAAGATTGATACATATTCGTTTTGGGTACTGCAATATAATCTTTAAATCTTCCTGGCATTGGCTTAAAGTTTTGGTGAATTATACCAAGAACACTATAACAATCCTTAACGCTATCCACTATTACTCTAACCGCATATAAATCAAAAAGATCTTCTACCCTACAGTTATTTTTTTTAGTCTTTTTATATATACTGTAATAATATTTAGGCCTTCCATATATTGTTGCTTTTATGTTTTCTTTTTCCAACAAGCTCTTTATTTGCTCTATCCTATAATTTATGTACTCTTTTCTTTCTTCTTTTCCTAGTTCAACTGAATTTCTTACTTTTTCAAACTCTTCTGGATTTAATATATTAAAAGAAATATCCTCTAATTCGGATTTAACTTCAGACATACCTAATCTGTGCGCTATAGGTGCGTACACATTCATAGTTTCTGTTGCTTTAAGTCTTTGGTATTCCTCGTCTTCTTCATAAATATTTCTCATGTTATATAGCCTATCTGCTAACTTTAATATTACAACTCTAATATCTTTAGCAATAGCCATAAACATTTTTCTTAATTTATCTGCTTCAACATCTGCCTGGCCATCATAATTTAAAAGATACAATTTACTAGCATCTTTTACTAACGTAGCAATTTCTTTGCCAAACTTAATTTCAACATCTTTGTATGAATAATCTTCAAATTTTGGAACTTCATGAAGTATTGCGGCATAAACTGGTTCTATTCCAATTTTTAACTTAGCTACAATTATAGCTACATGAACTGAATGTGATAGTGTGCTCTCTCCCTTATATCTTTTTGAATCTTTATATATTTTACTTGTATAATCAAATATATTTTTCATAAGAATTGGCTCGAACTTCATTCCTTGCTCATTTAGCACATCTATCAATTCTCCAAATAATTTTTCATTTTCATTCAATTGTTGTTCCAATTAAACACAACTCCTTTTATATACTCTTTTTAAAGTCTAATAACATAAATTGTATTTTTATATTTCCCATAAATGCATTTACACTTAAAGTACAGGCTATATCTATTTTATCTCCAATAACTAGCTCATCTCTTCTTGAACCTGCTCCAAAAAATATCGCTTCTTGGCAAATATTTTTATCTTGAAGACAAAGTTTTAAGTGCTTATTATCTTTTAACGTACAAATGCTAGTAACCTTCAAATCTTTACATAAAAATACTGGCATTTTATTCTTTTGACCAAAAGGAGCTAGTTTTGCTACATCCTTTATTAAATCAAAATCTATTTTTTTAGTGTCTAATAAAATATCTATATCTACCACTTTAACAAATTCGTCAGGTTTCATTTCATAAATTACACTCTCGAATTTATCCGCAAATTGTTCTATGTTTTTTGTTTCTAAACTAAGTCCTGCAGCTAATTCATGACCACCAAAAGATATTAAGAACTCTGTGCAATTAGATATAGCTTCATATAGCGATAAGCCTTGTGGAATTCTTGCGCTTCCTTTAGCATTTTCTCCATCAATTGCAAGCAAAACAACTGGTTTTAAATACATTTCAGTAAGCTTAGACGCAACTATACCTATAACTCCTTGATGCCAATTACTTTTGGCAAGTACAATACTTCTTTTTTTATCTAAACCTTTTTCGTTAATTAAAGTTACGGCTTCTTCAAATATTTTTCTTTCTACTTCTTGTCTTTCTTTATTTTGTTTATCTAAAGTACAAGCCAAATTATATGCTTCTATAGGGCTGTTGCTAAGTAATAGTTTTACTGCAATAGTTGCATCATTCATCCTTCCACTAGCATTAATTCTAGGAGCCAACCCAAAAGACACACTATCTGAATCTATCTTCTCTATTTTTGAAACCTTAATTAATGCTTTTAACCCTTCATTTTTTGTACTTTTTAAAGCCTTCAAACCATTAAAAGTAATTACTCTATTTTCTCCAAGTAAAGGGACTATATCTGCTATAGTACCAACAGCTACTATATCTATATATTTCAAATAACTTTCCTTTGGCAAATCTAGTGCCATAGCAAGAGCCGTAATAACTTTAAAAGTCACTCCAACTCCAGCAAGTGTTGTACAAGGATAACTAGAATCTTTTCTTTTGGGATTCACAACAGCTATCGCTTCTGGTAAAACATCTGAACATTCATGATGGTCCGTTATTAAAAGATCTAGGCCTATTTCTTTTGAATAGTCAGCTTCTTCAAAAGCAGAGATGCCACAATCCACTGTAATTATTAAATCCGCACCTTCTCCTTTTAGTAATTTCAACGCATTTTTATTTAAGCCATACCCTTCTTCTAATCTATCTGGCAAATAATACTTAGCTTCAATTCCAATATCCTTTAAAAAAGAATATAAAACAGTTATACTAGTAATTCCATCAACGTCATAATCTCCATATATAACTATATTTTCTTGATTATTTTGGGCCTGTAAAATTCTATCTACTAAACGCTTCATATCTGGTAAAACAAACGGGTCGTTTAAATATGAAATATCTGGATTTAGATAGCTTTTTACCTCATCCACTTTAATTCCTTTTGAAACCAGCATACTAGCTAATGTTTCAGATATTTTAAACTTTTCTTTATATTCTAAAATTTCTTTTTCATTAATTTCTTTTAAATTCCAAACTTTTCCCATATTTTAGTCCTCTTTGAGTAATTTCATCATATTTTTCTTATAGGCTTCCACTCCTGGTTGATTAAATGGATTTACACCTAATAGATATCCACTTATTCCACAAGCTTTTTCAAAGAAAAATATTAATTGTCCAACATTATATTCATTCATCTCTTTAACATTTATTTGGATTGTTGGAACCATTCCATCCACGTGTGCTAAATAAGTTCCCTTCATAGCCATTTTATTAATGTAATCCAGTTCTTTATTTTCTAAATAATCTAATTCATCAATTGAATTTTCTACTTCAGGTACTTTTATCATAGAATTAACATTTTCAACATTTAAAACCGTTTCAAATATATTTCTTTTGCCTTCTTGTATTAATTGTCCCATAGAATGTAAATCTGTTGTAAATATACATGAAGCTGGAAAAATTCCTTTTCTATCTTTACCTTCACTTTCGCCAAATAATTGTTTAAACCATTCTCCAAAATATTGCATAGTTGGTTCATAAGTTGTAAGTAATTCTATGTCTTTACCTTTACTATATAAAATATTTCTTGCTGCAGCATATTTATAACAATCATTGTCTTCTACTTTACTAACGTTATACATATGTCTTGCAAAAAGAGCTCCATCTAACACATCTTCAAAATTAATTCCAGCTACTGCCATTGGTAATAACCCTACAGGAGACAACACAGAATATCTTCCTCCTACATTTTTAGGAATCACGAAACTAGTATATTCTTCAGCATTACAAATTTGTCTAAGTATTCCATCATTTTCATCTGTAGTTACATATATTCTTTCACGAGCACCACTAATTCCATATTTTTCTTCCATGAATAACTTAAAAATTCTAAAAGCAACTGCTGGCTCTATAGTTTTTCCAGACTTAGATATAACATTTACAGCTACATCTTTATCTCTTAAATATTCTATTAAACTTCTTAAATATTTACCGCTTAAGCTATTTCCTACAAATAAAACCTGCGGACCACGTCTCTTAGATAATGGTTGTAAATTATATAATGGATCAGACAACATATCTATAACAGCCTTGGCTCCCAAATATGACCCACCAATTCCTATAACTACCAAAACCTCTGCTTGTTTTCTTATTTTATCTGCCGCTTTTTTTATATTATTTACCTCTTCTTCTGAAATAGATTCAGGTAAATCTAGCCAGCCTAGGTAATCATTTCCTAAACCAGATTTATTTTCTAACTTACTATGAGCATTTGCAACTTGCTCTTGTATAAGTTCGAATTCATAATCATCTACAAATTTTTTTAATCCTTCAAAATCTACTGAAATTCCTCTCATAAAAATACCTCTTTCTTTGCCTCAAATTATATAATATATATATTAAAATAGCAAGGAAAACTGAGCATAAAATAGCGCTTAAAATTTAATAATTTATACCCAAATAGCCCCTTCTTTTATTAATAAATTACACAGGAATCCCTCTTTACAAAAGACAGGTTTAATACAAATAATTTCAATACCATTTTGCAATGCTGTTTCTACTATATCTAACGCTTTTTTTATATCTTTTACTTTAGATATAATAACAACCTTACAATTTTTCAAGTCACTTATCCTATCAATTATAAAATGCTTGTCGAAAATTTCTTCCACCTCTTTGTTTATTTCTCTTTCAACTATATATATTTTCATACATTCACCATAAATAGCATATATGCCAAAATATATATTTGCAAATCAAATAAAAATTAGAGTTTTCGACAAATTGTGACTTGACTTAACGAACTTTCGTTTGTATAATAACTTTAGAGGTGTTACTGATGGAAAAAATTATATTTCATATAGATGTAAATAACGCTTTTTTATCTTGGACTGCTGTAGATATGTTAAAAAAAGGAGAAAATATAGATATTAGAACTATACCTTCAGCTATTGCTGGTGACCCAAAAACTAGAACAGGAGTAATTCTTGCTAAATCTCCAGTAGCAAAATCTTTTGGAGTAATTACCGGAGAACCTATATTTCAAGCTAAAAAGAAATGTAAAAACTTAATATGCTATCCTCCAAATTTTAAATTATATTGTGAAAATAGCAATAAATTAAAAGAATTACTTAGTAAATACTCAGATAAAATTGAACCTTTTTCTATAGATGAAGTTTTTATGGAATATGTTCCTCTTTTCGGCAGTTTTATGGAAGTTGCTAAAAGAATTCAAAAAGAAGTGCAAAACACTTTGGGATTTACTGTAAATATACGGAATTTCAACAAACAAGTTACTCGCAAAAATGGCAAGTGATTTTGAAAAGCCAAATAAAATACATACCTTGTTTAAAGAAGAAATTGAGACTAAAATGTGGCCATTACCTATTGAAAATTTATTTTTCTTAGGTAAATCCTCCGCAAAAAAATTAAGAGAAATTGGTATAAAAACTATATTTGATATAGCTCACGCTAATCCAAATACATTAAAAAATTTGCTAAAATCTCATGGTGAAACTTTGTACAATTATGCTAATGGAATTGATAATTCTATAATAAATACAGAACAAGAAGCACCAAAATCTATAAGCAATAGTCATACAACAGAATATGATTTGAGTAATAGATGTGAAATCTTAGAATTAATATTGGCATTATGTAATAAAACGGCTACCAGACTCAGAGCCGAAAAAATGAAATGTAAAACAATTACTGTAACTTTAAAAACCAATTTATTCAAAACTTACTCTAGATCATACACTTTATCTACTTATACAAACGTCACAAAAGATATATACAGCTGTGCTAAAAATATATTTGAAACAATGTATAATAATATACCTGTACGATTAATTGGTGTTGGTCTTTCTAATCTTACAGCAGACTGTACAACCCAGTTAAGTATATTTGATACAGAAAAAACAAAAGAGTTTAAAGTTGATAAGGTTGTAGATGAATTATTAGCTAAATTTAATAACGATACTTTAATTACGCGTGCAAGTTGCATAAAAACTACTCGTAAAAAATAATTTTACGAGTAGTTTCTTGTTTTTTATAATTTACACTTATACACTTCCATATTTTAGATAGCGTTGGAAATAAATCGATATAAATTTTTATTGCTATCATATTTTATTTATAACATTTTGAATTTTTGCTCTTGTTACTTCATAATGTTTTTTAGTTCTAAAACCAATGCTCTCATACCAAGTAATAGGAAAATTAGTTAACGTATATATATTAGTTTCAATTTCTTGTATGTTATATTTTGCATCAGCTTTAAGGCAAGTTTTTCTAATTAGCTTTTTCCCTAACCCCTGTTTCCTATATTCAGGATGCACCAATAATATTTTAGAATCCACAACATTTTTATCATATTCAGGCATTACAACAGATGCAGCACAAGCTATAACTTTATCTTTTGAAATAACAACAAAGCATAAATCTTTACATAGTCTATATAACATTGTTACATATTTTTCGGCATATTCATGATTCCATCTCATGCTTTTATCTTCTTTTTTATACGACTCAACTAAAAGATTTGCTACCCCAGGTATATCTGCTCTTTTCATTAACCTTATTCTCATAAAAAAATCACTCCACAATTATATTGTGAAGTAATTTTTTATTTATTCATTTTTTCGTTATTTTGCAAGTTCAACTGCTCTTGTTTCTCTTATAACATTTACTTTAATTTGTCCTGGATAATTCATTTCTGCCTCTATTTGCTTAGCAACGTTTCTTGCCATTATTATAGCTTCAGAATCTGTTATTTGTTCTGGCTTAACTATAATTCTAACTTCCCTACCAGCTTGGATTGCATAAGATTTATCTACGCCTTTAAATCCATTACAAATTTCTTCTAATTTTTGTAATCTCTTAATATATGTATCTACAGTCTCACGTCTAGCTCCTGGTCTTGAAGCTGATACTGCATCCGCTGCTTGAATTAACACCGCTTCCATAGTATTAGGTTCAACGTCACCATGGTGAGCATGTACCGCATTAATTACTGCATCAGACTCTTTGTATTTTCTTAATATTTCCACCCCAAGTTCTACATGAGTTCCTTCAGATTCTTGGTCAATAGATTTTCCTATATCATGTAAAAGACCTGCACGTTTAGCTAAAGTTACATCAAGTCCAAGTTCTGCAGCAAGTAATCCTGCTATTTGAGAAACTTCTATTGAGTGATTTAATACATTTTGTCCATAACTTGTTCTATATCTTAATTTACCTAATAGTTGTATTAAATCTGGATGTAAATTTATTACACCCGTTTCATATAGAGCTCTTTCTCCTTCTTCTTTTACAGTATTTGCTACTTCTTCTTTAGCCTTTTCAACCATTTCTTCTATTTTACCTGGATGAATTCTTCCATCAGCCATAAGTCTTTCTATTGCTATTCTTGCAACTTCACGTCTTATTGGGTCAAAGCTAGATAATACTATTACATCTGGTGTATCATCTATTATAATGTCTATGCCAGTCAATGTTTCTATAGATTTTATATTTCTACCTTCACGACCTATTATTCTACCTTTCATATCATCACTTGGTAAATTTACAACAGAAATTGTTGCTTCTGAAGTATGGTCAGCTGCACATCTTTGAATCGCTGATGTAAGCATTGCTTTTGCTTTTTTATCTACTTCAAATTTAGCTTTTGCAGTAGCATCAACAATATAACTTGCCATGTCTGTTTGCATTTCATGTTCTAAGTTTCTCATAAGTTCTTTTTTAGCATCTTCAACTGTCATCCTAGAAATCCTTACAAGTTCTTCTTGTTGTTTTTCTTGAATATTAGATATTTCTTTTTCTCTCTTATCTAATTCTCTTTGTTTTCTTTCAAAACTAATCTCTTTTTCTTCAATCAAATTGAATCGTTTGTCTATCATATCTTGTCTTTGATTAACTCTTTGTTCTGCTTGATTTATCTCAAGCCTTTTTTGCTTTATTTCTTTATCTGCCTCTTCTTTTTGTTTTAATACTTCATCTTTAGCCTCAATATTTGCGTCTTTTATTATTCTCTCTGCATCGCGCTTTGCTTCTTCTAAAATTGCCTTGGCCTTATTTTCTGCACTATCTAAATCTTGTTTTGCTATGCGGCGTCTACGAGAGTCGCCAATAAAGAAAGCTGAAGGAAATACTACAACAATCGAAGCAATAATAGTTATAATTATTGTCTCCATTATTTTATCCCTCCATATTCATTTTTCAAAGTACAACATCTTTTATTATTATATCTATCTTAAAAATTTAAATATATTTGACATTGTTTTTACTCACAGAATGTTTTATAACATCCCTTAATTATTATATAATTTAATACAACAAAATGCAAGTATAAAAAATAAAAAGTAGAGATAATCTACCTTTTATTTAAAAACTTTATCTAATATATTTCCAAGGCAAGAAACAGCATAAAAAACCTCCTCATGAGTGTTACCTGTATTACCTATTTCTGTAAGTATTGAGCCCTCATTATAATGCTGGTTATACCTAGATTCTCTTATTAAAATAGGTCTAAATAATCCTGGATACATTTCTTCTCCTATCTTCATTATTTTCATAGCAATTGCTAAATTTGTCTCCCAATAAAGATTTTCGTATCCCTCAGTACCAATACCTACTACTATCATTATTTGAGCAACTTCTTTCCCGTTTATATTAACAGTTGGTCCGTCATACAAATCTCCATAAGCATCTCTATGCAAATCTATTGTTAGTCCAAATTTTCCATTTTTGTTAAGTTGATTCTTAATTGTTTGAGCTGAATTTGTATATGCATTATCATAAGAAGTATAATCATGAGGCGTTGTATCAAAAATAACATTGAAATTTTTACTAGTAAGTGTTTGAGATAAAACATTAGCCACAGATAACATGTTATATTTTGGATCTTTACATCTCATTGTTCCTGTATATCCAAATTTGTATCCTTCGCTATTTACAAATGTTTCAGAAGTATGTGTACTATATAACAAAATTTTATCTACTTTTCTTGAAAGATTTAATTCTTTATTCATAATTTTTTCATAATCTATATCTGTTTTATCCGCATAATTTGTTATAGTTATTCCGTAAAGCATAGCCTTTTGGTAATTTGAAGTATATGATATCTTTAGATTAGATGTTTCGTTTTTATTAAAAGAAAATACATCGACCGCACTACCATCAAATTCTACATTATTAGTTTCTTCTTTATTCACATTTTCTTGCTTTATTTCAACATTAGTGTCCTCTTTTGCCACAATATAACTAGTTGAATTTAAAACTGGATATAGTTTCGTTACATCAGTTACAGCAAATTCAATATTTTTAGTTTCTCTTACATTTGTTGCTAACGCTAAAATTAATTCTTGAACAATTGAATTATTAAGAGCAAGTACACTCAAAGACAACATATTAAGTCCAACGACAACACTCATTATTATCCTTTTTGCTTTTAGGTTAAAACTTTCTCGAATTCTACGTTTCTTTTTGCAGTTAAAAAAGTCAACTGTTTTATCCATAAAATTATCACCTTAATTCCATGGTATTACAGTTGACTTCAATTTATGATTTATTACTCTAACAAATCTGACATAGTCTCATTATATTTTTCTAAAACTCTTATAGTTCTTTCTTTTAATTCTACTACTTCTTTTTTTATATCTAACAATTTTTCTTTTTCAGCTTCTATTAAATCTTCAATTCTATTCTTTTCGCTCATTGCTTGTTGTCTAGCATTTTCAATGATAGCTTTAGATTGGTCTTCAGCAGTTATTAATGCATTAGCTACTTTTTCTTGTTTTTCAAGATACTCACTATCATATCTTTCTAGTTTTTTACGAATTATAGTTATTTCGTTAGATAATCTATTAACTTCAGCTTTTTCAAGTTGAATTCTACCTTCATAATCCGCTTTCATATCTTTTATATATTCTTCTACTTCTTTTTTATCGTAGCCAAACATTTCTGTATCAAACTTCTTTTCATTCTCCATTTAAAACTACCTCCATACTACAACAACGATATTATACCAAAGTATTTGCAAGTTTTCAAGATAGGCTTAATATTTTTTTGTTAAACATCGTATATGCTATTTCATTATAGTTTTCTAAAATTTATATAATCAACCTATTATTTAGTTAAAATATAACAGCAAATCTCCCCAAGTTTAAAACTTGAGGAGACTTTATATCTTTAATTCAATAATCTACATATATAACGCTGGGTTATTTAATGTCATTACATTGTTTTTATATGATTGTAATTCAAAGTGTAAGTGTACACCTGAAGAGTTACCTGTTGTACCCATTCTAGCTATAACAGAACCAGCTCCTACCGCTTGCCCTGGACTTACACTAATAGAACCATATTGTAAATGCGCATATAATGTATATACTGCAACACCATCAGAAGTTGTTCCGTGATATATTTTTACATAACATCCAAATGTTGATGCATATGGATCTGTTTGAACAGCTGATACTGTTCCTGGTTTAAACGCATATATGTTAACGTTTGCTTGACCGTATGACGCTATATCTAGCCCCCTATGGCCTGTAGAATAAGAAGTATTACCAAATCCTTGTGTTAATACTGTTTTAGAACGTTCTGTAGGATAACAAGAACCCGTCAATAACGTTCCTAATTCTCCAGTTGCTTTAGATCCAGCATATGCCATTCCTGAATAAGAATAACTATATGTTCTAACTACTGGTTTGTATCTACTTACTAATGTAGAATAAGTTTTCTTAGCTGTTTCTGTATCTGTAACAGTTACAATATCGTCTAATTTTTCTTCTACAACTTCAACTTTAACTGAAGATTTTATTGCGTCTTTTAATTTTTTAGCATATGAATCAGCTTCATCTTTAGATGCAAATGTCATTTCATTTTTACCTTTAACAGCAACATTATATACTGTATATTCAGTTTCTATAAAAGCTCTTAGGTTAGTATATTGGTTTTGTTCTTCAATAACTCCATCTCTTACATATGTTAATTCATAAGTTGGAGCTCCTTTAAGACTAACTTCAACTTCTAAACCATCAGCTTTCTTTTCTTCAACTAATTTTTCATAAACCTCATCAAATTCCGCAGGATTTGCGAAATATGCAACTTCCTCTCCGTCTATTCTTGCAATATACTGAGGAACATATACATTTAAAATTGTAACCACAACCGCACTAAATGATAAAACAAATAGCACTAATGTTGTAAATATAAATCTTAGTGTTCGGAGGGCACTCCCCTTTTTCACTTTAATACACCTTTCCTTTCGGCACAATATATGTATATTATACCATATTTTAAATTATTTTGCAAATTTATGCATTTCTCATACGTACACGTGTATTTTAACATATATTATATAATATGTCAAATACGTGTTAAATCTTACAAATTTATATATTATATCTCTTTATACTTACTGGCTTTTTAGTATTATCTTCTGTTGTAACAATAACAGAATTAAATATTGGTTCTGATTCACTGCATTCATATTTTATTTTTTCGCCAGTCACAAATCTAGCCAAAGCTATCTCTGTTTTTAACCCTATTACACTATCTTTAGGTCCGGTCATTCCAACATCTGTAATATATGCCATGCTGCCTTCTATGATTTCTTCATCGGAAGTTTGCACATGAGTATGCGTTCCAAAAAGACAAGTAATATCTTCTTTTAAATATTGTCCCATAGCCTTTTTCTCTGCTGTAGCTTCTGCATGAAAATCTAAGAAAATATAATCTGGTGAATCTTTCTTTAAAATTTCTAATTGTTTTTTTACCTCTTTAAATGGACATGTTACAAAATCGTTATTAACTTCACCCATATATACTTTTCCAAGCAAGTTTATAACAGCTACTTTTACTCCATTCTTTTCAACTACTATAGATCCTTTACCTTTTAAATTAGTAACGTTAGCTGGTATAAGCAGCCTTTCCTCTTCCTCATATAATTTAGCTGCTTCTTTTCTATAATACAAATGGTTACCCATAGTAACTACATCTGCGCCCAATTCTAACAACTCTTTATATTGTTTTTCCTTTATACCTCTTCCAGATGCTGAATTTTCACCATTAATAATACAAAAATCTATACTTTCTTTTTTTATTATTTCCTTCAAGTTATTCTTTAAAATGCTCATTCCGCTGTTTCCAACAACGTCACCTACTAGTAAAAATTTCATTCTTCTCCCTCTCTAATCTATATTCTTTATATCATATACTTCGAATTTTATCAAGCATAGATTGTAATTCAAGTATTGCATTATTTATAGCTAAACTTTGTAAATATTTATTATTTGCTTTTAATTCTTGAACATAGTTATAGCATAAGTTCTCACACATACTATTTGCCACTTTATTATATGGTCCTATAGCTTCAATTCTCCTTATCAATTTTATAGCATAATTAAGGTAAAAAGTATAAGCTACCTCTTCACTTTCAAAATTATCTTCAAATATCTGTGAATAATAAATAAAATTATCTAAATAACAACTAGCAACTTTGTCTAGTGCATATTTGCTATAGTATTCGCACTCAATCATGTTGTCTACATTCATTTTTTGACGTACTGTATATTCTATTATTTGTTTATTTATATAGTCTGTATCTTCCTCTGTTGTCAAAGAAAGTGTAGTACTTTTTAAATTTGTTATATAGTCTTTATATGCAGAATGTAATTCAAACATATAGTTTGCATTATATTTATCTAATGACAATTTCTTCTCAAGATAAACTATTTTTTCATATAGTTTGTCACTGTAGTATTCACTTCCTTTTTCTGGAACTTTAGGAAGTGCAATCATACTAGCCCTATATATGTTTATTGAATATGAAAGAGCTAGCGCTAATATAACAGAAGATATTGTTAAAACGCATAAGTTTATCATAGAAATTCCAGATTTATTATCTACGTCGTATCTATCTTTAACATTAGAATCACTTTTATTACAAACATTTGCTGCAACACCTATAATAACAGCTAATATATATGTCATTATGGCAAAAGACATAGTTAAATCAAACAACGCCATTATATTAATAGCAAACAATGCTAGCAACAACGTAAAACATTCCGTCTTTTCGTTACTATTTTTAATTAGTTTAATTAATATGATAAAAGCTAGTATATTTATTAAAAGGTAACTAAAGCCGCCTAACACGCCTGATTCAACCATTATTTGTAATGGAGAGCTATGCACTTCAGAAGAAATATATGTGCTATCTTGTACCATTTGGTACATTAATTTAAACCCCTCTCCACCTACTCCAAAAATAGGGGAAATTTTCCATATATCTATGGCATCTTTATAATATTCAAATCTTAATGTATTATTTAAATCTAAAGTAATACTATCTTTTATTCTAAACGCCAATCTATCTGGCAAAAAAAGATATGATGTTATAATTTTTGTATCATTTACTCGTAAATCTACTACCTCTATTTTCCCCTCTTCAACAATATAGTCAAATTGCATAAATTTAGCGCCTGGAGAAGTTCTAACTTTTGCAGTTATCTCGTTATTAACTACATTTTCACTTGTTATTTCATATATTTTTTCCGGTTTAAAATCTTCATAAATTTGGTAAATTACTACTGAATATTTTGAATTTTTCTCTGTATCTAGTTTTATGCTAATTTCATTTTCGCCTAATATAAAGTTAGTAGTTTTTCTGTTTTGAGTTTCCTGACTGTTAATGACCAAATTTGTTGGTATTATACTTATTACAAAAATTAATACAACAAGAAGAGTTACAGCCACCAAATTCCTTTTAATATTTACTTTCTTTTTTTGTTTTTTCTGGCTAATTTTTGAGAACCAGGCCCCAATAATAATAACAAAAACATATACAATAGCAGGCGCTAAAATAGCTAAAATATATAGTTTTAACTCTGAACAATAGGAAATAATTCCTGAAAGCATTATTGCTACAACACTATTTAAAACCACTAATAAACTTTTCTTTTGTAGCTTATTTTTTAAATAATATATTTCAAATAAAACAACTATTCCTAGAAGCAGAGCAAGTCCCATTCTTGAAGATGTTAGTAATATACAAGCCTGCAATAATATATTCAAAAATACATATACATTACTTTTAGTCTTTTCATACATATATAAAGCTATTGTATAGCCCACTAACATTATAATAGCTGCAATATTAGCATATTGAACTACAGATGATATATTCCCCATATTATCACTAAGATAACCAATAGTATTGTTAGGAAACACATTTTCTAATAGTCTGTACGACATTTCATCTATACCAAATAAAGCTACCATACATGCAAGAATTAATAAAGTTTTTAAATACATCTCTTTATTTTTACTGCTTCTAACTATAAAATAAATAACGCTAAAATTAATATACCTAATCGCCTCAAATATCGAATTTTCTAAACTGACACTTTTTCTAAAAATTATTGGTAATATATAACATAGTGGCAATAATAGCATACCCAAATCTAATACAGTGACAAGTTTGCTCTTGTTTATTATCCCATTGTTTTTTATATTTCTAATCAATTTTATTATAACTAAACCTAATCCTAAAAAAGTAATTGCTACTGTAGGGAACAAAATATCCTCTTTATAAAAGCCGCCTTTAGATATAGTAATAATACACAATAGCAAACAAACAAGTATATCAAAAACATTTTCCAGTTTAGTTATTATGCCTTTAATTTTCACTTTAATTTTCTCCTTAAACACCCCTAAATTATATATCAAGCTCCGTTTTTTTTCAATATTTACTACATTTTACAACACCATTTGTTGAATTAGTAAATAAATTTTAATATAATTACTTTATGAGAAGTTTAATTATTGAAAAAGAAAATAAAAAGTATGTTGGCCAAAACATATATAAAGTTATAAGCAATTATTTCCCAAATTTGACAGTTGGAAATCTTAATAAATTGTTTAGAGTAAAAGATGTTAAAATAAATAAAATTAGAGTTACAAAAGAATATGTAGTGTCTTATGGAGATGTGATAGAAATATATTTAAATGACGATTTGCTTTTTGGCACAAGAACTAATTTAAAACGTGTGTATGAAGATGAAAATATTTTAGCTGTATATAAGCCTGCTAAAATGTTTTCTTGTAATGAAACACACAAATATACTAATACACAGAATTCAAATAAAGTGTATCTAGAACAATTAGTAAGAAACGAAAGCGGTAATAACTTAAATATTTGCCACAGATTGGATACTAACACAGAAGGAATTGTACTTTTTGCCAAAAATGATACCGCTTATTCTGAACTATTAAGCGCTTTTAAAAATCATAAAATATGTAAAAAGTATTTAACTTGTGTGTTTTCTAAACCCCCTAAACCGCAAGACATTCTTATTGGATATCTTGTAAAAAATTCAAAAGACAATTTTGTTACAGTTAAAGATAAAGAAGTGCCTAACGGTGAAAAAATAATTACTGAATATAACATTATTAAATATAACAAAAAAAACAATACTTCACTTTTAGAAATAACTCTTCATACTGGTAAAACTCATCAAATTAGAGCTCATATGAAACACATCGGATGTCCTGTCATAGGGGACCCTAAATACTCAACAAATGAAATAAACAAACTATTTAAAGTGAATTCTCAAGTTTTAATAGCATATAAATATAAATTTAATTTAGATAAAATTTCATATCTTAGCTATTTAAACGATATAGAAATTTCAATAAAACCGGAAGATATAGAACTATTAAATAAAATACAATAAGCCTAATTTAAGTAATTTATTTAAAAAATTTTAATATAATTGTATAAGGTGATGTTTATGATTACATGTGCAATTATTGGAGCCTCTGGCCTTGTTGGCTCAACATTTTTAAAAGTATTAGAAGAGAAAAAACTCCCAATAGACGAGTTTTTTCTTTTTGCTTCTAAAAGGTCTGCAGGCAAAAAAGTAAAACTATTAGGGAAACAATACTCAATACAAGAATTAACAGAAGATACTCCAAAAGAAAAATTTACTTATGCAATGTTTTTTGCTGGTGGGAAAATATCTAAAGACTTTGCTCCCAAATTTGCCGAAAACGGCACTATAGTTATAGACAATAGTAGCGCATTTAGAATGGATGAAAACATTCCGTTAGTTGTCCCAGAAGTAAATATAACAAAAGCTATAGACGCAAAAATAATAGCTAATCCAAACTGTTCAACTATTCAAGCGGTAGTTCCTCTTAAAGTTATACATGATAAATATAAGATCAAACGAATAGTTTATTCTACTTATCAAGCCGTTTCTGGAGCTGGGCAAAAAGGGATTGAGGATTTCAAATTAACCTCTGTAGGCCTAGAACATCAAAAATTTCCTCACAAAATATATAACAACTGTATTCCGCAGATAGACGATTTTGTGGAGACAGGATATACAAAAGAAGAATTAAAAATGATTAATGAAACTCATAAAATATTAGATGATTATACTATTAATATAACAGCAACGTGCGTAAGAGTTCCTGTACTTAACTGTCACTCAGAAAGTATAAACATTGAACTAGAAAATGAATTTGATATAGATGAACTTAAACAATTACTAAATAAAACTGAAGGGATTATTGTTATGGACGATACACGTTTTAACATTTATCCTTTAAATGAAAAGGCAGATGGAATTGATGACATTTTAGTAGGCAGAATAAGAAGAGATTTTAGTGTAAAAAATGGAATTAATATGTGGGTTGTCGCAGATAATATTAGAAAAGGCGCGGCGTCAAATGCAGCGCAAATTTTAGAATATTTATTGAGTCATTCTTAGCTCTTTTATTTTTGACCTTTTTATGATAGAATAATAAAGAAATAAAATATAATAATCTTAAAATTAATATTAGAGGAGGAGCTGTATGAAGAGGTATATAAGATACCATCAAACACAATCAAAATTCAATTTTCTTCTGGCAGGCACTAAATTCTATCCTATAAGGAAATATGGTTTCTACATGACAAGATGCGAACCGTCAATTTATCTTTTAGAATTTTCAGAAGAAGTCTCTGAAATAACAGTTTATAATAAATTCAATATTGTTGTTTCAGATAATAGAGACTACGTTAAATTAGAAGAAAACGATGTAATTAAAATAGCTTATACTAACGGAACTAATTGTTCTTTAAGGCTTACCAAAGATTCTCGAGGATTTTATAATTTAAGTTACATAGTATAACTATAAAAAAGCAACACTTAATCGTGTTGCTTTTTTGTTGCTATTTTTGTTTTTTCTTAACTAATGAACTCATTAAAATTCCAGCAGATATAACACTTAAAATTATTGAAACATAAGTCGCAATAAAAGGTATTACTGTAAGTACATATAAAACTGTATATATTAATGCTAATAATCCTATTTTCTTTATTGTTGTATTTGTTTCATAGTTTTTTATCACTTTATATTTTACAGTTTCAAACAATACTGTTCCAACAATTAACACCGACAACATACATGCTGTAAGTATTATAGCTAAATAAATAACTAGAACTGGCACTGCTATTATCCATAATCCAAATACACATAAAAGTAATAATAAAGATACCACTAATACTGCTGGTAATAATATGGCTACTCCAGGTAAAACGAGAGACGCTGTGTTATCCTTGACTTTATTAAGCACTTTTGTAACTAAGTTATTATCTTTTCTTGTTACTAAAAGACCTAATACAACAAATATTGCTACTGTTAGAACCCCTTGTATAATAACACTTTCAATATTATTTGTTTTAACTTGTAGAATATCTATTTTTGCTTCTGGATATTTTTCTAATAAGCTAGGCATTTCTTCATATGTCTTTACGTATATTTTTCCTAAAATATTAGCATCGTTAGCATCTATAGAACTTGCTTGTACTCTCAAGTTTTTAGTAATTGTTCCTGTAATTTTTAAGCTTTCTGTAATACTTGCAATTAAACTTCCGTTAATTTTACCGTCCATCTCCATTTGATTAGATGAAACCATTATATCTCCTGCTATTTCTGCATTTTCTTTTATAAATAAACTAGGAGAATAAATAATGGCATCTCCATTTATTTTACCTTCAATTACAACATTTGGAGCTATAATTACAGCGTTATCCACATTGCCCTTTATTGTTACAGTGTCATTAGATATAAGAATATGTACTCCTTTTAAGCTTTTTAAAATTTGTAATTCTCCTATTGAATAATACATACCCGATTTATTTACATCTTCATCTAATATCGTTTTTCCAGTAAATTGATTAATAAATAACATTTCTGGAGTCTTTTGTTCACTCAATATATAATCTTCCTCATATATATTTACTTCTAATAAATCTTCTGCATTAACGTTTGTACAGAAGCCAAATAGCATTACAAAAGACAAACAAACAATTAATAATTTTTTTCTCATGTTACTCCTCCTTTTTAGATAATTTTGCAGCAAATATCATTCCTGCGATTAATAATATTGTAGATATAATTGCAATTTCTACAGTTATATTGCTTAAATTCATTTTTAATATAATTGGAAACGGTGAAGTAACAACTAATGCTATAACACCCCAATAAACTGTATTTGGATATAATTTAAGCCATTTTTCAATAAGCTTAGCAGTAAGAAATATACCAATTACAACACCTATTGCCATAGGGATTAATATAGCTCCTGTACTTATTGCTCCAGCTATATTAAAAGCTAACACTTCAACAATTGTGTTTTCTATTGTTGTCATTATAAAAGTATAATATCCTAGTACCATTAAAATTGCAGAGCCACTTACTCCGGGAACAACCGCTGTAACCGCTGCAATAATACCTAAGAAAAATGTTATTATTATATTAGAAACATTCATTTCTATATTTGTAACAACCTCATTGTCCAAAACTGGTAATAGCATAACTATAGCAGCAAGTATACCAAATACAACAGCATCTCTTACTGTTAGCTCTTCTCCTTCTACCTTTGGAACAAGTGAAGGTAAAGCTCCAATTATCATTCCAACAAATAAAGTTGATGTTGGTATCGGAGCGACTTCAAATAAATAAACAATTCCAAAAATGGAACAAGCTATTCCCAAAACCATCCCCAAAGCATATTTCCAAATTAATTTTATTGCTTTTATAGGAGTTTTAATAAAACTATTTAAAGCATATATAATATCTTCATATATTCCCATAGATACTGCTATAGTTCCACCACTTACTCCAGGCACAACATTTGCAATCCCTATAATAACTCCTTTTAATATATCTAGAACTACTTTCATAGAATCCCTCTTTTTCTAACACATATATTTTATACTATGAAAGCCAAAATTTCAATATGCAAAATAAGACAAGGTAAATTTCCTTGTCTTACTTCTTTTTGTTTAGTTCTACACCGCTTCGTTTATCCCGCTTGCAATTATTTCTGAAATCTTATCTATTATAGCGTCTATTTCTTTTGGAGTTACAATATAATTTTCTGTGTTAAGTATACTAGCAATTTTATTATATCTACTTTGACTTTCTTCAGTCTTTTCACTATCTAATAACTTATCTATTGCCTCATTTGTAATTGTTGCCATATCTACTACTGTCGGTACGCCGTATGGCAATTACAGGCACTTTTAAAGTATTTTTATTTATCCCTCTTCTGCTATTACCGACTCCTTGCCCCGGAGTTATTCCCGTATTACTTAGCTGTATTGTTTTTCCAACTCTTGACACACTCATAGAGGCTAAGCTATCTATTGCTATTACAACATCTGGTTTTACTCTTTCTACTATCGCCTCTATAATTTCTTCTGTTTCTATTCCTGTAGTTCCCATTACACCAGGAGATATTGCACTAATTTCATTTACAGGTTCGGTTACTAAATCTTTAGCGTATCTTAATAAATGTCTTGTAACATTTACAAAAGATACAACTTTGGGTCCTAGCGCATCAGGTGTAACCTTTGAATTCCCAATTCCCACTACCATTACAGAATTTACTTTTTCTCCAACTAAATCTTTTATTTGATTAGCTAAATCAGAAATAATGTTTTGCTTATCTTTTTCTTCTAAGTACTCTACTTCATATAATTCCATAGTAATATATTTGCCTATTTCTTTTTTTACTGCATTACTTCCATTTTTGTTTAAAACTTCTACTACGGTAGTTGTAAATGAGCTCCCACTTTCAGTGGTCACTTTTATTCCATCTATATCACTTAAATTATTAACTCTTTTATATGTATCTACCCTTTCATCTGCCATATCGGTTCTAAAATTTAAATAGCACTTATTCATTTAATACACCTCAGGTATATTATGAATAAATGCTATTTTTTCTATTCAAATTATTTACATTATACACACAATTCTTTTTAACCCCAAAACAGGGTCTTCTAATCCGGTTTTAGACTTTACATCATAATCCGCAAATTCTAACACTAGTTCTTCTAATTTTTCTTTGCTATACATACTTTTTGCTCTGTTTAACTTACTCAAAACAAATGGATTAATTCCTAATTCTTGTACTGCATTGGTTCTCTCTTTAGTCTGTTTTTCTTCTGCCAATTTTATTAAATACAATTGTTTTATTTGCTTAAATAATAGTGATGATATAACTCCTATATACGTCTTTTGAGCAATTAAGTCATCTATAAGCTTGAGTGCTATATCTTTCTTTTTTGCAACTATTAAATCTATAACATCAAAAATTTTTGCATCTAAAGTCCTTACACAAATCTTATCTATTGTTTCACAGTCTAACACATCACCTTCATTTAAATATGAAACTATTTTTTTGAATTCATTTATCAATAGTTGCTTGCTTGACGTACAAACTTCTACCATGTAATTAGCTGTTTTTTCATCTACTATTATCTTGTATTGTCCTAACGTTTTTATAACATATTTAACACAGTCTTTTTCATTTAAATTAGAAAACTCCACACATATGGCTAATTTTTGTAATTTTTTAAATTCTAACGTTCTTTTGTCCACACTAGGTTCAATTATTACGCAAATGGTCTTGGTATTTTCAACGCTTTCCAGTACATCTAAATTTATTTTTAATTTAGTATCCTTTATTACAACAAGCTTATCCTCTCCAAAAAAAGTGAAGCTTGTTACAATGTCTGGCAACTCTTGTAAATTACTTTTATCTAATTGAAAAAAATTAACCCCTAATTGTAAATTAGAAAAACTCTTTTTTATTTTTTCTAGATGCCTCTCTATTTCATATACATCTTCTCCGAAAAACAAATATATATTGTGTAGTTTTTTATTTTTCAAGTCGTCTTCTAATATTTTCAAGCTCATTTTTTAACTCCTTTATACAATTTAATGAATTATTTGCATAAATTTCATATCTTTTCTTTTTATCTTTTATTTTTGTATCACTCTGTTTTATTATACCAAAATTTGCATTCATCGGTTGGAAATTTTTGTTTTCTGTAGCTATATATTTAGCTAACGCTCCAAGCATTGTCTCCTCTTTGAACATAGAACCTTCAAAATATTTACCAAACAGTATGTTATATGCTACCATAAGTCCACTAGCCGCAGATTCTACATATCCTTCTACTCCACTTATTTGTCCTGCAAAATATATATCGTCTACCTTATTCTTCAACTTAAAATTGTAATCTAGTATATGAGGCGCGTTTATATATGTATTTTTATGCATAACCCCATATCTTACAAACTCAGCATTCTCCAATCCAGGTATTAATGAAAATACTCTTTTTTGTTCTGGAAAGGCTAAACTTGTTTGAAAACCAACCATGTTATACATAGTTTTTTCTTTATTTTCAGCTCTTAATTGAACAACAGCATAAGGCTTATGATTTTCATCTTTCCTTAAACCAACCGGCTTTAATGGCCCAAAAAGCATCGTCTTTTCACCTCTTTTAGCCATGGATTCAATTGGCATACAACCTTCAAAATGAACTATGTTTTCAATTGTATCAAAAGAATGTCTATCTGCGCTTCTTGCATTTATTAATTCATTATAAAAGACATCATATTCTTCTTTACTCATTGGAAGATTTAGATAATCTCCTTTTTCATCATCATGCCACCTATCTTTTTCATACGCCACACTCATATCTATACTTTCTCTTAAAATTATTGGTGCTGCAGCATCATAAAAATATAGCTTTTCTTGCCCTATTATTTTACTAATGTTATTAGATAAGGTATCACTTGTAAGTGGGCCCGTAGCTATAACTACAGTTCCAAGTAACTTTTCTATATCACATACTTCATCATATATTACTGTTATATTTTTATTTTCTAATATTTTTTTAGTTATATATTCACTAAATTTATCTCTATCTACCGCAAGAGCCGCTCCTGCTTTTACCCTTGTAGCTAATGCTGCTTCCATCATTAAAGACCCTAGCATTCCCATTTCATATTTTAACAAGCCACATGCATTGGTTATTTCTTCAGATTTTAAAGAATTACTACATACAAGCTCTGCAAACAAATCTGTATGGTGTGCTGGACTTTTTTTATTTGGTTTCATTTCATACAAATTAACTTTTACGCCATGACTAGCTAAAATATGTGCACACTCACAACCTGCTAACCCTGCTCCTATTACATTTACAACTTTATTTATTTCCATTTTTGCTTCTACCTCATTTAGACAAAATATTACATTTCTTTTAAATTTTTGTGCTATATTTTGACAAGATTTTCACCGTAATTATATTATACTATCGTTGTATTTACAATACATTATTATCCTTTTTCATAAACCCTTTTATATATATATTATATTATTTACCCTTTTTAGAAACGGGGAAAGATTAATTTTTTCTTTCCCCGTTTCGTTTTGTGTTTTCAAACCAATTTCAAAGCGCAAATTCTACTCCTTAACATTGATTTTTGCACTTTTAAAAATAAGTTTATCCTCCACAGCTTTTATAACTCTTGACTCCACAATTAAATATAATACATGATGGAATAAGAGTAAGTAAAGTTAAAAGTGGCATAACAGCATACCAAATGCTAGTAACTTGTCCTGTTATATATAGCATTGGAAAATATGTTGCAATAGCCATTGGTATTAAATACGTAAAAAATATTTGTATCACCCTATTATACATTCCTATCGGATATTGTGCGAAATCTCTTGTTCCATAAACAAAGATATTTACAATTTCTAACCCTTCTACCGTTTTAAAACACAGCGCAGCTCCAAGTACAAATATTGAAGCAAAAATAATACAACTACCAGCTAACATTAACAATACTATTAACAGATTTATCGGATTTAAATAAATCTTAAGCTTTATAATAGCATATATTAATAACAGTATTGAAAAAAACGACTTTGTTATTTTACTTAGTTCCATTTTAGAACCAATTACTTGTAAATAAATATTTTGTGGTCTTATGAGTAACAAATCAAATTTACCACTTTTTATCAATTCAGAAAATTTATCAAACCCTCTAAGTAACGCTTCTGAAAAGCTTTCTCCAAACTGCACAATACTAAAACAAATCATTACTTGGTATATACTAAATTTCTTCACTGCTCCAAATCTCTCATACAAAGAATAAAAAGTTAAACAATATGTTAGAAAAGTTAATATTTGTGATACACTAAGTAATATAAACGAAGACTTATATTCTAATTGAGATTTCAAATGCATCGATATGTACTTAAACATTTTAACCTCCTTGTATTTGTAATTTTTTCGTAGATTTTTTAGTTAATAAATATCCTACAATCACTAGTATACAAATCCATAATAATTGAAACAATATATTAATTGTCGCTTCTTTAATCGGAATATTTCCAGAATAAATTCTAAAAGACAAATCTCCTATAAGCCTAAACGGAAGTGCACTTGCAATTGCTTTTAAAACATCTGGTAATAGTGGTATTGGTAAAATTAAGCCCGCTAATAACTCTGCAATTGTATTTATAACTGAATTTATTCCTTTATCTTCCAAAGTAAAGAACATTATATTTTGAAGTATAACAATTATTCCTGTCAAAACCAATGAACCAAGCACCAAAGCTAATAAAAACAACAAGAAAGCTACTAAAGAATCAGGACTAGACAAATTATATGGTTCAGGTAGAAGTAGTGCTGTAAAAATAATTGGAAAGAATCTTAGAGCAACACTAGCATATTTTTTAGCAATACACTTTATATACCACCAAAAATATAAATTATATGGCCTTACTAGTTCATAAGCTATCTGTCCATTTTTTATGCTATTAGCAAGTTCATCATCTCTATGTCTAATATATATTAAGGCAAAAAACGCTTGCTGAAGCCACACATAATCTACCAAATCGCCGTATACTATTGGAGCATTATCTCCTACTCCCTCATAAAACGCTTCGTATATGAATATTTGTAAAAATCCCCAAAAAAACTGTGTACAAAGTCCTGCTAACGCAGCTATTTTATACTGCAAATTAGTTAACAACACAGTTTTAAAATATGATATATATCCCCTCATATTTCATACTCCTTATACAGTTCTAATATAATATTGTCTATGTTGTTCTCGTATATATTGATATCTTCTATTTGACACACTTTACTAAATTTTTCTATAATATTAGAAATGGTTTCTTTAGAATTATTTTCTACTTCAAACAGAATTCTTTTACTATCTTGCTCTATTATTTTTGATTTTACATTAGGGATTTCTTTTAAACTATTGTATATTATTTCTAGTTTTTTTGACGATTGAAACTTTGTTTTGATTGCTTTTAAACTTCCATCGTATAACAGTTTTCCTTTGCCTATTACCATTACTCTTTTAGCTAATTGTTCTATGTCTGTCATATCATGCGTTGTTAAAATAATTGTTATCTTTCGGTCTTTGTTTATTTCCTTTATAAACTGCCTAAGTTGTACTTTAGATATTGCATCTAAACCAATTGTTGGTTCATCTAAGAATAAAATTTCTGGATTGTGCAATAGCGACGCTACTATTTCACATCTCATTCTTTGTCCAAGACTTAATTGCCTAACTGGAACATCTAGTATTTTCTTTATATCCAACTTCTCTACCAAATCATTCTTCGTTTTCTTATATTCATCTTCTGGTATTTTATAAATATTTTTAAGTAATTCAAATGATTCGATTACGGGTATATCCCACCAAAGTTGAGATTTTTGGCCAAATACTACACCTAATTTTGAAGTGTATTTTTTTCTATCTTCAAAAGGATTTAAGCCTGCCACCATACATTCTCCACTATCTGGATAAAGTATTCCACAAAGCATTTTTATAGTTGTAGATTTACCTGCCCCGTTAGGTCCTATGAGCCCCACAATTTCTCCTTTGTTTATGCTAAATGAAATATCGTCTACGGCTTTTACTTCCCTATATTTAGGCTTTATAAAAGCTTTTATTGCATTTAGCAACCCTTTTTTCTTAGTTTGAATCTTAAACGTTTTGTTAAGATTCTTAACCGAAATATACATTATTTTCCCCCTTTCTAAAATACAAAAAAACACATTACCTTGGGTAACTATTTTTCAGATGTTTATATCTTAATTTAAGTTTCCATATAATGTGTTTTCACGAATGTTAAAAGTCTATCACAAAAAAATTATAATGTAAACAATTTTTTGTGCTTTTTATAAAAAAAGTGCTCTAACATTTAGAGCACTTTTCTATTTTTATTTATTTTCTTCAGTTTTTGCTACTTCATCTATTTTCTTTCCAAAAATAGCCATTGTTGCTTTACCAATTAAAGGTAATTCAACATTTTTGTCTTCTTGAGCAGCTTTTACAATTCCCCATATAATACCACCTACGTAAACTATCCATAATGCTGTAGATAAGAATGGTATATATAGTGGCAATAAACCATAAATCCAAGAAATTACCATATAACCCGCACTTAAAACTATTGCTTGCGCTGCATGGAACTTAGTATTTCTTTCGTTTTCTTTTATAGCAAATAAAACTATTAATCCTCCAATCCATCCAAATATATAAGATAATATTTGTTTTGCTTTTTCAGACATATTATTTATCCCCCTTATATCTATTTATTAATACTAAATTGTATTAATAAATAAAATTTAACATATTTTAAGAATTAAGTAAATAGTTATATATGTATTTTTTGTATTTTTTGTATTTTTTATATAAATATAACGGGGTAAATTTACCCCGTTATATATTACCTTCTAGTTACACCACTATTCCCTTCATATTTTTTAATTCCCTTGCTATACATCCAAAACGTAATTATAACAAGTAATACAGTTACAGCTAAAAGAATCAAAAACCACAAAAATGTTTCTCCTTTTGCTATTCTTACTGGAATATGAGCTACATATATAGCCGGAATAACTGTATACATCATAATTTTCAAAAATTTTGGAAACATCTGCTCAGGATAAATAGTTAATGTAACTAATACTGTACTTGTATATCTTTTTGTTGAATTCGTTAAATCTCCAAACCAAAAAGACAACAGTCTTACTATAACATTTATACATACAAATGCTATACCTGCAATTACCGACAACAAAATTATCAACAAAAACTTCAATATATTGAATCTTGAAACTATTACCCCGCAAACCAAACCAAAAAGCAAATCTCCCATAGCAGACAAAACAGAGTATGACGTAAGCTGAGAAATTAAGCTATGCTTAGGTTTAGTTAAATATACATCAAGATTGCCATCAACAATGTCTCTACAAAGATTTTCAACACCACCAAAGCAGAAGAAGCATATACCAAATGCAATCGTAGGTATCGACCACAAATATATGATGTCATCCATAGTGGTATTATTTATACTTCCGCCCTTGTTGTTAAACAGTATCTGCCAAAACAGCAAAAATACATAGTTGTTTATAAACATTGAAACCGTTTGAATTATAAAGCTCTTTTTATTAGATATGCTACTTCTAACATTAAGACTAACACAAAGAACTATATATTTAAGATAAGTACCTATAGATTTAAACACCCTCAACATTTTGTTTCTTTACTCCTTTCATATATACGATTGTTAAAATTGACACTATTATACCCAAAGATATAAGTTCAAAGCCTAAAGACTTAACAAACAGCCACGGCGAAAAATGTACAAATAACTTTGCCGGTGTATATATAACATGTGTTGTTGGTAAACAAAGAAGCGGTATTTGAATAACTTTAGGGAAAAGTTCCAATGGAGTAAATGCAAATATTAACATCATCTTGCCTATCAAAAGCCAAATAGATGAAACATCTCTTCCTATCCAAATTGAAATCATTCCAACTAAAATATTCAAACAAAGCAAAATCATAACGGCAATAAGTATAATACACAATGTACATGTTAACCCCACTGCGCTAACTTTTAACGGTCCAACTAAAATAAGGCCCAACACGCTTCCAATAGCAATAAACATAATTGTCATAGGAAGTTCAGCAATACCTTCGGCAATAATTCTTGCCAAAAAATTATAAGGCTTACTCATGCCATATGCGAAATCTCCACTTTCAATTTTGTATGCAACTTTTTTATAATAATAATTAAACGAGTACGTTATTATTTCAGCCATAATTGCATACCAAATCAGATCTGTTTTAGTAAACCCCGCCATGGTCTTTCCTTCAAGTACAAAATCCCACAAACACGAAAACATAAGAATGTGAATAATAAAAGCAAAATATGTTGAAAACATATTAGTAATACTATTCATTTCCTCTTTAATAGTTGTGGTCATAAAGGCTAAATACTTTTTCATGTTTCTTCCTCCTTTGATTTATCCGTGTAAATATCGTATATAATGTTTTCAAGTGAAGTTGTAGAAATAGTCATATCTGCTATATCTCCTACTTCCAAAAGTTTTGCAATTATCTTACCTGGCTTTATCAAAGACTCATCAAACTCAATAGATACTTTATCTTGTCCTTCAAATGCATAATTAAAGGTCTTAAGTTTATCTTCAGCTGTTTTAACATCTACGTCACAATCAAAAGTTACATCAAGCTTTTTTAAAGTCAAATATTTCTTCTTTATCTCCAAAATACTATTGTCAAGCATAACCTTGCCATGATTTATAATTATTATTCTAGAGCAAAGCTTTTCAATATCTGAAATATCGTGACTTGTTATAAATATTGTTGTGTTATATTTTTTGTTGAGCATTTCAATCATGTCTCGAACCTTTTTTTTGGCTACAAGATCCAAACCTATTGTAGGTTCATCAAAAAATATAATTTCTGGTCTATGCAAAGTAACAGCTGCCACTTCGCAAATCATCCTCTGTCCTAAAGATAAACTACTAACTTTTTGTTCTATGAGGTGAGATATGCCAAAAAATTCGACAATTTCCTGTATTCTTTCCTCCAAAACATTTTTTTCAATGTCATAAATCGCTCCAAGCAATCTATAACTTTCTATAACTGGAAGATGAGCAATAAGAGAAGATTTCTGACCAAACATAGTAGCTATTTTGTATGTCATAATCTTCCTTTCTCTCCAAGGATTAAAGCCTGCAACACACGCATCTCCGCTTGTTGGATAAAGTATACCTGTCATCATCTTTATTGTTGTAGATTTGCCTGCACCGTTGGGACCTATAAACCCTACAATTTCTCCCTGTTCAACTTTAAAATTAATGTTGTCTACTGCTGTAAACTTTACTTTTTCTTTTTTACCTTCCTTATTCTTTTTCCTCGTCTCGAACACCTTGGTCAAATTAGAAACAACTATAGCTTTTTTCATAATAAAGCCCTCCTTAAAATAAAAATAATTATAAAAAAGGTGCATAAGTAAAACTTTCGTCTACCTATACACCTTAATTTTCTTGTTTTTGTGTAATTTATTTATGCCAAAATTACACCTATATCATAAGGATAATCTAGGTACGACAAATTCAGCTGAAGCGAATCTCACTTCAACAGGTAATATATAAGATTTATTAAGTTCAAACCACATTGTCATACCAATTTCCTCCTTCTTTTTCAATTCATATGTCAATTTTTAGTTTATCTTTAGACAATAAGTAAATCTACCTGGATTTAATTACCATCATAACTTCATTGTAACTCCTCAAAAACTTTATGTCAAGTGTTTTATGTAATTTTTTCAAAAATTATTTTATATCTACTCCTCCAAACATAGTTACAATCCTTACTGTAACCGTGTTTTTGTCACTTTTATTTTTTTTACTTTTTTTGTTTGTTACTCCTCCAAATAGTGCGAAAGACGTTACCTCTACGTTTATATCTTCTGGCAATATTATATCTATTCCGCCAAAAAAGCACCTGGCTTTTATTTCTACATCTTTTGTTATAACTGTTCTACATAAATCCAAATCAACGCCCCCAAAAACTGCAGTTATAACTCCCCCATTAAATTCTTCATCTTCTAACTTTAGTTCTTGTCCTGAAAAAACAGCGCTATATTTATTAATCTCTTTTTCCATAATAAACATCTCCCATTATTTATTTTAAACCTACTACAGTTCCAAAAGTTGCATAATCTTCCTCTTTATTTTGAGTTGTAACTCTATATGAATAAAAGTCTGTGTTATTACATTTAGTACAAATTTCTGCGTTAGATATGTTCTCTTCTTTTATTCCACCTATTATTAAATCTTCAATTATTTTCTTCTTCATATCTATATGAAATGTCTCACAATCTTCTTCATAGTAAATATAATCTTCTTCATAAGGCCAAATGTCAATAAACTTTTGTTTAAAAGTATCTTCTTTACTTGTAAAACAGCATTTACCAATGCTTGGTCCAAGACACACTATTATATTGTCTGGCTTTGAATTATAATTTATAATTAATTTTTCTAAAGCCTTCATATATATTTTTTGTATTGTTCCCTTCCAACCACTATGAATATTTACAGCTATATTTTGCTCTTTATCGTACATAATAATTGGAATACAATCAGCTGTTGTAATTATAGAATAAATATCTTTATCTCTCATAAGATATGCATCAGCTTCCAAACTATTATTTGAAAAGATAGAAAATTCTTCTTTGTTAGTTGAATCTATTGTTAGCACGTTAGCAGTATGTGTTTGCCTTGCTTTACAAATATTTTTTTCGTCTACATCTAATACTTCTGCTATTTTTTTAAAATTTTTTAAAACATTTTCATCCTTACTAGCTAACCTTAAGTTTAAGCTGTTATAAATTCCCGCGCTTTCTCCACCATGACGTAAAAATGTGGCATGAATTAATTTATCGTTATATTTTTTTAATTTTTTAAATTGTAAGTATTCAATTCCATTTTCCAATATTATATGTTCTATTTCATTATTTGTATATTTATTCATATTAACACCTACCAATATACTAATATATGAAATAGATAAAGTCAATTATTTTCTTTAATTAAAACAATTTTGCATATTTTACTATTTTTTCACAAATAATATTTGTGGTGATTTTATGAATTATACAAAAATGGGAATGAATGACAAACAATACAAAGAGTACGTTGAAAACAAATCTCCTAAAAGTAATATTATAAAAGACTGTATTATAGCTTTCATTATAGGAGGATTCATTTGTGTTATTGGGCAAATAATTATGGATTTTGGAATGAATAATGGTTTAGATAAAAAGTCTGCTTCTACATTAACTTCTATTTCGTTAATCTTTATAGCTGCTCTTCTTACCTCCTTAAAATTATATGCAAAAATAGGGAAAGTTGCTGGTGCCGGCTCTATAGTACCAATAACCGGTTTCTCAAATTCAATCGTTTCTCCCGCTATTGAATATAAAACAGAAGGGATTATCCTTGGAATTGGTGCTAATATGTTTAAAGTTGCAGGACCTGTCCTGGTTTATGGAATAGGTAGTTCTATTTTAGTAGGTCTTGTCTATTGGCTAATTAATCTTTGCAGTTAGGAGGAAAATATGAAAATTGGTAAACAAACAATAAAATTTGAAAACACCCCTATAATTCGAGAATGTGGAAGTGTTGTTGGTCCAAAAGAAAAATCTGGTCCATTAAGTGGCTTCTTTGATACCGTTCTTGATGATGTGTATTTTGGTGAAGATTCCTTTGAAAAAGCAGAATCTAAACTTATACAGCATGCTGTAAATATGGCTCTAAATAAGTCTAAAACTGATATCAAAGATATAGAGTATATGTTCTCTGGGGACTTGTTAAATCAATGTATTAGCTCTGGTTATGCACTAAGAGAATTACAAATTCCATTCTTTGGATTATATGGCGCTTGTTCTACATTTTCTGAAGCCAATATACTTGCTGCTTCTTTTGTTAATGCTGGTTATGCTACAAACTGTATAGCAGCAGCCTCGTCTCATTTCTGTTCAGCTGAAAGACAATTTAGACTTCCTCTAGAACAAGGAACTCAAACTCCTCCTACCGGTCAATGGACAGTTACAGGTTCTGGAGCCACTTTAATTTCAAATTCAAAAGAAGATAAATTAAATCATTATCCTAAAATTACATATGCTACTCCCGGCAAAGTTATTGATATGGGAATAACAGATATTGCAAACATGGGAGCAGCTATGGCGCCCGCTGCTTTTGATACTATAATAACTCATTTAGAAGATACAGGGCGTGACGCAAATTACTATGATTTAATTGTAACTGGCGATTTAGGAAAACTTGGTTCAGAAATTCTAATAGAGCAATTACAAAAATATGGAATAGACATTTCTCATGTTCACAACGACTGCGGTTTAATGATATTTGACTGCTCTGCCCAAGACACAAAAGCCGGTGGAAGTGGATGCGGTTGTAGTGCCTCTGTTTTTAGTGGATTTATATATAAAAAATTATTAGACAAAAGTTTAAATAAAGTCCTTTTAATTTCTACAGGTGCTTTAATGAGCCCGGTATCTTTAGGCCAAGGAGAATCTATTCCCTCTATTGCACACGCAGTAGCTATAGAAAATATATGAGGTGTTAAAATGGATATATTAATACAATATTTAAAAGTTTTTTTAACAGGCGGTTTAATTTGTGTTATTGGTCAAATCCTTATAGATAAGACAAAATTAACACCAGCAAGAATTTTAGTATTCTTTGTTACAGCCGGAGTAATTCTTACAGGCCTTGGAATTTATCAATATATTGTAGATTTTGGAGGAACTGGAGCTACTGTGCCTATTTCTGGTTTTGGATATTGCCTTGCCACCGGAGTTATAGAAGAAGTGGAAAAAGAAGGTGCCATAGGGATTTTTACCGGAGGTATAAAAGCTGCAGCTGGTGGTATTAGTGCAGCAATCATATTCGGATATCTTTTTGCTTTAATATCAAAACCGGATATAAAAGACGTAAAATAAATTTAAAATTTTGAAAATTTTTCTAACATAAAAATTTTATTTAAACTCATACTATTTATGTATTTGTATAAAGGAGGTAAAAATATGGATACATTAAACCAAATGGAATTACAAGATATTAGACATACTTGTGGAGCTAGTAGTGATTTATGCAAAAAAATAGAATACTACAAAACAATAACTAACAATCAAAAAGCCATTGATATTATGACTAAAATTTGTGGCACTTGCGACCAATTAAAGCAAGCTCTATCTAATATGTTATAGGAGGTATTATTATGAATGAAAAACAAGCAATAGCTGATACTTTATCTAGTTTAAATGCATTTAACAATATGCTAACTTATTCTGTTGTTCAATCCAACAATAAAAACTTAAGAGACACTTTTACTACTTTTAGAAATCAAGTAGAAGATTTACAATGGGAAATTTATTTAATTGCAAAAGAAAATGGATATTATGTGCCAGCTGCTCCAGCAGGTCAAGCTGATATAGACGCAGTAAAACAAGTTGTAACATCAGAGTAAAATAATCTATCTTTTTATTTTCTAGATGCAAAAAATGAAGTGTATTTTAAAATACACTTCATTTTTTATTACATCATATCAAACAAGAAGTTACCCATGTATACTTCCATAAGTGGAACCATTATAGTTATTACAAAGAATATTAATATGATACCTATAAAAATATACATAATTTCTGGTAATGCTTTTACTGTTTTTGCTATAGCTTCATCAATTTCTTGTTGTATATACTCTGAAACTTTTTCCATCATCTCAGCCAAATCAGATTTCATACCAATGTTTATCATCTGAATCGCTATCGGTGGAAGAGCCTTAGCAGCTTCAAAGGGTTCAACCCAAGAACCTCCGGCTAACAAATTACCCTTTCCTATTTCAACTAAGGACAAGAAATAATAATTGTCTGTTACGCTCTTAGCAACATCTAACGCTTCCTGTATTCTTAGACCATTTCGAATATTTAATAACATAGCTCTAAAGAATTTATTTGTTATTATGTTTAAAGTTAATCTTCCAAAAACAGGAAATCTTATCTTTATCCTATCTATT
This sequence comes from Clostridia bacterium, assembly GCA_017549425.1. Lineage (GTDB taxonomy): Bacteria > Bacillota > Clostridia > TANB77 > CAG-465 > UMGS1649. The sequence continues at coordinate 139,284 of JAFYUV010000017.1, read as the reverse complement.
TGATATCTTCCTAGTGGCGTTCGAACATAAGCAATAAAAATCGCTATAATTCCGAGTATTGCCGTAACCACTATATACCAATTTGCTAAAATCCATTTTGATACATCAATAGCAACTAAAGTGGCTTTTGGCAAGGTTTTGTCTGACCCAAACATATCATATACATTTTGAATTAAAGGTGTTCCCCACAAAAGCGCTATAACAGTAATTATTAAAACACCAACAAACATTAATACTTTGGGTATTAAAATTCCTCTTATTTGCTTTTTTAGTTTCATATCGCTTTCAACATAATCTCTTGCATATAGTAAAGCTTTATCTAAGGAACCTGACTCTTCACCAACTCTTACAAAGTTTGTGTACAACGGCGGAAACACTTTAGGATACATTTGCATCATTTCATGAATTTTGTAACCACCCTCAATACCTATTAATATATCATCTATAATATCTCTTAACTTAGAATTCTCAGTACTTCCATACAAAGATTCAAAAGCATCTATGTTGTTAAATTTAGCCTTTTTCAATATATATAAATTATTAGTAAAAGTTAGTATGTCTTTATTAGATATTCCAAAAGAAATATCTGACGTAAGAATAGCACCGAAGCCTTTTTTCTGTACTGGTTTTCTAGAAGAAACTTTAGTCCTCTCAACATCAGCTTGTATGTTCATAAGCTTTTTAGAATCTATTTTAGTATTAGTAATAGTAACATTTTTCCTAGATCTTATTCTTATAGGTTGAATTCTAGAGGTTTTTAGGTTTTTTATAACATCTCTTTTGTTTCTTGCCGTCATTACACCTCTTATTGTTTTCCCGTTTCTAAGCATTCCCCTATATCTAAATTCAGGCACTAGCTATCCCCTCCCATCATGTTTAAAATCAAGTCATAACTTTCAGTTTCAACGTTATTTCTAACACATTCTAAGTCTATTATATTACTTTTTAATAATTTTGTAAACGATTTTTCAAAACTAATCATTCCGCGCTCTTTTCCCAAATGAATAGCATCTTTTATCTCTGAAATGCTGAAGGAATCTTGCCTAATTAAGGCAGAAATCGTTGAATTAGATACAAGCACTTCTGGAACCATTATTATTTCATTTTTATTAGATTTCACCAGTTTTTGAGAAACAATTAATTTTAATATATTAGATAAAGTATATTTTATAGCTTTTTGTTCATTAGGATTATACATAGATAAAATTCTTTCTATTGTTTCTCCACAAGACCTGGTATGCATTGTCCCTATAACCAGACCTCCTGCTTCGGCTAAATCTACTACCGCATCCATTGTTTGTCTATCTCTTATTTCTCCAACTATAGCAATATCTGCATCCTCTCTTAACAGATTTATAACTCCATCATAATATGATGGAACGTCTGTTGCTGAATTTACTTCTTTTTGAACAATTACACATTTATTAGATTCATGCACATATTCTATAGGCTCCTCTAGCATAACTATTTTTTTATTTTCTTTTTTATTTAGTTCTTGCACATATGCATTTAATGTAGTTGTCTTTCCAGAGTTTACACTACCTGTTATAAGAACTAAACCAGAATGGTATTTTTTTAGCCTATCTAATATCTCACCTAGCCTACATCTTTCAACATCAATTTGCATATTCCTAATTATTCTAATAGCAAACGTAGGAACTCCTGCAGCCATACTTGCATTTATTCTAAGTCTAACATTTTCATTTACTCTATAAGGCAGGTCTAGTTTCTTTCCTTGTTCAAATTGCTCAACAAGCTCAAGACTATCTCCAACAAGAGACTCCAATAATCCTTCTAAATCATATTTATTCATAACGTCAATATTAAAATCTCTAGTTAATGTTCTTTTTACCCTATATAGTGGATGCAACCCGTTTACAAGATGAATATCTGTTGCTCCAATTTGTAAAGCATTTTCAACTAATGCTAAAAATTTTTCCATAAATACCTCTTCTTTTGTGTTATATTAAATAACTATTTTCTTTTCAATTTCAGGTATAGTTGTCATACCGTCTAAACATTTTTGTACAGCATCAACTATTAAAGGTTTATATTCTGTATTTTCAACAGCATATTTTCTTAAGTCAATAGCAGAAGCTCCTGCTGCAATTTTTTCTTTTAATTCTTCATCTATGCATAGTATTTCAAATATACCTGTTCTTTCGTAGAACCCTGTATTTCCACAATGTTTACATCCAACAGGTTCATACATATTTGCTTTAGATAAATCAAAGTTATATCCTGTAATTTTTTCAACTTTTTCAAAATATTCTTTTTCGTCTTTAGTCATTTTATGAGCTTTTTTACATTCAGGACATAATTGTCTAACCAATCTTTGAGATACTACGGTTACTATTGAAGAAGAAACGTCATAATCACTTATTCCCATTTTTCTTATTCTTGTAATAGTTTCTATTGCATCAATTGTATGTATAGTAGTTAAAACTAAGTGTCCTGTTTGACCAGCTTCTATAGCCGTTTTTGCTGTTTCTGTGTCTCTTATTTCTCCAACAAGAATTATATTAGGGTCTTGTCTTAAAACAGTTCTTAAAGCTCCTGCAAAAGATACGTTATATCCTATTTCTACCTGATTAGCTTCAGGCATTCTAATTTCAACTGGGTTTTCTATAGTTACAACATTTATATCTGGTCTATTTAAATAATCCAATATTGAATATAACGTTGTCGTTTTACCCTCACCTGTAGGCGCACACATAATAATTAAGCTGTTTCTTTTATCAAAAGCTTTTTTTACTAATTCTTCGTTATTAGGGAAACCTAAATCGAATAATTTTCTTACATTTCCATTTTTCTTCAATAAACGCAAAACGAATTTTTCACCATTAATATTCTTTTGTGTAGATACACGAATACTATAGTTTTCATAATCATTTATTCTACCATCTTGGTCTGTAGATATTTCTTGGTGCATATTAGAAATTGATTTTAATCTACCTGTAATCATTGATTGTCTTGCTTTAGGTAGTTCTGAAACCGTAACAAGGTCACCATCTATTCTATATCTAACTCTAACCTTGTTTTCCATTGGTTCAACATGAATATCACTGGCTCTTTGCTTTATTGCAGTAAGTATAATATTATCTACCAATATAGTTGTATCTTTTTCATCTGTGTTTACAAACTTGTCTTGTACCTTTTTTACATTTTTAACTTGGCCCATTATCATAGAATATAAAGTGATGTACTTTTCCATTTCATATCCTTTAGATAATAACTGTAGTCTTACACTATCTACTAATTTTAAGTCTGATGGATTTGCAAAAGCTACTTTTATTGTATTCCCTTGAACTGAAAAAGGAAAAGCCCTATTATTTATAACTGAATCACGAGACATATATTGTTTATAGTCTATATCCACGTTATTATCTAATATAACCGCTCTTTCACCAAGTTTTTTAGCTAGAACTGTTAGAAGTTTTTCCTTATCACAAACATTTTGTATATCTACAATTTCTCCTAATTTCAACTCTGGATGAGATTTTTGGTATTTTAAAGCTTCATCTAATTGTTCTTCAGTTATTAAACCGGCATTTACTAAATCAACTCCTATTGGTGTTTTTTTGTTTTTTATGTTTTCAAACATAGCTTTCCTCCTATATTAAAGTTTTTTTGTAATCATATTCTTTGTTATATGTATCTTGTATATTATTAAAATATTTATTATGCATTTTCTTTAAATGTGAAATATCTGTATAAGTTGAAGCAGCATAAATTAAAAACACAATTGCTGTTATAATTATAGTAAGAGTTGCAGACCCTTTCCTTGTTATTTTCTTCATACTACCACTCTCCCACATATACATTAATACTTCTAGAAATTTCACTTGTATATTTAGTAAAAGTACACTCTACTTTTATAGAACTTGTTAAATATTGTTGTGCACTAAAATTAGTCACATCTTTTACTAAAATACCACCATTTAAATAAACAGTGCTCTTCCCTTCGTTATATGTATACACATCTCCGTTTGAGAATGCTATTTCGTTATCCACAATATCCACATCTGTACTCGTACTTGCACTTTCATTTAAATAATATAAAAGCTTATCAAAGTTAGACAAATTTGTAGAACTTCCTTTTTCATCAAATAAATTTGATGAAAAATTACCAGACACAGTCAATGTAATTGTTATAAAACCAAATAATAATATAACATACACTACTAAAGACACTACCGTTATTCCTTGTTTATACTTCATAATCTGGCACCACCTTTAGAGAATCTAATGTTACACTGTGATTTTCTCCAAGCAACGAATATGTTACTGTAACATTTATATTTCTTACATTCGCCAATTCTTGATTTGAATCTTTTAGTTTATTAGTTATATTTACTACATAATTATACGTTACATTATCTATTGTAACTGAATCTGAACGATACACAAGATTTGAAAAATCTTTTTCTTTTTCCTCATTCATTACATTTAATAATATTCCTGTTGCGTCTACTTCTCTTTTATACAAAGCAAGAGTTTTGGAATAATTAGACGTCATATATATAGCTGTTATAAAAAAGAAAACAAATATTACAGATGCAACTAATACCTCAACGCTTATTGCACCTTTTTTTTTACTCTTTGTCTGACTTTCCTTTTTTATTTTTTTTCCTTCAACAATTCTTTTAACTTCTTCTCTTTCTTCTTCTGTCATATTCTTTTCCATTATATCTGAACCTATAACTAAGAATAAATAAACATAGCAAATTAATAAAACTAAGGTTTCAATGCTAAATCCAAATATCATAAACATAAACATGAAGACAAATCCATTAGCTAATTCTATTAATGGATATCTAATACTTATTTTTTGTTTACAATACTTACATCTTCCAATCGTTGATACATAACTTAAAATTGGAAAACAATCAAAAAATCCTAATTTATGCTTGCAATTTGGGCAATACGATCTAGTATGAGTTATATCTTGCTTCCTAGGAATCCTATATGTAGCAAGAGTAAAAAAGCTACCAAATAATGTGCCAGTTACAAACATAAACAGCGAATAAATAGTATATATAGTTTGTTCCATTTTACCCTCCAATATTAAACACTTAATTCAAGGTTACCCCTCAATTAAATATTTAATATATTAAGACAATGGACATATACATCATCATCATGCATATGTCCTTTGTTCTTTTTTCGTATTAGTTTATTTTTTTATAAAATTTAATTTAAATAATTACTAGTTATCTATAATTAGTTTGTTGCAACAACTGGTTTTAACTCTGTTCCAACAGTTACTGTAAATCCAGTGTCTTTTATAACTGCTTGATATTTTGCTAAAGCACCATCTGAATCCACATCATTAGAAGGGTCAGCATCATTGTTAGCTGCAACTATAGCAGCATACTCTAATGCAACAGCATATTTAACATTTGCTAAATCAGCAGCATCAGCAGCATTGTTTGCTTGCTCTATTATGTTAGTGTTTGAAAGACTGATGATTATTGCTCCAGCAAGTATAGCTAGAACGATGATTGTGATAACTAATACGATTAATGAGATACCTTTTTTCATAAATAATTCCTCCTATTAAATTGAATTTATATTAAAACACGTCAAAGGTTACAACGTGTATTAACCTATGTTATTTTTGAGTTCCTTCATAACCTAGTGAGCCACCTGTTGTACTTCCTGAAGAACCTCCTAATGTATTTCCATTCTCATCTACATATCCAGGCTCATTATATATATTTAAATCACCTTTTGGTGTGAATGGATTTGTATTCCCTGGGTCATATATTCCAGAGTTTATTCCAGAAGTTATATCCGCATTTTCTATTTCATGCATTTCCCAGTTTTCTTCTTTTTGTGGGTCATATTTTGTATCTGTATATGTAAAGTCTGTCTTTACTATACTATCGTACGAAATACCCGTAACAATAGGTGCACTTGGCGGTATAAGTATCATCATAAGAACTAGTGCTAAAGCTACTACTATGACTAATACAATTGCCAATGTTATCCATAAATTTTTACTCACTTTAGCCTCCTCCTTCTTCTTAGAATAAAACCTCCATACTAAGCACATCAAATGTAGCAATTACTTTATTATCTTTGCTATATTCCATAGCCATGTTATCTAGTTTAAATCTTAATTCATTGTCATTTTCTATTTCAAATACAAAGTTTGCTATATCTTCGTATCTACCTAGAACTTTTATTTTTATTGTTCCTTGAGCAGAATCTACATCAGAATTGCCTGTTCTTGAATCTATTACATTCAAAGTTAAATTGTTTTCCTCGGCATATTCACCAACAACTATCCATAGCCAATCTATATAATAATGGTCTTCCTTAGTTGCTTCTTTTATAGTTTCTATCTGTTCATCTGTTATTGCATCATATTTGTTTTTAGAAGCAGCATATGCATCCTTGGCATTTTGAAGTGCACTTGTTGCACTTTGAAATCCCACCTCTGCTACAGTAAGTTCAGCTTCTTTTAATGTTAATTCTTGTTTTTTATTTTGCATTCCTTTTATAGATAGAATATCTATATTAGCAATACTAAAATCATTCAATGCTAAAAGTGTTGTTAAAGCAATTAAAACGATTAACACTACTGTTAAAATTCCTATTACTATGTATTGTTTCATGGCAAATCACCACCTATCGTAACAGTTATTGTCTCTCCATGTACAACGGCTTTAGTTTTAACTGTAGAAGCTTCTAATATTCCTTGAAGTTTTAATTGTGAAACTAAATATCCAAGCTTAGCTTGAGAATCTGAATAAGCAACTATTGTTATATGTTTGGCTGAATCAGATTGTATAGATTGTAATAATACTCCATCTGGAATATATTTAGAAACCTTTAACATAAATAACGCAACATTATATGTTGAATATTTACCTATTTCTTTATTATTTATTTTTCTTAAAGTTTCCTCTACATAACTTGTGTATTTATCATATTTTTCTTTATTATTATTTATAAACCTTGTATCTTCTTGAACTTTAGCGGAGCTTTCAACAATGTTTTCTTGCTCTTCAATAGTAGCCGCTATTTGTTTGTTCATTTGACCATTATACATAATACTAAAAGCTACATACATCACAAACACTGTAAGCATAACCGCGTTGGCAAAAATCAAAACAGGTCTTATTTTTTCGAGTTGCAAATTACCAATTCTTTGGTTATTCTCATTACTCTTATTTACTTTAACTTTACTTTTTGTATTAATTTCTTTCGGCGCACTTTTCTTTTGAGATGCTCCCTTAGCAGCAAACAGATTAAATTTCTTATTTTGTCTTAGCATATCTAGTTCCGGCCTATATACCATCAAACCTTCATAAGCTAAAGCGAAAGCTTCATTTGCCTCTGTTACCTCAGACATATTAAAATTAGAATCATTTGCATCAATAAAGTATGGTCTTAATTTTTCAGTTGGTATATCAAAATATTGATCAAACAGCATATCACTATTTATAAATAATGTTACTGCACCTGTTAAATAAATCTTATCTATTTTTAAATTAATGTCTCTTAATTTAATTTGTATTCTATTTAATGCATCTTGTAAAACTGGTTCTATAATATTTTCTAATTCTGGGTTGTTAGCCTCTGATTCGTCAGAAAATACATTAACGGTTTTGCATATATCATAAGACTTTTGAAAAGAGCCAACTATCTCCGGAAAATCGTCAAATATTTTTTTCATTCCCAAATCCATAGTTGTAACATTCATTAATTTCCCATTATTAACAAAAATTAAATCTGTTTGTTCGTTCATATTAATTATCAAGTAATTTTGTTCATTATGAGGAACTATTTCATCAATGATATATGGTAAAGAATACATTGAAACAACTTGATTATTTTCTTCAGATGTATATTTATCTAATTCAGTTTTGTCTTGAATTATTATATTTGCTGTATAATTTTCTTTAGATACTAAAGAATCCAATAAAGTATATTTAAATGTTTGGCTTCTTTCAGATTTATCATCATTACCAGTTGCATCAATTACTTCTAACTCAATCAAACTTTCTAAATCCGCCTTACCGATTCTTCTTAAAACCTCAACTTTATGGAAGCGTTCGTTTTCTGAGTTTACGCATACAGGTATACCATCGCTACCAGTAGCAGCGACAACTGTTCTTATTGCATCTGACTTATTTCCCAAGTGAATTTTTGTGCCATATGTTATAACCTTTATGTCATTAGAATTTTCTTCTCTAGCAAGCTTAGCATACTTAACAACTTTTTCACCTATATAAATACCTAAACAGTTACTCATATAAACTCCTTTTAAGTTGATTTTTCTGACCTAGTATTTTTATCTTTTGTACTTCGTCTTAAATACTGTAGATAATTTACCACATAATTCGATATAGGTCAACATTTTTTTAAAGCAATTATTAAATGTAATTGTTTTGTAACTTTTTTGTAATATTTTGTGCAACTATATTTTTTTTATTAAAAAAACATCGAATTAACTTCGATGCTTAATGTATTAATCTTCTATATTTTTTGATTCTTTATCAAAAGTTACTCCTTGAACATTTATATTAACCGCTTTAACTTTTAAACCAGTCATTGTTTCAACAGAACTTTTTACAGAGTTTTGAATTGAGAATGCAACATCCGGAATTTTTACTCCATATCTTACAATAACGAATAAATCGATTGTAACTTCACTACCTTCTAATTCTATTTTTACTCCTTTTGAATATTTTTTGTTACTACCTAACATTTGATTTATTCCATCAACAAATCCCAATGTCATTCCAGAAACACCTTCAACTTCAGCTGCGGCTAAGCCTGCTATTATCCCTATAACCTCTTCAGATATTGTTAAATTGCTAGCAATTTCAACATCTACACTATTTGTATCTGCCATTTCTGTTATTTCTTCTTTTATTTTTTCACTCATATTTAATCTTCCTTTCTATGTACATTAAATACTTCTATAGTATATACATTTTTTTACTATTTTTCAAGTTATTTGATTTACTTTACATATTTATTCATAATCTTTATTTAATTCTTCTGTCACTCTATAATATATTTTATCTTGGTAATTAAAACCTTTAACGTAATATACTTTTCCAGTAGTTTCAGAAACAGCATAAAAATCTTCTTGGCTCTCTCCCGCACCATATGTTGCTTCGTCTACACCCAATACAGAAAGATTTATTTTTAACAAATTAACTTTATTATCTATAATTGTTTCTTCTGCAAATTGGTTAGACTCACTTGCTGTAAACTCAACTTGAATTTTCTCGCTACCAGGATAAATATTGTTGTTTATATAATACTTTTCTGTTGCCGTTTCTACTTGAATAAATTCCGTTACAAATCTAACTTTATGCATATTATTTACTGAATCACTAGAGGTTATTACAACAACCGATAAAATTATTGTTAAAATTACTACAATTATTCCAAGAGAAACTAATGATATCCCCTTTTTCATAAAACTCACCTACATTTCATTTTCTACATTTTCAAAAACAGGCAATTCCGGAACAGTAGGAACTTCTGCTAAATAGTCAGCTAAAATTTCAGCATCTTCACTATCTACAACCCCATTTAAATTAACATCTGCCAACGCTTTTTGCAAACCAGTTAATTCCTTATTCTCTGCTAAATATTGTGCTAACAGCACTGAATCAACAACATTTACTTCTCCATCAGAATTTAAATCGCCATATAACGAAATTAAATCGCTTGGCACTGTTATATTATATACTCCCGAAACATTTCCTGCGGCATCTTCAAAAACTGCCTTTACTTTTGTAATATGATTATATAACCTAATATAATTTGCACTGACCATTTTCCCATTAGTTTTAATATCTATAGCTGTTAAAGTTTCTGTTTCAGACTCTTCCATATAATATATATTTTTGAAGCCGCTTTTATCATCTGAGACATTTTTTAAATTAATCAAATTATAATCATCATAGCCTTTAAATTCAGGTTCTCCTTGAACTGTTGGAGCTTGGCAATCTAAATTACTAACATCTAATGTGGTTGTCGCCACAACTCGTCCCTCAGAATTTATTTTATTTGCAGTTATAACAGGGCTAGTTTTCAAATTATCTTTTTGTAAATCAGTTAAAGTAACGTTAGATATAGTTATTGTAGAATCCACATTTTCAAATTCGCTAATAACATCTCCTAAAATATCTATTTCAATCTTTTCTCCATTCAAAACTGTTGCTTTTATATTTATAGTAAGTTCACCTGTATAATTATTTGTACTTTTTGTTAATATTATAGCTGTTGTATTACTTACCAGATGTATATTCCCTTGCACAAAACTATCTTCTATAATTTTCATGCTAGGATCCAATTTAGAACTTAAAGAAAAATATAATTCATTTCCTATCTCAAATCCTTTAAGATAATATATTTGAGAAACATTTTTATTTATAACAAAAAAATCTCCCGCATCACTAGTAGCACCTACAAGGCCACCTTTTGCATTTAGCAAGCTTAAGTCCACTTTATAATATTTATCCGAGTTGTCCTTATTTAAGTTCATTTCTTCCTGAATTAAACTACTGTTTTGAGGAACAATATTTAACAAATCATTTTTTGAATACTCTATTCCTTGAACAATAGGCAACTCCCCATTTTCTAAAAAATATCCATTACAAGCTTCTAGCACAGTTTTTAATTCTTTCATAAAAGCCACTCTATTAGCTTCTTTCGTTGAATCAACCATATTAATAATTATTAATCCCGCAAGTATAGCCATAACAATAAGCGTAATAGTTAAAACAACTAAACTTATTCCTTTTTTAGTTTTCATATTATTCACCTTGTACAATTTTATATCATATAAAAAAAATTATCAATCATAGATTAAATTTTTATACATTATTTTTTTACAAAAATAAATACAATATATATTATAATTAATAGCAGGAATGAAATTAAAAATCTTTTCTTTTTACTCATACTCTAATTTTCACGCTCTCTTCTTATAAAATAATATGCCGTATATAAAAAATATACTACTATATATATTGGGAATATATATGTAGCCACTAACCTAAATTTACCTATAGGATTATATATTTGACTAATAATATTAGAATAGCAAATATATGTTACCAAACAAACAATTATATTCCATATATTATCTATTGGATTTAATATAACAAAAAATATATTTGCTGTAATTATTGTTCCAGCTATCGTTACGAGCATTATGCTTAAAGCATTTTCTATATCTACTTTGTATTTCTTAGAAAACACTTTTTTTATATATTTATTTTTAAATTCGTTAAATTTTAAAACCTCTTTTATTAATTCATCACTAGCACTAAATTTAATTATTTTTTTATTTTTTATATCTTCTACAAAATTTTCGGATTTAGATATTATTATATCGAAAGAATTGTAATTGTTCCTTGCTAAAATTGCTATGTAATTTATACAAACAACAAATATTTTTCTAATAAAATTTCTTAAATTTAATTTTTCTAAACTATATATAAATTTATAATTAAAGCCACTAGTCTCCATTCCTGTTGATACAAAGTTAGAAATAATCATTTCTAAAACATTTTGGTTTAATGGTTGCTCCTTGCACACTATAATGTACTTATTTGAGTAATTGCTGATATTTCTTTCTATAGAAAAAATATCCTCTAGCTCTTTTGTATTTATATAGACAATATTTCCTCTAACTTTTTCTATTTCTGTAGATATGTTTTTACCATATATTTTTTCTATTTTATCTCGTTTATATATTCTTTTATTTGGTAATAATAAAAAAATTACCATAATAAGAAGAACTATTGATACATAATTCATATGTACTTCTCCTTAACATGGTAATTATTTTAACATAAATTTATTTTTATTATTGTAAATATACAACAATTGATATTTTTCGACAATTTTATTAAAACAACTTTTCTAAAAATGGTCTTACTAAAGTTATTTGGTAAATTGCTAATACTAAAAGTATTCCAAGTAATGCGCTGAATACAATGTGCCAATTAGATACTTTATCATTTTCCTTTTTCAAAGAAGATATCATAAACGCTAATGCTAATGTCACACCACCTACCAAAAGACTCCTTGTAACAATATATAAATAAGTAGCTAGTCCAAAACTAATAGTTACTCTACTACTAGGGAAAGTAGCCACATAATTATCTCCCTTTTTAGTAAGTATTGCTTTTAAAACAACTGTAAATAACAACACTACAAATAGAATAGTTACTAACAAATGAGCTCTAGAACTTAGTATACTTTGTATCAAAGCTGTAGATGCGCTAGTAATCTTATCTACAAACAAGAAGTAAGCAACTATAACAGAAATCCCACCTGCAATAAGCACTCCTCCAGCAGCTATATCTTTTGCAGCTCTCGCTTTTTCGTTATATTCTTCCGTTATTAAATCTACTACATATTCCACTGTTGAATTAATCATTTCTGCAAATATTACAAATCCAATTGTAAGTATTAAACATATCATTTCTGTCTTTGTAAAATCAAAGAACAAACTACAAATAAGAACCGCAGCCCCTATAAAATAATCTATTCTTAAATTTCTCTCTGTCTTAAATACATGTATAATCCCATTTAATGCATTTTTCATAGCAGAAAATAACGTTTTATTCTTTTTTACTTTATCAACGTTTTGATCTAATCCTTTTTCTTTTAATTTCTCATCCAATTTTAATTGCATCCTTCCAATATTTTTTCTTCTAAGGCCCTCATTTCCTTTTTGTCATCTTCAACTTCATGGTCATATCCTAATAAGTGACATATTCCATGAACTATCATATAAAGCATTTCTCTGTTAAAGCCAGTGCCATATTCAACACTATGAGCTTCAATGACATCCATACATAAAACAATATCTCCTAAAGACATTTCCTCTTCTGCATTTTCTTGTTTTATTTTTTCTAATTCTTCTCTTGAGAATATTGGAAAAGACAATACATCTGTAGGCTTATCTATACTTCTAAACTCATTGTTGATGTCTTGTATTTCATTTTCTGTAACTACGCCTATTCCAATATATACATTAGGTAAATTAAATCCTTCTATCTCAAAAGCTTTTCTAATCAAACAATCTATTTTTTCTTTGTATTGTTCAATAAACTTATTATATTTTTCTAAAGCATCTTCTTTTTCATAATTAGTATAATAATCTACACTTATCCCCATAATGTTCATTCCCCTACCTTAACAAATTTTCCTATATTTTCATCTATAGTATATATAACTTTGTATACTATTTTATCTTGTGTTTCTTCTATCGTAACCAATTCATTTTTTAATGTTTTATCATTTAAAATTAAATTGTTTAAAAATTGCAAGGCATCATGTGCTGCCCTTTTAATTAAATCTTCTTTTGTATTAATTTTTTCGTTTTCTGTATATTGAGCATATTTATTAAAACTGTACTTAAATTCGATACCAAAAATATTAAAATTCTTTTCTTCACTACTTATATCATATAAATAATCTTTTGGCAAACATTTTATGACAAAATTTTTATTATTTATTCCAAACCCAACTCCATACTTGATTTTATCAGTATAAAGTTTTTCTATTTCTTTAAAGTTATACTCTTTTTCAAAGACATACTCCGTCTCTCCCCTTACAGTTCCACTTGCATGAACTAATTTGTCAGGTTCCCCGTTAATATATCTTTTACCTTCTATTAATATGCTTCCTTCTTCTACATAGCTTCCTAATTTATACTTTGCTATCCCATTATCTGCAACTATTTTAGTTATAACAGCAGATTTAATAGCAACTATGTCTCCTAATATAGTATTATCTTCCTTTTCCGTAGATATTACCTTCTCTACTATTTGAATATCCAATGTAGTTCCTTTTATATCTACTCCTACCCAAGCTACTTCATAAATTTTAGCTCTAATATAATCACTTATTTTTCCTTTAGAAATAGCAAATTGATTTTTTCCAACCTTTACTCCTAGGTTATTTAATTCAGATATAATTTGCTCGGTAGTTATATTTTCATTCCCGTAAATATTAATATTCCAAATAAATGTAGAATATATATATGAACCCAAAATAACCAAAAGCAACATTATTAATGCCACTTTTCTTTTTTTATACTTTAATATATCGTAATATATACCTTTTTTCTTTGTTATATTCAATTTACATTTTGTCCTATTTAAATAAATTTTCATTTTTTTCAGTTCACTAGGGACTGTACAAAAAGAAATCTTTCCAGACGCCACATTTTTTATATCCCAAATATTTACATTATTGAGCTTACATAAATTTATAAATCTTTCAACAAAATATCCTTCTACCTCAACGTATAACGTAGCCTTAACATAACTTAATATCTTACTTAATTTCACAATAACCTCACTTTAATTATAATTTATACAAAAAATCTCTCCTTCGATTACAAGTTCATTATCTCCCATTTCCTTTATCACCATGTTTTTACCATCGATAATTATAGTATTTTTATTTGTTTTTATTTTTATAAAATGACTGTAATAATCTTCTATTTTATTTTTCCCCTCAAAATACAACATCTTGTTCTCAACCATAGATAGCCTTGTGTTATCCCCAATAATTTCTGTTGGTATTTCTAAAAACCTTGCAATCTTCTCTTTATATTTCTCTTTCTTATCGTTTATTCTTTTTAATCTATTTAAATTAATAAAAGACTTATGCTTTTTTATTTTCATTAGATTACACCTCATTACATTGTACTCAATTAAAAATTAAATATTCATTAACAAGTATGTATACTTTTAAACACTACTAGAGTTTAAATTTAAACTTGATTTTATGTGCCCGTTCATATTAACATATATCCTAGATTTTGGAAATTGGAGGTTATTCGAAATGATTAGAATAGCTGTGTGTGACGATGATTTAAACAATCTAAAAATAACATCTAAATATATTGAAGCTGCCTTGATAAATTTAAATTTCGAGGCTGAAATTGTTTTAGCAACTCAAAGTCAACAATTAATAACTGAAAGTATATCAAACAACGAGATAGATATATTATTTTTAGATATAGATTTTAACGGAGCTGGCAAAAACGGTATTGAATTTGCAACAGAACTTAGAAAAATAAACAAAGATTTTTCTTTAGTATTTGTTACTGCATTTTTTGAATATTCATTAATTGCTTATCAATGTAAAACTTTTGGATATGTGTTAAAACCAATAACTGAACAAAGTATTACTCCAGTATTATCAAGACTAAAAGCAGAATATACTCAAAACACAAATAATTTTATTCAATTAAATAAAGATTATTCTATTAGAACAAAAGATATTTTATTTATTGAAAGAAATAAATCTAAAGCCAAAGTTTATACAGCTGAAACAATATATGAAACTAATTATTCATTAAATAACATTCAAGACATATTGCCAGCTGATTTTGTGCGTGTACATAGGTCTTATATTATTAATCAAAACAATATACAAAAGATAAATAGAGATGAAAAGATTATTGAATTTGGAAATAATTTGAGTTGTCCTCTTGGTCAATTTCACTTTATTTAATTAGGGGGATTTTTATGGAAATTTTAAATGTAGTATTATCTTATGTGGCATTGTATGCTCAATCAATTGCTCTTTCTTACATGATTTATATTATAGCTTGTATTATTTGTAAAGAATCAATACAAAAACCAATTAAATGTATACTATTAAATAGTATTATTATATTTGCACTACACGCATTTTCAAATTTACTAATTACTATATCTTGGTTAAAACCGGTTTTGAGTTTATTGATATATGCTGTATCTACTAAATTTATATTAAAAATAAAAAAGTTACCTGCATTATTTTCTATAGTAATTGCAATGGTAGCTTCAGCTATAATTGAATTATTTATTGTGTTTGGAATGAAACTTCTTAATATAGATGCAATAGATGTAAAATCAAATTCAACTTATAATACTATAATGTCATTTATAATATCAATATTTTTCTTTGTAATCCCATATTTCAGTTACAAAATATATAAAAAATTTATATTAAAAGATACTGATACAGGTGTAGATAATATTGCCAACTATTTATTACCTCAATTTATAACCATGGCAATATGTTTAATACCTTCTATGGCATTACTTATGAAAAATGACTATGAAAATTCTGCCGCTT
Source organism: Clostridia bacterium (assembly GCA_017549425.1). Taxonomy (GTDB): domain Bacteria; phylum Bacillota; class Clostridia; order TANB77; family CAG-465; genus UMGS1649. Next base: position 123,156 of record JAFYUV010000017.1, on the reverse strand, counting down.
TCATAGTTATAAACATAGTTCAATTGGTCGTTATATCACTAGTAAGTGTATATAATATTAAAAATGTTATTAAACAAAAAGATACAGAATTACAACTTGAAAACACAATAACGCACAATCAAACATTGATGAAAGTAAACGAAGGTGTTCGTGGTTTCAAACATGATATGGGAAATATTGTACAAGCCATCTTAGGATATATAGCGTTAAATGATGCTGAAGGAGCAAAGAAATTTTGTCAAAACTTAGTAATTGGTTTTAATGACATAAATATCTTATCTATTCTTTCTCCAAAAGTAATTAATGATCCTGCAGTATACGGAGTTGTAGTAAATAAAATTTTAGTTGCAAGAGAATACAATATGGAATTAACTTTAGATATTACATCAGATATTAAAGCTATTAACTTTCCTAAATTTGAATTATCTAGAATTCTAGGAATATTAATAGACAATGCTATTGAAGCCGGGCAAAAAACAGAAGATAAGAAATTAATACTTACAATACATACTTCTCAAGATGACCTTTATGATGAGATTATTATTTCTAACTCTGTAAACACACCGGACATACCTATAGAGAAAATATTTGAAAAAGATTATTCTTCTAAAGAAAATCCTTCTGGTTTTGGATTATATGAAGTAAAACAACTATTTGAGAAATTCTCGCAAGGAATAATAACTACATCTATAGATAAAGACTCAATGTTATTTACTCAAAAAATAAAAATATTTAGATAATTATATAAAAAGATACAGTTTTAATAAAAAACTGTATCTTTTTATTAAAATAGCCCGCATAAAATGCGGGCATCTGTCGGCTTAAAATTTTTAATTTAATTTATTTTTCAATTTTCTTTTAATTTTTACTTCATTTATTACTACATTTTAATTATTTTATTAAACTCTTTGGCGCTTTATCTACATGAAAATACCAGAATGCACAAGAAGTTGTTGTAGATTTAGCATAAGCTTCTACTATTTTTGTGATTAATTTCTTCATTTTTATCCTCCTTATTCAAATTTTACAATTAAAAGTGTCTCCATGGCAGACACTCTAATTATCTAAAATTTATTGTTCAGGTATATATACTTCAAAGCCATACTCATTCTTAAACAATTTGTACATAGTTCTTGTGGTCATTAAGTTTATATAAAATACTGAATACATTATTAATCTTTGTATATATAAGTCTTTTATAATCAAAAGTGTTGTTATATATATTAAATTTAAAACTATGAATGCTTTAATTTTTGTGCTTTTTCTTAGTTCTTTATTTACTTTTGGAATTTCAGGTACATCTGCTGGCACATATACCCATATACAATAAGTTGCAAAAATATAATCAATTGATAGGAGAAAGAACCTTGTTATACCAGCAGTTATAATGTACTTTGCTGAATAAATTATTGCTAAATAAAACACTGTAGAGCTTATAAAACACATAAAATTTGTTTTAGCATGTACTCCTCCCACAAAAGTTTTATAAAGAGTAAGTATAACTGTAACTATTAGCATTTCATATAATATATTTAATATAAATCCTATCAATACAAGCCCAATTGTTTTAGGAATATCCTCTATTATTCTTTTAATACCAAAAAGTAGAATTTCTCTTTTTTCTTCATCTAATTCATTATTGCCAGTTAAAAAACATAGTACCTTGTTACTTACTTTGTCTAGCATATTTCTACCTCTCGACAAAATTCTAGCATATAAAAACTTTTTCGATTTTTAATTGCTACAAGATGTATGATTTTTGATATGAAAAGGAATTTTATATTAAATAATTTGTTAATAAAATATTTCACAGAAATTTATATACATTTCACACAGTACACGCACTAAATTTTATTATTTTGTGTATTATATCTTATAAAGAATTAAATCGAATAAACTTATTTATTGATTTATGGAGGTAATAAAAATGAATAATGAAAACATGAATGCGAACTTAAATAATTCTGATTATTGTAATTTTAACAACATGAATTGTGACACTAACTGGAATTACTGTAACAAATCTAACAACTGTTTATGGTGGATAATAATTATAGTAATATTCATAATTTTAATATCTTGTTTTTGCAATAATTAACTTTATATTTTACATATAAAAAAGGGGAATCTACTTCCCCTTTTTCTTAAATATATTTGAATCATGAACAATGTGAATAAACATAATTGTATAAGTAATTCCTATTATTATTCCACCAATAACATCAGTTGGATAATGAACTCCTAAATATATTCTACTTATTCCAATTGTCACTATTAATATCGGTAATGTTATTATACTTATCCCCTTTATCCACTTATTCTTGCAATTTTTTAAAATTAAATACAATATATATGAATAAAATGCTGTACTAACTGCAGTATGTCCACTCGGGAAACTAAATCCCGTTTCAGTAATTTTAAACAATTCTTCTGGTCTTCCTCTTTGAAAAATATTTTTTAAAATATAATTTAAAACTGTTATTCCAGCTAAATTAGAAAATGTACAAATTGCGTAGTAATATTTTTTTGTTACAGTAAAAGAAATTAGAACTACCAACAATAAAATCCAAATATCTCCCACTTCAGTTATGTATTTAAAAAATTTATACAAATTTGTTGCGTCAACTATCTCATAAACCTTTTGATCAAAAATTATCGTTTTTTCATTAAATACACATAGTACCAATATTGTAAAAAGTACAATTAAAACTCCAACAATAATCCATTTAATATTCTTTTTCATTTTTCCTCCATTAACAAAAATATAATACCATATTTGATGCTTTTTTTCAATTTAAAGAATTAAATAAATTTTGTATGTACATAATATTTAATGGTGAAATCTCATGAATAAAAATAACATAATACTAACTATAATATTAATAATTTTAATAGCCGTCGCTATATTTGCAATATATACATTTAAAGGAAGTGCTAATATTTCTCGTGTTAACCCTTATGAAGAAGCTTACAAACATATTGTTCCAAATAAAGAAGAAAAAAACATATGCCTTACTAGTTTTTCAACAAAAATAACTTATCCAGATGAAAACAGGACTCACAATATTAAAACTGGTTGTAAATATTTAAACGGTTTGGTCATATATCAAGGAGATACTTTCTCCTTTAACGAAGCTTTAGGGCCTTTCAATGAATACCAAGGCTATATTGAGTCGACAGGTTTTAATTCTGAAGGAGAAATTATAAAAATCGTTGGAGGTGGAATTTGTCAAGTCAGTTCGACATTATATAACTGTGCTTTAAACTATAATCTGGAAATTGTAGAGAGACATGCACATAGCGCTCCAGTAGACTATGTACCTCAAGGTAAAGATGCAACTATTCTTTACGATACAGTAGATTTAAAATTCAAAAATACGACTAATAAAGAAATTACTATTAAATCATATTTTAAAGACGAATCTATAACTGTTGAATTTTGGACAAAAGAATAAGTAGCCTGAAGCATCCTTCAGACTACTTATTTACATCTATAAAAATCTTTTCGTAAGGTTTTATTAAACCCAATTGATTTCTTGCAATTTGTTCTATATACTCAACGGTATTTACTTTTCCTTTTAACTCATTAATCTCTTCTACTGTTTGTTCAGCAGATTCTATTTGATTTTGTAAATCCGCAATTTTAACATCATATTCATTCATACTAAACTGTTGCTTAATAAATGTACAAACAAAGAAAATAGAAAATCCTATTAATATCAATCTCATATAATCTAATTCAATCTTCTTTTTCTTTTTAACTTCTTTTGACATTCCTGCCCTTGACATAATTTCCCCTCTTTTGTTTTTAATTTATTTTTCTTTTGCATTAACTTAGAGTAATTAAAATTTATCACATAACAAATTCTTTTGCAACAATTATTTGCAATTTTTTTAAAAAAAGTTATTTGTTTTGAAAACAATTGTCTAAAAATATCTAAAGGAAGAAAAATAAATGAAATTATGTTGTTAAATGTTTTCATTAGTTCTGTAAATAACTTTACTAATTTATTTCCAACAATGCTAACATATATTACTATTCCTAAAATTATAGATAGTAACAAATATACTCTTAACTTCTCTTTCATATGTATATACATTGCAAATATTAAAATTATTCCAACTATAATAAAATAAATAATATCTTGCATACACACTACAATATCTTTTCTCTTTTTTACTTTTCTTAGAGCTCTAAAAAAATCAAAAATAACTCCATAAATTATTCCAACTAAAACAAAAGTTAAAAACGTAATAGTTTCTTTTTGAAGCCCCATATATCACCTTCTATTTAAATATTTTTCCAAACATTCCACTCTTCTTTTCATTGCTACTTTCACTATATATTAACGCTAATATTTTACCTTCAACTATAAGTTCATTATTCTCCAAATTTAATTTATTCATTTTCAAATCATTTCCTTTTAAAGTTAATATCCCCTCGTCTGTTTCCGCTAATATTAATTCATCATCAAAGCTATGAATATCTATTACTCCTGTTATAATTGCCTTCTCTCTATTTTCCATTACTACATTATGGTTTCTTGTTTTTTTATCTTCCATAAAAATCCTCCTTACGTACAAACTATATATAAAATATATATTCGGATTATTCGTTTTTTATGAAAGCAATTAAAAAATAAGTTGCTCTTTTCAAGCAACTTATCTTCAACATCCCATATGTTCATCACTACAATTAATAACTTTATTAATTAATTCTTTTATTTCTTCTATTTGTTCTATATCTGTATTATGCCCAACTATTTTTCCATTCTTAACAAAATATACATCCGGAACATATATCTTTAAATTTCCTTCTTCATCTGTATCCAAGTATTCTTTTACTATTTCAACTACGTTATTATAAAATTCAGTTTTGTTTTTTCTATCAGATTTTATATTATAATATAAAATCTCATCAATTCCGTTTTCTTTTGCAAGTTCATTTAACACTGGAGCATAACCTTGACACCATCTACACGTTGGAAAACCAAAAAATATGATGGACGTTCCTTCAAATCCATTTAAAATTTCTTCTTGTGTTGCATATTTAAACACATTATCCGTTCCAACATTTTTGTAATCTACAGAAAATTTTATATTATCGCTAGCTTTAAAATTAAAGTATATATATAAACCAAGTAAAATTATAATAGCTATTATTGAAAATATCATTATTATTTTTAGTTCTTGCCTCTTCTCTATTTTCATTTACTTATCACCTGACAAAAGATTACCATTTTATACTTTTTTTGTCAATTATATTTTCCCAATTTAATCTGAATACTAAAGCTTTTTAATTGCAATATTGGCCAAAGTGTTATATAATACTCACATAATTATTAGGGAGGAAATATATGCGTAGAAATAATGTAAAAAAGAATAATAACACAAAATTTTATGCTCTTGTAGGAATAATAGTATTAGTTATTATAGTTTTGTTGATTCTTATTATTAACAATAATGAATCTGAACCAAATGTAAAACCTTATGATGAAAATAATGTTTCACAAAACAATAACAACAACACTCAAGCTGATACTAATGATGAAGAACAAAACAATGAACAACCAAAAACAGAACAAAATGATTTTGGCGTAAATTTTGAAGTTGTTGATGAAACAGTCTATACAACAATAACTTTGAATATTAGGTCAAAGCCTGGATTTGATGGAGAAGTGTTATTTGCTGCTGAACTAGATAGCAAACTAAACAGAATAGGCATTGGAGACAATGGTTGGGATAAATTAAAACTAGATTCAGGCGAAATAGCTTTTGCATCTAGCGAATATTTAACCACCAAAACTCCTCGTGAAGGTACTACAGGAGAGGGATTGCCTATAGCTGAATCAACAGGAGTTTCTACATCAAATACTCCAGTTGACACTAAACACTATACAACAAATACTCTAAAAGATGGTGTAACTGAAAAACAAGCTGATTCATTTTTCAAAGATGCAGTATTCTATGGCGACTCTGTAACTTTAGGATTTCAAAATTATGTTTCAAAACAAAGTAAAGATTTTTTAGGCGGACTAACTGTTTACGGAATGGGAAGTTATGGTTTAGGTAATGCTCTAAAAGCTGTAAGCTCTAGCTCAATTCACCCAACTTACAAAGGTTACCAAACACAATTATGGGATTTAACAAAAGAATTAAAAGCAAAAAAAGTCTTTATGATGTTTGGAATGAATGACTTAGGCCTTTATGGTGTAACAGACTCTATAACAAATTATAAAACATTAATTAATAAAATCAGAGCAGTAAATCCTGGTGTTGAAATTTATGTACTGACAACAACACCAATGACAGAAAGCTATCAACTTACTTATTTGAATAATAGTAATATTAGATTGTTTAACAATAAAATAAGAGAATTATGTGATGAATGGGATGTAACTCAAATAGATGTTTCTTCTTATTTAATGGATAGCAACGGTTACTTGCAATCAAAATACGCAAGCGATGGAAAATACCATTTAACTGAAGCAGCTTATAAAGAATGGGTAAAAGTATTAAGAAGTTTTGCTTCTTATAATATATAACAAAAGGAAGGGGAATTTAGATGAAAAAAGTTATAATTATAGCATTAGTTGCTATTGTTGCTATATTGGCAATAGTTTTAATAGTTACAAGTGGAGATAATAGTCAAGCTCCAGTATTAACTGCACAAGGATTGTATAATAAAATTTCTGAAAATGTGACTTTGCCAACTGATATGATATCTCGTAATTCAGAAGAATTGGATATGCGTTATGGGATAGATACAACTAAAGCACAAGATTTTATATTTATGGCAAACTCAACATCATATTATGTTGATACAATTGCAATATTTAAAGTTGAAAATTCTGAAGACAGAAAAACTATAAAAGAACAACTTACAACTATAAAACAACAAGCAATGAACTCTATGAACAATTATGATGCTGAACAATATAAAATTGCATCAGATGGTGAAGTTATTATATCTGGGAATTATGTTTGCCTTTTCATGACAAACGATATTTCAAAAGTAAAATCTACTTTTAACGATAATATATAAATCACTTTAAGGAGGACACACACTATGGTATTTAGTAGTTTACCATTTTTATTTGTGTTCTTCCCAATTACATTTTTATTATATTTTATAGTACCAAAGAAGGCGAAGAATATTCTCCTTCTTATTACTAGCCTTATATTCTATGCTTGGGGAGAACCAATATATGTATTCTTAATGATATTTACCTGTTTGATTGGATACTACACTGCTCTTTGGATGGAGAAGTATCCTAAACACAATAAAAAAATATTAATTGGAACCATTATATTTGATTTGGCTATTTTAGGATTTTTCAAATATGCTAATTTTTTAATAGACAATATTAACGGTATATTTAATTTAAGCATTAACGCATTGGAATTAAGTTTACCTATTGGAATAAGTTTTTATACTTTTCAAATTATGAGTTATACAATAGACGTATTTAAAAAAGAAGTTAAAGCAGAAAAAAACTTTTTCTATTTCACAACCTATGTGTCTCTATTCCCTCAACTTATAGCTGGACCGATAGTAAGATACCAAACTATAAGCGATGAACTTCATAACAGGGAAGTCACTTTAGAAAAATTTTCACAAGGCTTTACTAGATTTGTAATTGGTTTGGGCAAAAAAGTTTTACTTGCAAATAATATTGGAGCTTTATTTAATAGTATTACTGCAAGTTCAGAAATAACAACTATAATGGCTTGGCTTGGAACTTTTGCTTTCGGACTTCAAATATATTTCGATTTTTCAGCTTACAGTGATATGGCTATAGGTATGGGAAAAATGCTTGGATTTAGTTTCCTAGAAAACTTTAACTATCCATACATTGCCAACTCTGTAACTAACTTCTGGCAAAGGTGGCATATGTCTCTATCTACATTCTTTAGAGACTATGTATATATTCCTCTAGGTGGTAACAGATGCAGCAAAATAAAACACATAAGAAATATCTTTGTTGTTTGGGGATTAACAGGAATGTGGCATGGTGCTAGTTGGAACTTTATAATTTGGGGATTATATTTTGGTGTTCTACTTGTAATAGAAAAGTTTTTCTTGAAGAAATACTTAGAAAAAATACCAAACGTTCTAAGAATTATATATACAGATTTCTTAGTATTAATAAGTTGGGCAATATTTAGTTTTGATAATTTTAGCGACTTAAAAAATTGGTTTGCTAAAATGTTTGGTATTGGAACTAAAGTTTCTTCTGAGCAAACTCTATACTATCTAAAGAATTATGCAATAATTCTAGTTATATGTATCATTGGTTGTACTCCACTGTTTAAGAATTTAATAGTTAAATTAGAACAAAAATTGAAAAAAAACAAAATATTATTGACTACATTTGATATCGTTTGTTTAATAGTATGTATATTAATATTGTTGTTGAGTATAGCTTATTTAGTAAATGCTTCATACAATCCATTTTTATACTTTAGGTTTTAAGGAGGTGTATCTTTTATGAAAAAATATTTCGGAATAATATTTGCAATTTGCATACTAGTATTCTCTGCATTGCTTATAGTTTTACCTAAACAGGATTTCTCTGAAAACGAAAATAGATATTTAGAAGAATTTCCAAACTTTAATTTAGATACACTTTTAGACGGCTCTTTTATGAAAGATTTAGAAGCTTATGTACAAGATCACTTCCCTTTTAGAAATTTGTTTGTTAATGTAAAATCTAACGTAGAATTATCTTTAGGAAAAACAGAAAACAATAATGTATACATTGCTGATAACGGTTATCTTATAGAAAAAAATGAAAAAACTGAAGAACATAGATTAGATAGAATTGCCATGATTATATCTAATCTTAGCAAAAGTGCAAAAAATGTTAATACAACTGTAATGATAGTTCCTACTTCCATTACAATAAATGCTAAACATTTACCCAAATATGCTATAGAGTATTCTGAAGTTGATCGTATCAATCATATTTATTCTAAAGCAGAAAATTGTACAACTATAGATATGATGTCAAGATTAGATGAATTGAATCAATCAGGTACTCAAGTTTATTATAAACTAGACCATCATTGGACAACTAGAGCAGCTTATGAAGCTTATACAAGTTATATAGAAAGTATAAAAGGAAATGTTTTACCTTTAAGTGATTTTAAAGAAGAAGTAGTAACAGAAGATTTTTATGGGACAACTTATTCTAAAGCAAATTTATATAATTTACAACCAGACAAAATAACAACTTATACCAATACAAACAATATCTTTGAAATACACTATATAAAATTAAATGAAACAACAGACTCTTTTTATAACAAAGAATATCTAGCTAAAAAAGATAAATATGCTATGTTCTTAAACGGAAATCAAGAATTAATAAAAATAAATAATAAAACTATTAATTCAGATAAAAACTTGCTTATTATTAAAGACTCATACGCAAATTGTTTTGTTCCTTTTGTAGCAAATAATTTCAAAACGACACATGTTATAGACCCAAGATATTATGCAAAAAGTATTAGCGAATATATAGAAGAAAATAATATTGATGAAGTGCTATTTTTATATAATATGCACACTTTAGCTACAGATCAAGGAATATTTAATATAAAATAAAAAAGTTGGAATCTTCCAACTTTTTTATTTTATTTCTTTACACTAAATCCAAATTTGCCTAGATTTTCCCCTAATGTATAATAATTACCATGAGAATATGCAATCAAATTACATTTCTCTAAATCAAATTTCCCAGTTTTATCTAAATACTTTTCATCTACATTTACAGCTACAATTTTAGCAATAAACATATCATGAGAGCCTAATTCTTTTACCTCTTCAACTTTACATTCAATACTTACCGGACTTTCTTTTATCATCGGACAAGATACAATAGATGCTTTTTCACGAGTTAAATTAAGTAGGGCAAATTTATCTACATCCTTCCCTGATTTTACTCCCGCTTTATCTGTAGCATATGCTAAGTCTTTAGTTGTTAAATTTATTACAAATTCCTTCTTTTCTTTTATTATATCATATGAATATCTTTCTTTGCGAATAGATACATATGTCATAGCCGGATCAGTACAAATTATTCCTGTCCATGCTATTGTTAATACATTGGCTTTTGCTTCATCTCCACAGGATACTAATACTGCAGGCAAAGGATATTCCATTGTACCTGGTTTCCACGTTATTTTCCCCATAAATTCCTCCTATAAATTTCCTACTCTTACATTATAGAATAAATGCTGCTGAATTATGCCTGCATTTATCCCGTAATTCTCTTGAGAATATTTTCTTATTTCTTTAAGTGTTGTGTTTTTTCTAAAATATAGTTTTTCCATTATCCTTTTAACCCACACATCTACAGGAAATACTTCTGATTTTCCAAGAGAAAAGAGCATTATACAATCTGCAACTTTAGGCCCAACTCCCATTAACTCTAATAATATTGACATAGCTTTTTCTGTTGAACAGTTTTTTAAAACATCTAATATATTCGGTGCTACCATTAAAGCATCAACATCATGTTTTACGTACTTTGCGCGAAATCCTAAACCGCACTTTAATAATTCTTCCACAGTGCAACAAGACAATTCTTTTAATGTAGGAAATAAATAATACTCATTACCTTCAAATTCAATTTTTTTACCATATTTTTCACTTATGCTCTTTACAGATTTACTTATTCTTTTTATATTGTTATTTGCAGAAATAATATATGAAATTAAAGTTTCAAACAACGGTTGATTCAATATCCTGATACCGCTTGAAAATTTAACCGCCTGTTTAATATTATCATCTATTTTAGATATTTCTTGTTCTAATTTTTTATAATCTTTTTTTATATCAAAATAATATTCTACTTTTTCTTTTAAATTTTCTTTATTGTTTGACCAGATAAATAGATTTTCTCCTTCTTGCCTTATTTTAAGCACTCTATCATCAATTACCCCAATATATTCATTTTCATCTGTCTTTTCCCATCTAAAACATTGTCCACATTCTAAAGTAAATTGCAAATTAAAAGTATTGACCTTTAAACACAAATCACAATTCATATAATTTATCTCCCCTTGATTTTCATTAACAACCACAAAAATTATACAATATTTTTGCATATTATTCAATTGTATCTTTATACCAGTAATTTTATAACTTTTGAATAAAAAATAAAGAGTATAGAATCTATATTCCATACTCTTTAAACCTTAATGACAAAACATACATCCGCCATTCATTAGCGAAGTAATTAATGCAACTTCAACTACAGATTTTAACATGCCATTACAATAAGGACAAAACAATCTACTTTCGTCATTTTCTGTACAACGTGATTTTAATATTTCTTTAAACTCTTTTTCTTTTTTAGTAAGTTCACACATAGAATCGTTAACAATCACATTAAACTCATCCTTAGAAATTGATTTTGGCATCTGACCATACATATGCTTATTTAAATTTATCAAAGTAACTTGGTAAATAATTCCATATATAGGCGATCCCATTGATTGCACTGGAATTATTTCTTTCCCCATACCCATATCCATTTGTTTATTCATGTTACACGGCATAGGTTTACACATATTAGTACATTTCCAAGGATATGTATTATCTTTAAAAGGCATGCCTAAATCATTACAAGCACATTTATTATCCATGCCCATCCATTTATATTCCATATAATATTATTACCTCCTTAAGATAATATATTATATGTGTCCAAGTTGTTTTGTGTTACTAATCTAAATATATATTGCTTTTTGGCATCATTTTTTGTTGCTCTTGTATTTTTAATAATTCATAAGCAGCATCTCTTGAAATTTCCTTACATTTGCTAGGATCAACTATACTTCCTAAAAAATATTTGTCTTCCTCTTTTACTAATTCTTGATTATTAAATGTTGCCATTACCTCTCTATTTCCCTCTTCTACTGTAAGTGTATCTAATAAATCTAATGGCGCTATATATTCATAATTATCTGGTTTCTTTACAAAAAACAATGTTTCTCACCTCTTTAAACCTTTAAATTTAAAATAACTGTAAATACTATACATATAACTAATATTATCATATAGTAATTAAAAAATATATCTTTTATTTTAAATTTCTGTTCTTCTTTATTACAAATCTTAAAGAATGTTCTATTTTGTATTAACATTTTTATTAATATAACAAATCCTATCAATAGTAAAATAAAGAACAATAAAATATAACTTAGGGCAACTAACTTAACCATGCCTATACCTGACATCATCATCTGAGCGGCAAGAGCTAGCATGTTATTTGAAAAGTGTAAAATCACAGCAGTCCAAATATCTCCTGTTTTTACAGTTATATACGCTAATACTAGTCCTATAAGCGCCGTACCAAAAATTTGTTGTAAATTTTGGTGAAATAAGCCAAACATTACTGAAGAAAAAACTATTGCAAATATTGTTCCAAATTTTTTACCACCATTTAAAATTGCTTTTCTAAATAACAATTCTTCAAAGATTGCAGGAGCAATTGCTAAATATATAACAAACAATATTATTCCTAATATATTAGATGGCAGTTGCAACGCTTGTTCCAGCGCTTCACTTTGAGGAATATTAAATACCCAGACAAGCACAAAATTTATAACTTGAGCTAATATAATTCCAACAAGCCCCATTAAATAACAAGTTACTTTTGTTTTTCTAGTATCTTCTAAATTATCTGTTTTCTCTTTTTCATTATTATCCTCTTTTAATAAAATTTGTAAAACTAACGCCGGTAATCCAATATATACCACAAAAATACAAATATTTAATATTAAGCTTATATTTTCCGAATAGCCACCAATTATAGCTGGAATAATACCTATAATGTTTCCTATTACTATAGATAAAATTAAAACAAGAGAAACACATGTTATATATTTACTAAATTTACTTTTTTCTACTTTCTCTATCTCCTCATCTAGCTTTGTTTTTTCTTTCTTTTCATTTTTTATAATTTTCTTTTTCCCTAAATCCAATATATTATTTTTAAAATGTTTTGTCACAAATCTATATGTTAAGATAAGCGTTCCTATTAATATTAATATAGAAAGAATAATTACACCAATTTGCACTCTGTTTAATAAATACGCTGTAGGCAATACGAACATTGATAGCACAGGCACACACGCCATAATTGTTATGCCCATGGCACTCATTTCTGGCATAAATACTAATGAATTAGATAAAGCAAACGCAATTCCTAGTATCGTTATTGGCAAAATTGTTGCATTGTCCAACTCACTTACGCTTTTTATTTTTGATACTAAATAAGCTTGAATATATGACAAAAGAGTGTTACTTACAAGCAATTGAATTAAAAGTGTTACTAAATATACTATTATTCTTGTAAAATCTATTGTACTTTCGGTCGGTGCAATTTGTGTTACTTCACTCATATTAACTGTAGTTGTTACTAAAACAGAATTTATTACTAAACCAATTAAACAATAAAAAACAACTAAAACAATGGTAACTATAGTTTTTATATTAGCAGCTATTACTTTTCCATTTAAATAGTCTTTTGCTGGAATTGCACTAAAAATATATTCCGCACTTTTAGATGTTTTTTCATTTGCTATCTTAGAAGCAACGGTAGCAGTACTTGTCATTATTATCATAAAGATTACATATCCCGCTATCATACTAATCATCTGGCCTATTGTATCTTGTGTTTTTGCTTCAGATAAAACTTCTCTCTCAATTGTTATATTCTCTTTATAAATTAGAGAATCACTAGCACTAATTCCATATTTTTCTTCTAATATTTCATTTCTAACTTCTGATACACTTTGAGAAATATATTCATAAATATCATTATTAATTGTATCTTTGGTTATGACCTCAACATCTGAATATATTTTTGTTTCATCTTTTAAAATATTAACTGCTATAATTTTGTCATCTATTGAGTCATAATCAAATTCTAAATATTCATCAGTTCTAATGATTTCTTTTACAAAAGAATCATTATTTTCTATTAATTTATCAAAAACCGAACCATCAGCATCATATACATGAATTACGAAATCGCTTGATTTTATTATACCTATTGATTTAAATAAATCTATTACACTAGTTATATTTATAGCTACTATAACTAATAAGCATAAAACCAAATTCAATATTATAAAGCCTTTACTTTTTATACTACTTAAAAAATCAAATTTAGCAATATTTAATGAGTTCTTATTGATTATCATTTGCATTACCTCCTAAAAGCTCTATAAACATATCATTTAAGGAAGTATCACAAGAGATATTATTTACTTTTCTATACTCGTCTTTTACTTCTTTCAGAGTACCTTGCATAAGTATCTGACCATTATCCAATATAATAATATCATCTGAAAATTTCTCTATATGTTCCATTCTATGAGATGAAAAAATAATTACTTTACCCATAGCTTTTAATTCTAATAATATCTCTTTAAAAAGTTCTACCCCCAATGGATCCAAACCAGAAAAAGGCTCATCTAAAATTAAGACTTTAGGATTGTGTAATACCGATACTATAAACTGTAATCTTTGTCTATTACCTTTGCTAAGTTCTTTAATTTTCCTATTTAAATATTCAGTAATATCAAATTTTTCTAACCATTTTAACAGTTCTTGTAAAACTTGTTCTTCACTCATATTTCTTAAACTGCCATAAAAACACATTTGCTCATAAACAGTTAGTTCTCCCATAAGACTTCCTTCTTCTGGTAAAAATCCGATACAATTATTAATACTTAAACTACTCTTCTCTCCTGCCACAACAACTTTTCCAGAATCAGGTTTTAAAATGTCTAGTATTATTCTAAAAATTGTAGACTTACCTGCTCCGTTTTTTCCTATTAAACCTAATATTTTTCCTTCATTAGCAGAAAAAGAAACACTTTGAACCGCTTTAATGTTACCAAAACTTTTCGAAATATTTATAACTTCTAGCACACTCTCACTCCTCATTTGTTTCTTTATTTTCAATTATTTCAAAAGCATCATATATAAACTTTTCTAATCTATCCGTCTTCTCTGTCAAATATAGATACCCCACAACAGCCTCAAAGCCTGTAGATATTTTATATGTAATCACATCTGTATTCTTCGGTATTGTATTAGCCATAGCATTTCTACCACGTTTAAATATATCTACTAACTCTTCTTCTAAACTTTCTATAATTTGCTCTATAACGTAAGATTGAGCTTTTGCGCTCACATATTTAACAGCTTTTTTGTGCAATTTATTAACTTGTTCACTACTTTTCTTCATAATATGTTTCCTAACATATAACTCATAAACTGCATCTCCCACATAAGCTAAAGCTTTAATATTATACTCTCTAATATCTATTTTTCTATCTTCCATATTCTACTACTCCAATTTATAAAATTATATATTAACTACACTCTAATTGCAATTAATAATTGAATTTAAAGCAAATATGTAATATAATTTACATATTATAAATTTGGAGGAAAATATGAAAAAGATAATTATAACTATTTTTGCTTTTATAATATTAGTAGGAACTATTTTAGGCACTATTATTTGGTATAGAAACAAACCAGAAGTACAAAATAGTGGAACAAATAATAATTCTACTAATAATGTGAGCAATGTAGTTACGGATTACACTACAAACACTCAAATTATTAAAACAAATTCTAATTCAACTCTACGTGTGGTAAATTATTACGACGAAACAATGTTTAAAGGAAAAAACACTATATTATTTATGTGGGCTTCTTGGTGCCCAAATTGCAATTCTGAATTAGATGACCTCAATGAAATTTTAAAGAAATACAAAAATGATAAAGATGTAAATATAGTATTTATAGCTCATGAAAGGCCTACAGAAGATGGAAATTTAGATAATCTAATAAATCTTTTAGAAAGTGGAACTATAGATTTTGATACTGAAATTTTAGTTGATTTTGGAAGGGTTATTAGAAAACACTTAGATCCAGAAGAAGCATATATCCCAAGAACTTATTTTTTAGATAAAAACTGCAATATTTTAGAGGAAATAGAAACTACTGTTACTACCACGCAAATAGATGAATTGATTAATAAATATTATAAATAAGGGAAAATTATTCCCTTATTTTTTTATTAATTCATTATGTATTGCATTTCCAAATTCTTCAGCTTGTTCTTCTTTTACTAATATATTTATACATAGTTCATTACATGAAATCATATATATTTTTACATTCATTTTGCTAGCAACTTCATAAATTTTACTCATATAATCCATATTAGAAAACATTCCGTCACCTATTAAACTTATTTTTGTTAGTTTTTTTTCAAACGAAATTATCTTTGGTCCATATTCTTCTAAACCATTTCTTTCTTCCACTATAGTTCCTCCTTTACTATTTCTAAAGTGTTTTACAAATATTGGTAATTTATATTTTTTGGCAACACTAACAGATCTATTGTGTAATACTTTAGCTCCATTTGTTGCAGCTTCTAACATTTCCTCATAAGATATATTCTTTATTAAATTAGCATTTGTTATAACGTTAGGGTCTCCCGAAAACACACCATCAACATCTGTTGAGGTAAATTTATGCTAAAGAAAAGTAACTGTAAGTTAAATTACTTTTAAAGGAGATTTATATTATGATGTATAACGAAAACATATTAGATAAATGGTTAAGTCAAGATATGAAGAGCTATGCACTATGGTGTGGGAACAGTACTATGGAAAAATACATTTTGATGCACACTTAAACAATATATTAGAAAAAGTATCTAAAGATGATACAAAGTTTGTAAAAGAAGAAATAGAAAAAATTGCTGAAGAATATTTAGAATACTCTAGCTTTTATATGTCTAAATTCTACAAACAAGGATTTAAAGATTGTCTTAATTTAGTTTTAAATTGTATGGGAGGTAACGAGTATGTGTCATAGAAAATACCAAAACTTATTTATTAATACTCTTAAAGAATCCTTCCCTGCTAAATATGCTAGACTAAAAAATATAAATAAACTAGATAAGTATGTAGAAATACAAAACAAATATTTAACAAATTATTTAGATAGATTAAAAGAAAGTATTGCTAAACAATATCCTGCTCCTAAAACAAATGAATTTCTTGTTATGGTTAAATATAACCAAATGATAGAAAATCTAGTTCATGAGTATATGGTAAACGAAATAACAAATATTATTAAAGGTTAATTACATTTATACAAATTTTAGCCATAAACTAACATTAGTTTATACTTTAAACTCTGTTATTTTTAATTACAGAGCCATACAATTTAATATTTGTACAAGCACTTACAACTTTTGTTGTAGGTGCTTTTTGTACACCCGAGAGATGCCATAAACTCGTTAAAAGTGAAAGGTGTGATGAGCCGCCGCATAAAGTTCTTCCGTAGTCATATAAACAGTCTATTTATATAATATGCGTAAGTGAGATTTTACAACGATAGACTCACAATAATAAAAGAGTTTGGGAGGCAAAGCTTGAAAATGGAATTTGCAATTGTTAAGTGTGGGCAAGTATGCATCAAGATACTTTGTATCTGCAATTGCAGTAGCATATGATACATTCTAGACTACCTATTGAAACTTGGCAAGCGACCGACGGTTTCTTAAAAGGTGCAATAATTTTTTTGAGGTGCAGGGAATTATTGCACCTAAATCCACAAAGCTCACTCCCTCTGGTTTCTGTAAAACTTAATGTTACTCTAAAATTATTGAAAAAAACATCAATATATAATATAATTTTAGTATTATAATAAAAATATATGGAGGTTATATGCTAGACAATATATGTACCTTAAAAAGAGATAAGCTAATTATAAATTATAAAGAATATGGAAACACAGATATATTAAAAGAATTTATAGATAAAATTGTTTATAACTTTAAAGATATAAAAGACTACTTTAATGTAGAATATGATTCACTTGAATTAACACTATATTCAAAAACAGACTTTAATGAATTTGTGGCAAATACCACGTCTCAATATGGAACAAAAGAAAATATTCCTAGTTGGTTAGTTGGATTTTCTATAAATCAAGGTGTTCATATTGTAATCCCTACGGCAGACAGATTAGAATATATGACTAAAGTTGCCATTCATGAGCTTGTTCATCTCCTATCATATAAAATAGAACATAAAGAAAAAAGAGTAAAGTTGCTTGATGAAGGAATTGCTTGCTTTCTGAGCCATCAAATGTCTGAAAAAAGATTTGAAACAATTATACAAGATTATACCCAAGACAACCTGCATAGAATAAAAGATTTTTGTATATATAACGGGAATGAATTTGGAAAGCTTAATGGATATGCATATTCTTATGTTATAATGGAATTTTTAAATATACAATTTGGAAAAGAAAAAATATTATATTGGTTACAATCCCCTGAAGAATTTCTAAAAGTTGTTCCTACAATAGAAACTGACTTTAGAGAATATTTAATAGACAAAATTAATAAATAAAAATCGACGAGAAGGAAAAGAATTCCCTTCTCGTCTTTTCTTTGCTGATTATTTAATCAGTAAGGCAGTCACAGCCATCGCCATGGCAATCGCACTGACAACTTTCGTTACCATTGCAATCACACGCAGACACGTTGCAACTGTACAGGCTTACAACAAATCTTGACATGGTTTTTCTCCTTTCTTAGTATTACAAAATTTGCATTACTCTTTACGCATAAAGATGATCCTGTTATCTACCAACAAATTTATTAAATCGTTTGTCGTTTGATAGTCAACATCAAATTTTTGCATAAATTCGTTAATACAAAATTCCGTGCAATTTGAAAGATGCTGTTTAAGTTCATCTGTAATGTACATGAACTTTGAACCTACATTTACTCTCCATCCAAACCCTTCTTGTATGAATTGTATGGTCTTAGGTACAATAAATGTCTGTTCCATTTTCATCTGTTTAGAGTCCATTTTCTTGACGAACTTAATCGGTATATTGCTGACATCTGCCATAGGGTCTAACGCATTTCTAGTGCCAGTATGAGGAAATGCATCCAACCTACAGCCACCTTTACAAGATTGTTTAACATTACATTCTTTGCATTCAGCAGGTAAGAATGTTTCATCTCTCCAATATTTCATTCTGCTCCATACATCAGAAAAATTATCTGTTAATATATTTCCATATATCTGTACTTCTCTTGCACAGGCTTTGATATTACCAGAATAATCAATGCTGTATGAAATCTTTCCAGCAGTGCAATTTCTTGTAAATGCAAATTTTTGGAATGTTTCATCTTCTGTCAACGAACATACAGGCATAGGACCAGCAGTTGCAACTCTCATATTAAAGTCTTTTGCAATCCTTATCAAATCCTTTTGCAACTTTTGAACATCCTCTTTACTCAAGAGTTCTTTGCAAAACTCAGTATCTGAGTTTATAGGTTTTGAAACTCTAGAAGCAAAAAATGATTCTAGCCCTAATACTTCCTTTGCAAATTTAGCAGTATCGTAAATATAGTCTATGTTTCTTTTAGAAACTACCATATTTACCGAAACTCTAACTCCTGCATCTAAAAGAAGTTTTATGCCTTTTGAAATCTTTGGTAAAGAGTTCGTTACGTTTGTTATTCCATCGCAGATGCTAGGTTCACAACAAGGAAGAGAAACAAAGGCACTTATCTTAAGTTTTGCCATAAATTCAGCTATCTCTTCTGTTACTAAAGCAGCATTTGTATTTACGGAAATAGATATGCCATTGTCTCTCAATAACCGAAGTGAAGCTTTAATAGCTTCAAACACTATTAATGGTTCTCCTCCAGTTACTACCACAGATACAGGATGCCGTTCGACAATCTTCTTTGCAATGGCCAGATGGTCTTTGATACTTTCATTTTTCTTTTCGGGTTCTTTACGCCAGTAGTTGTAACAGTGAATGCAATTATGATTGCATTCAGGAGTTACCTCCCAGTGCAAAACAGGTGGATATAATAATTCTTTCATAGTAATGCTCCTTTCAAAATTTTGAATGAATATACATTTTTTACCATAAATATCCTATCACACTTTCTTGCACAAATCAACAATTTACTAAATTATGTCAAAAATTATTTACATAATTTAGTAAATTGTATAGGTAATAATATTACGAAGTTTTATTATTACTAACCTAAAATTGTGTAACTTTTTTTGGTTATGGGTTGTAGGGATTACCTGCCACACAAACACTTTTTGTAAAAGTGTTGTAGTGCGTTACAACACTTTATTTAAGTCTTAAGATAAGCATAGACAAGGAGGTATGGTTTATGAGTTATGCTATTATACGAAATGAGAAATACAAAAGAGAAAATCTTAAAGGAATATTTAGACACAATGAAAGAAGAAACAAAAATTATTCAAATAAAAATATAGATAAGAGCAAATCACATTTAAACTATTCAATAAAAAGTCCTAAATATAACTATGAAAAAGAGTTTGATATACTACGAGAAAAATATAATCTAAAAGGACAAGTTAAAACTGTTAGTAATATTGCTTGCGAATTTGTAATTACATCAGATACAGAATTCTTTGAAATAATAGGTTCAAGTGAAACAAAAAGATATTTTGAAACTGCTCATAAGTTTGTGTGTGAGTACAAAGGCTTAACTGAAAGATATATATTATCTAGCATTGTACATATGGACGAAAAAACTCCTCACCTACATTTAATCTTTGTTCCTGTTGTTCATACTAAAGATAAAAATGGTAATAATATAGATAAGATTGCTTGCAGTGAGTTTTGGAAAAGTAAAAATAGTTACATAGAATTGCAAGATGCTTTCTATAACTATATGAGACAAAATAATTTCAGACTCGAAAGAGGCTCATCTTCTAGAGAACATTTATCTGTTGAAGCATACAAAGAAATAACTAACTTTAAACAAAATGAAAATACCACATATTCAAAAGATGCGCCTTTGCAAGTACCCAACTTAAATGACATTAGTAAATTTTCTTTAAATAGAGACAGAGAAATAACAGAGTGTGTGATATTACCATTAAAACAAGAAAATATTATACTATATGAACAAAACAATGATTTAACAACAAAACTTAATAAACTAACAAAAGATATTAACAATTTACACAACTACGAGCAAGAAAATAAAAAACTACAAGCAAAAGTTAAAAGAAAAGAAAAACAGTCTAATGATATTCTTAAAATACAACATGATATTGACTCTAAAACCCTCTCTACTCCATCTAGATTATCTGATGAAGATTTTGCCAGATGGAATTTAAGTATATATAAAAGAAATAAAAATTATGATTTGGTTGCAACAAAAGATGTTAACCTTACATATGATGTGCCAAAATTCATATCAATGAAAAGAATTTTGCCACCACAAAATTATAAATATAATAATGTTTAATTACCAGAGCTTATGGCTTTGTTTTTTTGCGCTTTTTTTAGTCATAGTAAATATTAAATTTAAGTAATATATAGTAAAGGAGATATATAAAAATGAGTTTTTTAAATAATGCTTCTGACAATAAAGCAGAAGTAAATAATGAATTTAAAGTAACTTTTAAATTCAATGAAAATGGATTATCTTTTAATGAAATTCTAGAAAAGAGTTTTAAAAATTTTGTAATACAAAAAAAATTAGAATAAGTAGTCTTTAGGTTAGACTTTGATATATTGCCGGTGGTATAAAGCTAATATAACTTACAGTTACTTATTTTAGAGAGAGGAGGATATGTGAATATAAGTAACAACAAAGATGCAGCATTATACATTAGGCTTTCTAAAGAAGATGACGATGGTGCAGACCTAAGTGAATCAGTTATAAATCAAAAGAAAATACTTTTAGATTACGCTAGAAATGAAGTTTTAAATGTTATAGATATATACATAGATGATGGATATACAGGACTTAATACTGATAGACCTGAATTTAACCGTATGATAAAGGACATTTCTCTTGGCAAAATAAATATGGTAGTTACTAAAGACTTATCTCGTTTAAGTCGTGATTATATTACTATTGGAGAATATACTGAAAAGTTCTTTCCTGAACATAATGTAAGATATGTATCAATATTAGATAATATGGACACAGGAGAAAATAATTCTTTAAATGACTTTATGCCCTTTAAAGCAGTCTTTAATGAAATGTCCTCTAAAGATACTTCAAGAAAAATAAATGGTGTATTTAAAACAAAAATGAATGCTGGAGAGTTTTTAGGTTCTCGTGCTCCATTTGGATATGTTAAGTCTGAAACTGAAAAAAACAAACTTGTTCCCCACCCTGAATATTCAAAAATTGTAAAAGAAATATTTACTAAATATTTAAATGGAGAAAAAATCATAGACATAGCAAATGAATTAACTAAAAGAAATATACCAACACCCGCGAATATCTTAGGACTAAATTTGAAAAAGACTGTAACAACAAACTTTTGGAAAGAATCAGTTGTAAGAAGAATTTTGCAAAACGATGTTTACACAGGAAGTGTCACTTCTCACAAAACTCAAAAGATTAATTTTAAATCTAAAGTTAGAATTAAGATACCTAAGGAAGAACAAATAAAAGTAGAAAATATGCACGAAGCTATTATTTCAAAAGAAGTATTTAATAAAGTTGGGGAACGACTAAGTAAAAATACTCATAAAATAGTTAAGAAAATAGATAACCCATTAAAAGGACTTCTGTATTGTGCTGATTGTGGATCAAGCATGCAAATAAGTTATTCCAAATACACAAAAGGTGCAAATAAAGGAGATATTAAATACAAATACTTTCGTTGTTCAAGCGGTAATAGATACAAAGACTTACATTCTTGTAAATCACATTATTTTAGAGAAGACAAATTAATGCCACAGGTAGAACAAGCGATAACAGATATATTTAATAAGTATTTAGATAAAACATATTTAGAAACTTTGACAAAAAATCTTTTAGCAGAAAATAAAAAAGAAAATGAAAATATTACTTTACTTAAAAACAAAAAAGATCAATTATCCTCTTTAGAAAACAAAATAAATACTATGTATATAGATAAGCTATCTGGTATTATTAAGGAAGAAGACTTTACAAATGTATATCAAATATTATGCAACAACAGAGATACTTTAAAAAATGAAATTATATCTATTGAAAAGAAAACAAATTTTAAAGCTAGTAGTATTTCAAAATCACAAGTGGACAAAATAATAAAAGAGTATTTAAAGGAATCTCATACTTCTCTACTTTATGACTTAGTAGAAAGAATAGAAATAACTTCTAATAAAGAAATTCTAATAAAGTTTAAATTTAAAGAACTGAATGTTATAGGGAATTTATAAAAATTATTTGTCTTTCATTTACAATTAAAGACCACGATGGTATAATACACTTATAGTATTTAAAAGAACACCGTCATGTCATATTTCTTTATTTTTCGACATTGAAACTAAACTTGCTATTTCGTAAAATGCTGTTATACTAAATTTAAGAAAGGAGAGTGTTTAAAATGAATAACACATCTGTAAAAAAATTAAACAATAGCACTCAATTTAGTGACTATTGTTTAACACCAGAAGAAGATGCCGAATTTATGGCTAACATTGATATGGAAGCTTTAGAAAGAGGCGTTAGAAAATCTGAAGAAGAAATTGCAAACGGACAGGGCATAGAATTTAGGGAAGCTATGTCCAAAATTCATAGAGAGGTATTTGGTGAAGAGTTATAAGGTTATATTTTCTCCATCTTTCATTAAAATGTTTGAAGATGAGTTAAATAATTATATATCTTATAGCTCTGCATATACACGAAAAATTGAAAAGAAGGTATATGAAGCTATAAACCTATTAAAAATATTTCCGTATGCAACACCTACAATAAAATTTAGAGGTGACCCACAAGTATATAGGAAGTTTATTGTTAAGAAAAAATTTCTTATTGTATTTAAAGTATTAGATGATACTATTCACCTAGATTATTTTATTGATGGTAGACAAGCCCCTAAAAATTATTTAAAAATCTATAAAAAATAAATTTAATCAAAAATATTAATTTAAAATTTAAATCTAAAAATTTTCGCATTTATTATTTTCAACATCTGTATAAATTTCACATTTTTTTGCACTTAACGCAGATGCTATAGCAACTGCAGATAAATCACTTCCACCGCGTCCTAAAGTAGTAATATTACCAAATTTATCTACTCCTTGGAATCCAGCAACAACTACAACTTTATTTTCTTTTAATAAGTTTAAAATTTTACCTTCAACTATAGTTAAAATATTGGCTCTTGAAAAATTTGAATCTGTTATAATTCCAGCTTGTGCTCCATTTAACCCTATTGCTTCACAACCTTTTTCTTTCAGCATCATGGTTAACAAAGCTACTGTTTGCAATTCCCCTGTAGACAAAAGAATGTCCATTTCTTTAGGATAATTTGTATTTACATATTCTTTTGAAAGACTTACTAATTGATCTGTTGTTTTTCCTTGTGCTGATACAACAACTACCACAGAATTTCCTTTATCTTTTTCATTAATAATATTATTAATAATTATTGCTAACTTTTCTTTAGTTGCCACAGAACTACCTCCATATTTTTGTACAATAATATTCATACTCAAATCCTCCATTTAACATATCTTATGAACAAAGTATTTTTTTGTTACGTAATTAGCTAAAATTAAAATAGTGTCTCTTAAAAACTTAAAGAGACACTGTTTTATTATATTAAACTGTTCCTGTTGGACCTTGTGGTATTGTTAAATTTAATACAAAGTTAGGGGCTGTTCCTGTTATTGTTGCAGCCGCTTCTGTACTAGGCGCTCCTGTAGTAACTGTTCCAATTGTTAATGTTGGAGTTTCGCCATCTGCACCAGTTGGACCTGTTGCACCCGTTGCTCCTGTTGCTCCTGTCGGACCTATTGGACCTGTTGCTCCTGTTGCACCCGTTGCTCCTGTTGGTCCTATTGGACCTGTTGCTCCTGTTGCACCCGTTGCTCCTGTTGGTCCTATTGGGCCTGTTGCTCCTGTTGGTCCTGTCACACCTGTCGCTCCTGTTGCTCCTGTTAATCCTGTTGGTCCTGTCACACCTGTCGCTCCTGTTGCTCCTGTTAATCCTGTTGGGCCAACACTACCCGGTACACCTTGTATTCCTTGAACCCCTTGAGGACCAGTCGGACCTATTGGCCCCGGAACACCTTGTAACCCCATAACTCCTTGAGGGCCAGTTGGGCCTGTGGGACCCGTGGCACAAATTGTTACAGGAGGAGTAGGCGGATATGGTGGCGGGCATGGCGGTCTACAAGAATTAGCGCTACCATAAGGTTGATAATAGTTATTCATCCAAAATTGCTCCTTTCACAAGTAATATTTAAAATATTACCTATTAATAATTTATGTATTTTAATAAAACTTGTGATTACTTATACCCCTTTGTCTCAAAAAATTGAATATTGTTTAAATAATTTTTGTCATTAGGTTTTATCTTGCCAGCTAATTTGTTATATTCATTTGATTTATTTAAGTCACCTAATTTAAAATAGCATACACACATTCCCATATATGGTATAAAATCATAACAATCTTTTATATAAAATCCTCCTTTATATATGTCTAAAACTTTTTCGCTTGCCTCTTTGTACCAATAAATAGCTATTTCATATTTATTTTTATTAAAAAAATAATTTGCTATACTACAACATATCTCGGCTCTGGGAATATCATATTCAAAACTGTTAAACAATGCTTGAATAGCTTCTTTTTCCTTATTAATATTAATATACAAATCATATAAATCTAGGCACGCAGATATTTTATTTTCTATAAATCCTCTCTCATCTTTTAAGAATTTATTAAAATAGTACAATGCATTGTCATATTCCCCGTTATAATATAGTTCTCTTGCATAATAGAAAGTTTGTCTTGCGTCAAATTGTATGTTTTTCTTTTTCATTGTTTCAAAAATTCTTAAATTCCTTTTTGGGTCATGGTGTTTCTCTTTTTGATGAGTTATAGAAATATCTTCATATAACAATTTCCCTTTTAACTCTATTACTTCATGTATTGGGCTTTTCCATTTATAATCATTCTTTCTTTTTAAAATTCTTTCTCTATAATAAGAAAGGGCTGGAACTCCGTTTTCGTCTAAGTTTAAATCATATTTTAACATTACTATATCTGTACCCTTATCCAAACTTTCTTTTAACTTCTTTAATTTTGCCCTATCTTTTTCTAATATTACATCATCTGCATCCAACCACATCATATATTCCTTTGTTGCCTTTGAAAAAGAATAATTTCTTGCTTTTGAAAAATCATCGCACCATTCAAAATCATAGATTTTATCTGTATATTTTAGTGCAATAGCCTTTGTGCTATCCGTAGAACCAGTGTCTACTATAACTATTTCATCAACAATATCTTTGATGCACTCTAAGCATCTACCCAAAGTTTCCTCTTCATTTTTAACTATCATACAAAGACTTAAACTAATCATATTAACCTCCATATATTTAATACAATATATTATCTAATTAATATAATTATTTTCATTAATGTAAAAGAAGCACCAAATCACGGTGCTTCTTTTTTCTAATTATTCTTTTCTATATATTCATCATATGTCATTTTTCTATCTATAAATTTATCTGGATTTAAATCTATAAGTCTATTAGCTACAGTTTGTACTAATTGATGGTCATAAGACCTAAACAAAATTACTCCCTTAAAATTATTCATTCCTTCATTTAATGCTGTTATACTTTCCATATCCAAATGGTTAGTAGGTTCATCTAAAATTATACTGTTTGCGCCAGATAACATCATCTTTGTTAACATGCATCTTACTTTTTCTCCACCAGAAATTACATTTGCTTTTTTCAAACTTTCTTCTCCTGAGAATAACATTCTTCCTAGATATCCTCTAACATAAGCATCATCTTTTTCTCTAGAATATTGTCTTAACCAATCTGTTAAGTTTAAATCCGTATCAAAATATTCAGAATTATCTCTAGGGAAATATGATGTTGTAACTGTTTGTCCCCATCTAAATTCTCCTGAATCTGGCAGCATTTCACCTGCAAGTATACTAAACAGTGCAGAGATTCCTATACTATTATCTCCAATGAATGCAATTTTGTCTTCTTTTGTCATAGTAAAAGATACGTTATTTAATACTTTTACTCCATCTATTGTTTTAGAAATATTCTTTACTTGTAATACTTCATTACCAATATCTCTGTCTGGCTTAAAATCTATAAAAGGATATCTCCTGCTAGAAGGTCTAATTTCATCTAATTCAATCTTCTCTAGCATTTTCTTTCTAGAAGTTGCTTGCTTAGATTTTGAGGCATTAGCGCTAAATCTAGCTATGAATTCTTGCAATTCTTTTATTCTCTCTTCTTTCTTTTTATTTGCATCTTTCATTTGCTTTTGTATAAGTTTACTTGATTCATACCAGAAGTCATAGTTACCAACAAATAATTGTATTTTCCCAAAATCTATATCTGCTATGTGTGTACATACTTTGTTTAAGAAATATCTATCGTGGGATACTACAATAACTGTATTTTCAAAATTAATTAAAAATTCTTGTAACCACTCTATCGCTTTTCTATCTAGTCCATTAGTAGGTTCATCTAGTAATAACACTTCTGGATTTCCAAATAACGCTTGAGCTAAAAGTACTTTTACCTTATCTTCTTCTTTTAATTCTTTAACTAATTTTTCGTGATTTTCTGCTTCAACTCCTAATCCATTAAGAAGTTTTGCTGCATCAGTTTCAGCTTCCCAACCATTCATTTTAGCGAATTCCTCTTCTAATTTACCTGCACGAATCCCATCTTCTTCTGTAAAATCCTCTTTTAAATATATAGCTTCTCTATCCTTCATAAGTTGATAAAGTTTTTTATTTCCCATAATTACAGTAGTTAAAACTTGTTCGTTATCATATAATGAATGGTCTTGTTTTAAAACAGATAATCTTTCATTATTCGGCATAACAACTTCACCAGTTGTTGTTTCTATTTCACCAGATAATATTTTCAAGAAAGTGGATTTACCAGCTCCATTGGCTCCTATCAAGCCATAACAGTTTCCTTCTGTAAACTTAATATTCACATCTTCAAATAAAGTCCTTTTACCAAATCTTAAACTTACATTATTTGTTAATATCATACTCCTCAATCCTTTCAAGATGTATATTTTATACTAATTTTATTAAAAAGTAAAGATATTAACTAAAAATTATCCGCTATTATTTGACATAATACAATTTTGGTGATATAATGTATAAGCGATAAGTTCCTTTATCCAAATTTAATTAAATTATAGGAGGACACACAATGTCAACAGTATCCACAAAGCAGAATGTTAATGTGATCTACGGAAAGCCCGCAACAGGAAAATCTGTTATCGTACGGAAACTCGTAAAAGAGGAAGGAGGCTATTCTTTTAGCTATAAAAATCGTATAGTTCCTGAATTTTGCAATAAAGAGCATATTTCTAAGCTTTACACTTTCCTTTCCGGTAAGAAATTACCGTCTGAATTTTCTGCTTTCTTTGATGATAACCTCGATAATGTTCATTTCGATATATCCGCAATAGCGTTACTTCAGTTCTGCTATGAACTTAGCTCCATTGTTAATATGGAGGAACCTTTCAAATTACTCATTTTTGATGGAGTGCCGTCAACCTTTGATGATGAAGTATTATCTAAACTTCTCTTTATCATTGAGTATCTGAAAGACAACGGATATACGATATATTTCGTTACGAGCAAACTCTCAAGACTTGAGATGTTTAAAAATCGCTTTAAAGATGAGTTGGGTGAAATTCTCACCTAAATAAAAAATGAACCAGTTCTAATGAACTGGTTCATTTTTTACTTATTAATAAGCTTACAAATACCTGCTTTTAGGCAAGAATTATAGTTATTAACAAGATACACTTTGCATCCTAAGCATTTAGCCGGAACATAATCATCGAAGAAATTATCTCCTATTACAAGAACCCTTTCTGGTTTTATCTTCTCTTTTTTCAAGATATCTTTATATATCTTGTTTCTTATTTCAGATACACCAAATTCATTCCGTAATTTAAGATTTTCTGTTACAGTATAATGATTTGTGGAAGCCAAAATTACTTTTACATTTTCAGGAAGCGTCAAAAGTTCTTGCTTGATATCCTTAAATACAATTGAAAATTGACGGCAATTACGATAATACAACTCCTTTACAACTTCGTAATTATTTAGTGTAACTATGGAAAGTATACGAAGAAGCGCATGTTGCATTTTAGCATTTGTAGGAAGGCACCCAAGCTTAAAAAACATCATTCCAAATTTATTAAGCCACATAGCAAATTTTGCCCTTAAGCTTTTTTCAATTCTTAAATTTTGAAATGTCATTTCAATTGCCTTGTTATGCTCTCTATACAAATCTTTTATTGTTCCATCAACATCCACTATAACCAACCGGATAGCGTGCTTTTTTATAAGCTTTTTAAAATTATTTTTCATTTCACACCTCTATAATATTAATTATTTAATCTATATAAACTTACCCTTTTAGTATAACATAATACGGTTGTTTTTTCAAGTTAACATACACTTAGTATACATAAAGTCATATAATATTAAGAAGTCAGAGACGTAATTCTCTGACTTCTTAATTTAATCTGCTATTCCTCTTAATCTCTTTGTAGGATCAAGTATCTTCTTTCTAAGTCTAATATTTTCTGGAGTAACTTCAACTAGTTCATCATCTGCTATAAACTCTAAAGCTTGTTCTAATGATAATATTCTATGTGGTACTAGCTTTAATGCATCATCACTTCCACTTGCTCTTGTATTTGTTAAATGTTTTTCTTTACATACGTTTACAATCATGTCTTCACTTCTTGAGTTTTCTCCAACTATCATACCAACATACACTTCTGTACCTGGTCCAATAAATAATGTTGAACGTTCTTGTGCGTTGAATAATCCATAAGTTGTAGATTTACCTCTTTCAAAAGCAATTATTGTACCATGAGTTCTAGTTACTACAAGTCCTTTATCTGGTTCAAATCCACCAAATATACTGTTCATAACACCAGTACCTTTTGTATCTGTCATAAACTCATTTCTATATCCAATAAGTCCACGAGATGGTACTTTAAATTCTAATCTAGTATATCCAATTTGAGTTGCTGATGGAGCCATATTTGTTATTTCGCCTTTTCTGTTTCCCATCTTTTCCATAACTGCTCCAACGTATTCATCTGGCACATCTATAGTTACAAGTTCAACCGGCTCACATTTTACACCATCTATTATTTTAGTGATAGCTTGTGGTTTTGATACAAGAAGTTCAAATCCTTCTCTTCTCATTTGCTCTATAAGTATAGATAAGTGTAATTCTCCTCTACCATACACTTTAAATGTATCTGGAGAATCTGTCTCTTCAACTCTTAAAGACACGTTAGTTTCAACTTCTTTGAATAATCTATCTCTTATGTGACGAGAAGTTATTAACTTTCCTTCTTGTCCAGCCATTGGTCCGTTGTTTACACTAAATGACATACAAACTGTTGGCTCATCAATATCTACAAAAGGAATTGCCACTGGATTATTAATATCTGCAATTGTCTCTCCTATATTGATTCCTTCTAATCCTGTAATAGATACGATTTCTCCACATTTTGCAGATTCTACTTCTGCTCTTTTTAATCCAACGTATGTATATACTTTCCCTATTTTTATATTTTGTATGCTTCCATCTTTTTTACAAACAGCTACATTTTCACCAGTATGTATAACACCGTTTTCAACTCTACCAATACCAATTCTTCCTGTATACTCATCATAATCTATATTAGATATTAATACTTGAAGTGGTTTTGATTCATCACCAGTAGGTTCTGGAACATATTTAATTATTGTTTCAAATAAAGGCTTCATATCTACATTTGTATCTTCAACGTTATATCTTGCAAATGCGTTTTTACCTGAAGCATAAATTACCGGAAAGTTTAATTGTTCATCACTTGCATTTAAATCCATAAATAATTCTAATACTTCATCTAATACTTGAACTGGTCTAGCTCCTGGTCTATCTATTTTATTTATTACAACTATTGGAACTAGATTTAAAGATAGCGCTTTAGATAACACAAATCTTGTTTGAGGCATAGCTCCTTCAAAAGCATCTACAACTAGAAGAACACCATCAACCATTTTTAATACACGTTCAACTTCTCCACCAAAATCTGCGTGTCCTGGTGTATCTACTATATTTATTTTTGTATCACCAAACATTACTGATGTATTCTTTGAAAGTATAGTTATTCCTCTTTCTTTTTCGATATCTCCAGAGTCCATTACTCTATCTGCTACTTGTTCATTTTCTCTAAATATTCCACTTTGTTTAAGTAAGCAATCTACCAATGTTGTTTTACCATGGTCAACATGGGCTATTATTGCTACATTTCTTATATTTTTCATCAAAATTTCCCCTTTTTTAAATTAACGCACCTATAATTATATTGCAATTTTAACTTTATGTCAAGTATACAGATTAAACTTTATGGAATAAGTAAACGAGATGTGCTAAAAACACATCTCGTTTACTTTATTCTATTTTAACATTTTTATTTTCTAAAACTTTAACTAATTCTTCTAATTTTACATTTGAAATATCATAAACACTCAAATCTATAACTTCATCTTTTTCTAGAATTAGTTGCTTTTTATTTAAATCAAAGTGTTGTATTTCGTTATATGATACTAATGTACCTTTTACATCCCAAATTTCTTTCGAATATTTTATACCGTCTTCACGAGCTGTCAAACTTGTTGATGCAATCATTGCTATACTTATAATACAGCTAATTAAAATAGCGTTAAAAATATTCAGTTTTGAGCGTTTGGCTTGTTTTGTGTTAAATAGTACTTGCAATTGCATATATTGTTTCATTTTAGAAGCAAAAATTTTATCTCTAACTGGTTTATAAACTGCAATAGAAGCAAATATTATTGGCACAATTAAAAATATTAAACTAGTATTTAAAGTAACTATTGCTCTACTTGTCATTACATATACAAACAATGCATATAACAAGAGCGATAAAATACTTACAACAGGAATGCTTAATAAAAATGATAATAAGCTATAAATAAAGTTCCCTTTTTCAGCTTCTTTTTTCCTATTGTTTGTATAATAATTTTCTGTTGACTTTGTTTTGTTCTTATTTTTTTCTTCTTGCTTAATACTTTTTACAAGTTGCTTTTCATAAATTGTTAAATTAGTTTCTTTATTATATAGTCTAATAGCTTTTTTATAATTTCCTTGTAAAAAAGCTTCATACGGCTCAGATGTATATCTTAAAAGAAGAGATATGTTATATACTCCTGATATTAATAATTGTAATGGCACAGGAGCACCATCTAAGTTCTTTCCTATAAATTGCTTTATTTCCTTTTTTAAATCTTTTTCTAATTTATTTACTTCTTCTGGATTTTTACTTAATTCTGTTATATTTTCTTTGTATTGTTCAACAGTATCCGTTAATATTGTCATACATTTATCTATTACTTCTTCATCATCTACATAAGGAAAAACCAAAGACTTCTTATCTTTTGGAGCTATTTGTTTTAAAACATCATATGCATGATATTCTAGATTTCCAATATTGTAAAATACAGTTACAATTCCTTTTTTAAATCCAATTCCCTCATTTACATGATATGCAAATCTTACTTTGAAACCATCTAACTCTATTACGCTAGAAATTGTTTTATACCCATTATCTCTATTTTTGTTATACTGCTTTATTACTTTGGCTTCTTTTTCTATTGATTTTGCATACTCTTTAGTCTTGTCTATAAACTTATTTACTACATTTTCAATATCTTGTTGCATTAATACCTTCCTAACTAATTCCAAACAATCTTTTTACTATTTTAACATCAGATTCATAAGGCACAAAAACTCCTCTTACTTTTTGGTAATCTTCTTCACCCTTGGCAAGCAAAGCTACTATATCTCCTTTTTTAGCATTTTTTATTGCTGTTTCTATTGCAACTGTTCTATCTGGTATTATTTCATAAGGACATTTTACATATGAAGCAATATCTCTACAGATATCCTCTATTTCTTCAAACTGTGGATCTTCTTCAGTTAAATACATATATGAAGATGCACTTCCCGCAATTTCACCTAAATCTTTTCTTCTTGCATAAGCCTTACCACCAGGGCCACCTGCAACAGTTATTATACTTCTTCCTGGATAATCTAGTTTTAAGGATTCAAAAAACTTTGAAAAACTTAATTTATTATGTGCATAATCTACTATAACAGTTATTCCATCTTTTTCATATACATTCATTCTACCTTGAACTTCTGTTTTTAAAAGGCCTGCTTGTATACATTCATCTGAAATACCATAACTTTTACAAATAACAATTGCAGCAAGAGCATTTTCTACATTAAATCTTCCTTGCATATTTATTTTAAATTCTTTTTCATAATCTAAATTATGCACAACGAATGTAAAACCATTATCTGTTTTATTCACATTATCCACATAATAATCTGCTAAATCTTTTACCTTTTCTGTTCCATAAGTAATAACCTTTTCTGCATTTTTAGCATTATCCAAAACGGTATTAAAAAAATCTGTTTCTCTATTTATTATTACTTTTCTACAATGTTTAATAAACTCCAATTTACAATTAAAATAATCATTAAAATTAGGGTGTTCGGCTTCACTTATATGATCCTCAGAAATATTTAAAAATACTCCTGTACCAAATTCCATTCCTACAACTCTATCTACTTTATATGCTTGAGAAGCCACTTCCATAGTTACAAAATCTATTTTGCTATCTTTCATTTCTTTTAAATATCTTTGTAACTCTATAGCTTCTGGTGTAGTTAAATGTGATTCTTCATGTCTTACCCCAGTATATGTTTCAACTGTAGAAATAACTCCAGACTTATATCCCAAATACTCATCTAGGATGTTTTTTATAAAATAAGTTGTAGTTGTTTTTCCTTTTGTTCCAGTTAACCCTATTATATTCAAAGTCTCATGAGGTCTGCCAAAGAACTCTAAAGCAACTTTAGCCATAGCCATACGAACGTTATTTACTATAACAAAATCCGCACCTTGTATGTTATATTC
The DNA here is from genome assembly GCA_017549425.1 of Clostridia bacterium. Lineage (GTDB taxonomy): Bacteria > Bacillota > Clostridia > TANB77 > CAG-465 > UMGS1649. The sequence continues at coordinate 89,041 of JAFYUV010000017.1, read as the reverse complement.
TTTTTCAGCTATTACTAAAACCGCCCCTCTACTTATGGCATCTACAATATATTCCTCTTTAAAATTCACACCTTTAACAAAGAATGCAGAGTTACTGCTGCATTCCTTTGAATTATATGTTATATCTTTTATTTCAATATCTTTATTATTTATTTTACTCTTAACTAAAAGTTTATTATCTTCAAGTAAACTTATAATTTTTTCTTGTTTCATAAATTACAGCTCCTTATTATATCCTAGCGCTAAGAAATTATATAAAACTTCCCAAGCAATAAAACTAGTTATTCCTGAAGCGTCTTGATCTGGACAAAGTTCTACTATATCAAAAGCATAAGTTTTAAAATTCTTTAATCCGCGAATAACTTCTAAGGTTTTCATAATTTTTAGTCCGTTATATTTTGGAGTACCTGTTCCCTCACTATATGCAGCTTCTAAACTGTCCATATCAAAGGTAACATATATTCCATCGCAATCTTTAAACTTATCTTTTAAAAAGTTCAAAATTTCTTCTGGTTCTGAATTATTAAATTCATTTGCAGTTATATGTGTAACACCTTTAGAAACAGCAAAATCGTGCCATGCTCTATTCACTATTCCACGCACACCAATAGTTACCATATCACAACCCTTTACATATTCTTTATTAATTAAATTAGTAAATTGGTTACAGTGATTAATTTCTGGCAAATTATCATAATCTGGTTCTGTATCATTATGAGCATCAAAATGTAAAAGCCCTATTCTCTTCTCCTTTAAAGCTTCTTTTACACCAACAAATCCACCATAAGTTATTGAATGGTCTCCCCCCATAATAACAGGAAATGTTGTTTCTCTTATTTTAGAAACTGTTTTAATAATATTTTGTTGAGTCTTCATCTGGTCTCCATTACAAACCCTAACATCCCCAACATCGCATATATTTAAAGCATTTGTTGTAACATATTTTCTATTGTCATAGTCATAACACTCTAAACCATCTATCTTTTTCCACATAGAATGTTCTCTTATTGCTCTAGGCCCTCTTTTTGTTCCTAATCTATAGCTAGCCCCCATATCTATAGGTACTCCAACTACAGCCACCTCATAATCTTTTACTTCATCTAAAGTTACAAAATCACTTCCTACAAAAGTTGCTATTCCAGCATGTTGCATTTCATCATCAAATTTCATTTTACCTATCTCCCTTTTTCATGCGATTATTATATCATCATGCTTAAAATATGTAAAGTGTTTTTAGAATTACAACATATAATAAAACTTTATTGTTTTATAAAAATACACCTTAACAATTAGTCATTTAACCAACTGTTAAGGTGTAACTATTTAAATATCATTCTTATTATTCTATAGGTACTTCTACTGTTATTACTCCATCTGAACAACTTATATAGTACACTTCTGAGATACAGCCTACACAATTATCCCAATTTTCGCCTTTTGGCAAGTTATTCCATTCTTCCTTTGTTCCTGAAAAATACATGTAAGTCAAGTCGCATGTATTTCCGTTATCAAATGCTCTTTCTCCAATCGCTGTTACACTTTCTGGAATTGTATAAGTCCAATACTCATAATCTGTCATTCGAGTAACCATAAGTAATGTTTTGCCATCTTTTGTTAACAAATTCCCGTCAATGCTAGAATAGGTTAAATTATTTTTACTAACATTTAGATGTGCTCCCCCAGTTACAGCAAATGCATCTATTGCAATACTATTTACACTTGCTGGTATATTTACTTCTCTAAGATACATACAAGCTTCAAACGCTAATTCTCCAATAGCAGTTACAGTGTTAGGTAGAGTTACTCTATTTAGCCCTTCACAAGCACAAAATGCCCATGCGCCAATTTCTGTAACCCCACTAGCTATAACTAAATCCCCTTCAAGTTCAACCATAATTTCTTCATTCAAATTACCGTCTGATTCCTCAATATCTATAGCAAAAAGCACACCATCGTTTACAGTTATATATCCAGCGCTCAAAAGTTCATCCCAAGACATCTTCAAATTAGTTGTATTTGCTTCATAAAGGCCTGGCTCTAACGCGATAGGCTCATCTTCGCCACTTGATGTTGTACTGCTAGCTATACCCATTTCTTCTAGCACTTCTATTTCAGATTCTACTTCTGTTTCATAAACTAGTTTTCCACCTACTATAGATATCTTTCCAGCATATTTGCTTGGTACTTCTCCAAATACAAACTCGTAATCGTCATCTTCTGGCACTAGATTAATATTAGAGTCATCTCCTGTTTTATTTCTAGCCATCTCACTTGCTATATAAACTTGTGCCGCTGTTTTATATGTTGCCATATCTGCTCTAAAAGCAGCTTGATTTGCTTGTTCTATTATATTTGTATTAGATAAAGTAATTATAACTGTTGTAGCAAGTATTGCTAATACTATAATAGTTATTACAAGCACTATTAAGCTTATAGCTTTTTTATTTGTTTTCATAATTCTTAACCCCTTTCTTTTGTTTGAAAACATTATAAGTGAACGCAAGAATGCCTATGCTTTATGTATTTTACATACACAAAACACAGGCCAATATTTTATTTGGTCTTGTATATCGTTATTTAGAAGGCTTTTTGCCCCCTCCCCCTTTACAGTTTTTACCAACGTCTTCATTTGCATTCTCCTAAATTTTAAAAAATAATATATCAATTTAGGAGAATTGTCAATAGCATAGTTTTAAAAACAATGTTTTTTGATTTATACATAAACAGCGATAGCCTTTACAATAACAGGCGTTTTTTCATTACCAAAATTTACGATGTACCCTATTACATTTACCTCTCCTAATATATTAATTAGTGATACTATATCTGTGTCCAACAAATTTTTCTTTAGCCATATACAATTTTCGTTTACCTTTATGAATATATCATCCTGATTAGAATACTTGTCATATAAAGTCATTTTCCCTTTTAATTTTATAAACTCTTTAAAAGTTTCACATTTATGATTAATAATATCCTCTATTACAGTATTATATAAGTTATTATTTACCATATCTTTCACATCATCAATATTTGCATATATTCTAATAACATTTCTACCATGATTTTCTGTAAAATCCATTTCGCTGCGAATATAATTTTTATCTAATAAATCTTTGTGTATTTTTTCTTGATTTTCACAATTTTTATTTTCTCCTTTTTCTTTTGAGCCATTTATTCTATATGACGTAATATTATTTACGCTTTTTGAGCCTATATATTCTATCGCCCCTATATCTGGTAATTCATCAAATAATTGAGTATATATGCTTTTCATAAACCTATTGTCTTTATATATATAATAATTCACTTTTTTATCCATAGTATAATTATATGAAAAAAGCAAAGATTTTACTCTTTGCTTAAATTTCTTTTTTAAATATATATATATCATCTTGATAAAAATACTTCATTGAAGATATGCCAGAGCTTTTGTAATTATTAAAGTTTAGTTCGAACAATTTACTAACAATATCTTGTATATCATAATAATTATCTTTTAACCTAAACTCTAAAACATCTCCATTTGTTGTTTGTATTAAATTATATACTTTAGTTCTTAACAAATCTCCAGAAGATAGTGTATAATCCATATATTCATAATAATTATATTTTTCAGAATTAGCTATAGGCTTAATAAATAAATTATCTACTGTATGAGTCTTACTAATTTTTTCATCTGTTAAGTTAAAATATATATGATTTACATACTTGCCATCATCTGTACTATCCGATGTCACATCAACATTATACCAATTATTTTCTAATTTAACTTTATTCCAAGCATGAGACATTCCATCGGCAACTCCTGTAACTGTAATAGTTCTAATATTTAATTTTTTCAATATAAGTTGAAACGCTTTGGATATACCATCACAAACAGCTTCACGTTCAATTAAAGCTCCATATACAGTATGTTTTTCAAACGGTATATCATTATCACAGTTATAATAAGCTACGTGACTAACTAAATAATCATGAACCGCCACTTCTTTTTCAAAATCGCTCATGCCATCTTTTATTACTTCAGAAATTACTTCATTGACTTTTAATTCTATTTTTTGTTTTTGTTTCTCTATATGTTCTTTATTATTTGTATATTGCAAATCTATATTTGTTTTGTGAAAACTTCTAAAGTTTGTCATCGAGACGTCATATTCATTTAGAACAAAAAACACATCTTCATTATCTAAAAAATATGCTGTATATGCTCTGTTTACATTGTTAAAATCCACATTAGAATCTGTAATTATAATAGCCTCTTCCTCTAAATTTTCAACTGCAATCATAATACCTTTGTAAATTTCTTTTTCTACATTACTAAGTTGAGTAAAATATATATTATCATCCGTAACATAAACATCAGTTTCTATATCATACATTTTTACATATAAGTCTTTTAGTAGTGTAGTCGTAGATATTAAATATACTCCAACTATAACTATTAAACAAGAAATCGTAACAACAATAAATTTCTTCAAAATTATCTCCTATTCCTGGTAAGGATCTACTTCTACCTTCTTTGTTCCTACTTTTATAACATCATTCATTGCAGAATAAGAATCTGTAGATAATACCGTCTTACTTACCACTTTTCCATTTTTCTTCAATACTTTATATGCAATTGATTTATACCCATTTTGTCCTATAGTATCAGTAACTTGTTTGCCGATTTCTAAAGTATCATCATTAACATATGTTGTTCCTTTATATATATAACTTAATATATATGATTCTAGTACTACCTCGTACTCATTATCCTCTTTAGTACCATATATAGACATAGTAAGTTTACCTGAACTATTATAAGAAGTTACTATTTTTATCGGATAATTTCTGCTATTTTTAAATTTAAAATCTATATAAGGATAATATATGGTTGCATCTCTGCTTCCTGGTACGTAAGATACAGTATAACCATGGTTAGTCCTATACACTATATCTAAATTAGCATAAAGTACTGTATTATATAAAGTAGAAGACACTTGGCAAACGCCTCCGCCCATTCCCATTTCTACTTTTCCGCCGGCATAAATTGTAGACATCTTAAAACCTCTTGCTTCTGAGCCACAATCGCCAACAGTATTATTAAAAGAAAATACTTCTCCCGGCATCACAATTGTTCCATCTATATAATTCGCTGCAACTTTTATATTATGGGCTCTGTTTACAGCTGAAGGATCAAAAGATGTTGTATACGTTCCCAACAAATCTGAGTAAAGTTCCCATTTTAAATCTCCTAATTTAACTTCTGGCTGAATAACATCTAAATCGAATTTTATTTCTTTCCCCTCTACATTGTTTTCTTGTAAGCTTAATACATTGCGTAGTTTTTCTTTATCAAAACTCATTCCATATTCATGAGAAGTATAAACAGCTGGTTTCTTAGTCTCATCCACTTTTGCATCTTTCGCCTCTTTATATACACTTGCATAAACAACATCTACATCTAAAGGCTTCGGGGTTCTTTCAAACACATTTAAATTATACTTAATTGTAGTATCTGTATCTCCGATAATTATATTAGCTAAATCATTTATAAAAGTCTCTTTATCTATGTCATTCCCCTTTGTTCCTTTTGTTATTACTAGTTGATTTTCAACGACTTGGAATTTATCATCAGAAACTTTATTTTCTATTAAAGATAAAATCTTATCTACAATTACAGCAACCTTTGCCTGAGAAATATCATAATTTGCTGTAAATTCTTTCTTAGAAAAATTTGCTTTTATAATATCTATATTATCTACTAAAATATTGCCATTTCTACCAAAGCTTAATATTTCTTGTTCAGATTTTGCATTATTAACTTTTAGGCCTAAATCTTCAGCAGTTATTTCTAATAATAACTTGTCATTATTATATATTACAACACTTTTGTTATAAGAATTATTCGCAAATTGTTCTAAAAACGACTTAACTTGTTGCGGTGTTTTTCCACTCATATTTATATTCTCAAAATATACATTGTGATACACATTGCTGTTTAATCTGTTACTAACACATAATACTATTAAAGCTATTACTATTAAAGAGCACAAAACAATCAAAATCCAAAGCGCCTTTTTCTTTTTTTTCGGTTCTTTTTGCGTTGCATCCACACTTTCTTCTACAGTATTTCTCCTTTTAGTATCTTTTTCCACTTGTTCTTCTTGAGTTTTTTCTATTTCCAAAATTGTCACCTCTACATTTTTTAATGTTATCACATAAAAGAAATCGTTGCAATGAATTTTTATATTTTTTATTTATTTTTGTAACAAAACAACTTGTTTTGTATACATTTGTCGCTTTTTGATAATTTGCTTGCAAACACAAAAACGCTTGTGTAAAATGTTGTCAAACAAAAGTAGTAAGGAGGAATATTATGAATAAAAATGAAGTAGAAAAATGTTATTGTGAAATTGGTTTCCAAAAAGGAGCTATTAAAAAAAGTTGTGAATTTGAAAACTTTAGCATATTTGGTAATTTAATGAAAAAAAACACTATCGTAATCCGATATAACGGAAGCTTGGCTAAAAATAATATCGAAAAAAAGAATCATAAAATTATACTTTACTACGTATTCAATAACGATTGGACTAATAAAAAAGAATTAGTATTAGCAAATTGTGAACATGATAAAGGCTGTTACTGTACATCTATAGATTTAGAGGATAATCTTAATATAACCTTTGGATTTTGCAATAATTTTGGTGAATATGATAAAGACTTATCCAACTCTTATTCTCTAAAAATAGCAAATAATACAATAGATGATATAATGAAAAGGTACGGGATGGAAGCAAATACAGATTTGCCAGTACCTCAAGCTGAAACAAATGATATCAACAATTGTTTTAATATATTTAATAAAATAAAAAATTATATATTAAATATTTTCAAAAAGAGAAATTATGAAATATAAATAAATAATCAGGCAGGTTGAAATTCAACCTGCCTTTTTAAAATTAACCTTGGACAACTTTGTCGTCAGATTCGAGCATGCGCCATACCCCATCTTTTGTTCTAACAGCTCTTGTCTTTTCTCCTATTTCCATATTAGAAATGAGAGCTCGACACTCAGGAAAACTTTCCCTTATTTGACCAAGGGTATATTCTTCTCCTATATAAGTTAAAGGTGAAACATTACGTTTCTTACCCATGAGATTTTCACCATTGTATATAAGTTCCGTTCTATCAAACAACCGATACGCGATTGCTCCTTCCGGCATATTAACTCTGGTTCCGCTCCTGTGTTCGCAAACCTCATTTCTTTTACCTACATAAGAAAATTCCACATAATGCTTCTGCATTGGCTTTTCCTCCTCAAAAATTATTTTTTAGAATTTGTGTGTACCACATTATTTATTATATCACAAATTAACATAATTTTCAAGAAATCGTGCTTATTCGATAAAATAAGCACGATTTCGACATTATTTACTTTTTATTGTTTTTTCCCTTTGTTTTTGCTTTTCTACTTTTAATAATTGTTCGTAAATCTTTCTTTCTCTTTCATTTAGCTCTCCTGTAGGTTGAATATTTAGAGTTACTATTAAATTACCTCTATCATTTTCACCCAAAGCATACCCTTTTTTATTAATAACCAATACATCTTTGTTTCTTGTTTTTTCAGGTATTGTAATTTCAATTTGTTCTCCAAACAATTTCAAATATACCGTATCTCCTATAACAGATTGTGTATGTGTTATAAATAAATTAGCGTGAACATCTGCTCCTTCAATAACAAACAGAGGATGAGTTTTCATCTTAACTGTTATTATTAAATCTCCTGGTTTCCCACCATTTTTACCAGGTTTTCCAAGAGCCGCTAATCTTACCTTCTCACCATCATGAATTCCTCTTGGTACGTTTACAGAATAATTATTAGTTTTTCCTCCTGCTGTTTTTAACGCCAACTTTTTCTCTGCTCCTAAGAACCCTTCTTCCATTGTTATTTCTAAGTTAGCATCTATGTTATCACCTTTTTTTGGTTCCTTCATTTCATCGATTTTATTTTTAAAATCTTCTGTTTTAATAGCAACTTTTTCTCTAGCATCTTTTCCTAAACCTAAAATTGTGCTAAAAAATTCATTTACTATTTGATTTTTTTCATTTAACCTCTTAGCTTTTTCTACCTTAACCACACCGTAGCCAAATCTTGCAGTTTGTTTATCATATTTTTTTCTCTTTTCCTTATCTGTAAGAGTACTATAAGCTGTGTTTAATTGTTTAAACTTTTCTTCTGCATTTGGGTCATCTATATTAGCGTCAGGATGGTAAGCTTTTGCAAGTCTTCTAAAATTTGTTTTTATCTCTTCATTACTAGATTTCTTATTTACCTCTAGTAAACTATAATAATCTATTTGTTTCAATTTTAAAGCCTCACTTTCCACATTTATACTTCATTTATAAGTATTTGTATTATACCACAATTTATCGTTTTTTCAAGGCATTTTTATTGCATTTATGACATTTTTCTTGTATAATTACGTTGTACTTAGGAGGATATAATGAATAACAACGAAGTAGATTTTAACGAAGGAAGAATTGTTCCTGTAGGTTTGGAAGAAGAAATGAAACGCTCATATATAGATTATGCTATGAGTGTTATTGTTGCTCGTGCTCTTCCAGATGTGCGTGATGGTTTAAAACCTGTTCACAGAAGAATTTTATACGTTATGAATGAACTAGCCTTATGGCCAGAAAAAGCTTATAGAAAATGTGCTAGTATTGTTGGTGACGTTTTAGGTAATTACCACCCACATGGTGATGCAGCTGTTTATGACGCTTTAGTAAGACTTGCTCAAGATTTTTCTCTTAGATATCCATTGGTAAATGGCCATGGTAACTTTGGTTCAATAGATAATGACCCACCAGCTGCCATGAGGTACACTGAAGCAAAATTATTTAAAATTTCAGAAGAGATGTTAACAGACTTAGACAAAGAAACTGTTGACTTTACTCCAAACTATGATGATAGACTTTTGGAGCCATCTGTTTTACCAGCGAAATTACCTAATTTATTAATAAATGGTTCATATGGTATTGCCGTTGGTATGGCATGTAATATTCCACCGCACAACCTTTGTGAAGTAGTTAATGGAATTTGTGCTTTAATAGACAATCCAGATATTACAATCGAAGAATTAATGGAACATATAAAAGGGCCTGACTTTCCAACCGCAGGTATAATAATGGGAAAGAACGGTATAAAAGATGCTTATTTAACAGGTAAAGGCAAAGTCATTCTTCGCGCAAAAGCTGAAATTGAAGAAGATGCTAAAGGACGTTTCCATATTATTATTACTGAAATTCCATACAAAGTTAACAAAGCTGCAATGTGCGCTAATATTGCTAAGCTTGTTAATGAAAAAGTATTAGAAGGTATTTCAGATATTCATGAGCTTTCAGATAGAGAAGGAATTCGTATAGTAATAGATTTAAAACGCGATGCAAATCCTAATGTTGTTTTAAATATGTTATATAAACACACTGAATTACAAGGAACTCAAAGTATGATAATGCTTGCTCTTGTAAAAGGCGAACCAAAAATATTAAATTTAAAACAAATTTTATCTTATTATATAGAACATAGACAAGAAGTTATAGTGCGCAGAACTCGCTACGATTTAAAGAAAGCTGAAGCAAGATTACATATCTTAGAAGGATTTAGAATAGCAATAGATAATATAGACGCTGTTGTGCATACTATTCGTCACGCCAAAGATGATGCTGACGCAAAGAGTAGCTTGATGGAAAAATTTGCTTTAACAGAAATACAAGCTCAAGCTATATTGGATATGAAATTAAGAGCTTTGACAGGCTTGTCTCGTGATAAAATTGAAAATGAATATAACGAATTAATAGCCTTAATTAAACGACTTAATGAAATTCTAAGCAATCCACAACTTGTTCTAGAAATTATAAAAGAAGAAATTACAGACTTAAAAAACCGTTATGGAGATGAAAGAAAAACAAGAATATCTCTTGGGGCTAGCGCAGATATAGACGTTGAACAACTAATTAAAGAAGAAGAAAATGTAGTTACTATAACTCACTTTGGATATGTAAAGAGAATATCTACAGACGCCTATAAGAGTCAAAAACGCGGCGGAAAAGGTGTTACTGCTATAGGCACTCGTGAAGACGATTTTGTTGAACATATTTTCACCGCTTCTACTCACGACTATGTATTATTCTTTACAAACAAAGGTAAAGTGTTTAAATTAAAAGCGTTTGAACTTCCAGAAGCTTCAAGGCAAGCTAAAGGAACTGCTATTGTTAATCTTCTACAACTAGCACAAGATGAAAAAATTGCTGCAGTTATTCCAGTTAGAGACTTTACAGATGACCTTAACGTTTTAACAGCTACAAGAAGCGGCTTAGTTAAAAAGACAGCTTTATCTGAATATTCAAATATTCGTAAAACAGGAATTCAAAGCATTACATTAAAAGATGATGATGAAATTGTTGATGTAAGAATCACTAATGGAAATAGCGAAATTATTCTTGTAACAAATAGTGGTTTATCTATACGCTTTAAAGAAGAAGAAGTTCGTGCTGTAGGAAGAACTTCTATGGGTGTAAAAGGTATAACACTTTCAGACACAGATTATGTTGTTGGTATGGAACCTATAGTAGAGGAAAAGGGTAACTATATTCTGGCTATTACTGAAAATGGTTTTGGTAAACGCACAGAAGTTGAAGAATATAGATCTCAATCTAGAGCTGGAAAAGGTATTTTAACTTATAAAACTACTGAGAAAACAGGACATATTATAGGAGTTAAAGTTGTTAACGATACAGACGATGTAATGTTAATTACAGCAAATGGAACGGTAATAAGACTAAATGTTAGTGGCATAAGCGTACTTGGTAGAAATACACAAGGAGTAACTTTAATGAGAACTTCTGAAGGTGGAAAAGTAGTAAGCATCGCAAAAATAGTTTCTGAAGATTCAGAAGAAACTAAGCAAAATTAATAATAAAAAATAAGCGTAAAGGAATTAATTCCAATACGCTTATTTTATTATACCTTTAACAGAAGTTAATGGCGGAATTTTTATATTTTTATCCACTATGACCCCTGGATTTAATACCGAATTACATCCGATTTCCACATTATCCCCTATAAACGAACCGACTTTTCTTCTATTTGTATCTATATTTTGTATTACTATATTCTTTTTATCTAATCTCAAATTAGAAAGAATAACTCCAGCTCCAAGATGCGCTTTATAACCCAATATAGAATCGCCTATATAATTATAATGGTCTGCTCTTACTCCATTAAATAAAATAGAGTTTTTTATTTCACAAGAGTTCCCTACGGAACATTCTTCTCCTATAATTACATTTTCTCGAATGTAAGCACAGTGCTTTATTTTGCTATTATGACCAATTATACAAGGACCAATTATTTCTGCACTTTTTGCAACACTTGAACTTTTAGATATCCAAATATTATTTGGATATCTTTCATAAGTCTCATCCAAGGTTTCTCCTATTTTTTTAATATATTCCTCTATATTATTTAACCATTCCCACGGACATTTATTACTTTCCAAAAATGGTTTAACTATGGTTTGGCTAAGATTAAATATATTCATTTCTTCCAACAATTATCACTCCACACGCCCATCTAATGGTTTTAAGTACATATCATCTGTAATAAGTTTATAATCTTCTCCTATATATTTAGAGAACCATCCCTTGTTTGCACTATATACTTTACCGTTATTTACATTATATACTCTTTCTAAATTTAAATTTGCATCTATACTTTTTTGTTCTTGTATATCTTCATTGATTTGACGTGTCTCCCATGCAGTTTTATAACCGCTAACTATAGTCTTTATTTCATCATTAACATCAAATAATTGTTCATCATTATTTTTCAAATAATTATTGTTAAATTTTAATGAAGAAAGGCATTCTACAAATACATCCATCCATCTTATTAATTCACCCTTCGGAGTTGAAACTCCCATAACATTATATGTAGCAACTGGAGAATTAATATCATTTTCTTTTACATCTACAATTGAAACAGAAAACATTCCATCTCCTTTAGTACTAGCATCTGCACTTGTAAAGGATGCTCTCAATATTGCTTGAGAAACTTTATTTTTCAAATTTTCCTGTATTTTAGTAGTTAAAGCAAAATGCTCTTTAACATTAAAATTCATAAATAACGGAAAATTAAAATTAGTAAATCCATTTATATTTGTTTTCATAAACCCTACAAGCGTATTCCAATTTTTAAATAAATTTTCTGGGGTTTGAGGATCTAATATAGGTAACTTTTGCAACTCATTATTTGATACAGTAGCGTAAATTTGGTAATACTGCTTTGCCTCTATGCTTTTTAGGAACCCACCTGCAGATGTTATAAAAAACATTTGGTAGGTAGTATTATTAGGGTTATATATATGAATAGCATATTTGTTCCCTGTAACATTTTCTACCATCCAACCTTCCGGAATTTTCATAGAAAGTTCTCCATTAGTATATTGAATTAGATTAATTTTCTCTTCTTGCACATTAACTATAGTTTCCTGCAATTCGTTATTAATCGGTTCTTCATCATCATTTTTAAACAATACAACTAATAACATTGTTACAGCAACTATTAATATGATTCCTATTATTATAACCTTTTTCCTAATTTTAAAATTCATATTATTACACCTCAATAGTTATATTATATCACAAAAAAGCAAATAAAAAATAGTTAGGCGAAAACCTAACTATAATTTTTTGAAATATTAAACTAAGTCTACTACTGCGCCTGCTTCTACTAAAGCTGCTTTTATTTTTTCAGCTTCTTCTTTAGCTACGTTTTCTTTAACGTTTGCTGGTGCACCATCAACTAAATCTTTAGCTTCTTTTAATCCTAAACCAGTTGCTTCTCTAACTGCTTTAATAACTTGAATTTTGTTAGCTCCTGCTTCTTTAAGAACTACTGTAAATTCAGTTTTTTCTTCAGCAGCTGCTCCTGCTGCTGCTCCACCTGCTACTACTACTGCTGCTGCAGCTGCAGATACTCCAAATTTTTCTTCGATTGCTTTAACTAAATCAGCAAGTTCGATAACTGTTAATTTTTCAATTTCAGCTAATATGTTTTCTATTTTTTCCATTTTAAAATCCTCCTTAAAATTCGTTAGTTTTATTAGGCACTAACTGCTTCCTCATTTTTCTTAGCTACTTGATCAAGTACTACTGCTAGGTTACGTATATTTCCGATAAGAGCAGAAGCAAGTGATGTAAGTAAAGCTTCTCTTGAAGGTAATTTAGCAAGCTTAGTTAATTCAGCTTCTTCAATTACTTTTCCATCCATTATTCCACCTTTAAATTTGTAGAATTCATGAGTTTTTGCAAAATCATATGCAATTTTAGGACCAGTTGTATACTCTTCAGATCCAGTTATAACTACTGTAGGACCTTGTAGCATTTCATCTAAGCCTTCAATTCCAGCTTCTTTTGCAGCAAGTTTAACAATTGAATTTTTTACAACAGAACATTCATGTCCTGATTCTCTGAATGCTTTTCTTAAATTCTTATCTTCGTCAACTGTAATTCCTTTATAATCAACAAAGAAAGTAATTTTTGCATTTTTTATTTTTTCGCTCAATTCTTTAACTTGTTTTTGTTTTTGTTCTAAAATCTTTGCGCTTGGCATTATTTGCCACACCTCCTTATGTTTAATATTCAAAAAATACTGTTACCAAACGGCAACAGTATCATATATACAAATTGAATAAATTCAACAAAATACACTTTACATATCACCTAGGTAGGATTTATTTTTGCACCTACTGTCTTTGGCAAACTAATTTACAAAAAATATTGTAACACATTTTACATAAAAATACAATAGTTTTTATGTATTTTATCAAAATTTTTTCGCACTTTTTTAATTGCTTTTTAATTAATATCATGTTATACTTCTTAATTATATAGAGGGGTTTTTATGAAAAAAAATAAATTTACTATTTTAATAATTATTTTATTAGTCTTACTAGCTATTATATTAGCGCCATTTATTTGGTATTCTTCTGCGATAAAACCTGCAGATAAAGAAGATACCGTGGAAAAGAAAGTGATAATAGAGCTTGGTTCTGGCAACAGTACCATTGCTACAAAACTTGAAGAATTGGGAATAATAAAAAACGCATTAGCGTTTAAAATTTACGCAAAATTAAACAATATTGATGGGCTTCAAGCCGGTACTTATTATTTTTCACCAGCTATGAGCATTGATGAAATAGTCCAAGATTTGAAAACAGGTATCGTTTATAGTAATTCTGCATTTAACGTTACCTTTATAGAAGGAAAATCTATGAAAAGATTTGCAAAACAAATAGCAGAAGTAACTAACAATACTGAAGAAGATGTATTTAACTTAATGAAAGATAAAGCCTATTTAGATTCTCTTATATCTAAATATTGGTTTATTACTGATGAAATTAAAAACAAGGATATCTATTATCCTTTAGAAGGTTATTTGTTCCCAGATACATATAATTTTGAATCTAGAGATATAAGTGTAGAAAAAATATTTGAAATAATGTTAAACCGAATGGATTCAGTATTATCCAAATACAAAGAAGATATTGAGAAGAGCAAATATACAGTTCATGAATTACTAGCTCTATCTTCACTTTGTGAATTAGAAGCAGTTTATGCTGATGATAGAGCAGAAGTTGCTGGGGTATTTTACAACAGACTAAATTCAAATGATTCTTTAGGTAGTGATGTAACAACTTACTATGCTATAGGAGTTGAACTAGGAGAAAGAGATTTATACCAATCTGAATTAGATGCATATAACGCATATAATACAAGAGGACCTAATATGGGAGGAAAATTACCAGTTGGGCCAATCTCAAACGTTAGTGAATCATCTATAAGAGCTGCTATTTATCCTAAAGATACTGAGAATTATTTCTTTGTGGCAGATAAATATGGTAAACTTTATTTTACAAAAACAAATTATGAACATACTCAAAAGACTAACGAATTAATAAATAGTGGTATGTGGATAGAATTTTAAAAGGCAGAGCAATTAATTTGCTCTGCTTTTTATTTCATATAATTTGTTTGCTATATTAACAAACTGCTCCACAGAAATTTCTTCTGCTCTTGCATTTTCACTAAATCCTAAAGAATGAAAAATATCTATTATTTCTGCTTTATCTAATTTTAATAAAGTAGAATTGCTAATTGAATTAACAACTTTTTTCCTTCTTTCTGCAAAAGCTGATTTTACTAAAAGTTTAAGTAATGTTGCATCATTTATTTCAAATTTATCATTATTTATACTTAACTTTATAACTGAAGAAGTAACATTTGGTGCTGGGATAAAAGAGG
Organism: Clostridia bacterium; assembly: GCA_017549425.1. GTDB lineage: Bacteria > Bacillota > Clostridia > TANB77 > CAG-465 > UMGS1649. The sequence continues at coordinate 73,687 of JAFYUV010000017.1, read as the reverse complement.
TGTTTGGAACATCAACAACTCTTGTAACATCACAGATATAATTAGTATTTATGGTAAGCACCCCATAATCTTTAGAATGAGGTTCTGCTAATATCCTATCTGCCACTTCTTTTTGAACCATAATTACTATATCCGTTATATTATCTGTATATTCTAAAAGCTTAAATAATATTGGGGTTGTAATATAGTACGGTAAATTGGCAATAACCTTAACCTTTTTATCTCCTATTATACTTTTCAAGTCAGCTTTCATGATATCAATATTTAAAACTTCTAGTTGAAAACCTTCTTCAAATCTATTATTTAAGATAGAAATCATATCATTATCTATTTCAAAAGCGATAACTTGCTTTGCTTTTTCCAATAAATAATGTGTTAAATTTCCCAAGCCTGGACCTATTTCTATAACTATATCTTCTTTAGTAATATCGCCTGCTTCAACAATTTTTTCTAATATATAATCATCCACTAAAAAGTTTTGCCCAAATGCTTTTTTTGCACTTAGTCCACTTTCTCTTAGTATTTTTTTTGTAATATCTAAAGTATTCATATTATCTCCTTAACAAATCATCGCAAGTTTTCACTTGCGATGACATTCTTATAATCCACCATTTTCAATTAGTTTAGCTTTTACATCTAAAACTTTGTTTGCATATCTCCATGAATATGCTGTGCCACCTTGATTTATATATTGTCTATACCCAGCTTCACCAAAGTTATATGAATTTAAAGCATTTCTTTCCAATAATTCACCCGAATTATATTTAGACCATGATTTATAATATCTACTTAACCAAAACGCTCCCGCTTTTATATTATCATAAGGATTTAATAGATCTGTTATTCCAAGATTCCTATTTAGATAATTATAATTACACATATTTATTTGACAAATTCCATAGTCATTTGTTGAACTAATAGAATTATTATTAAATCCACTTTCAACATACATAACAGCTAAAAACGTTTCATAAGGAATATTATACTTTTTACACATGTTATATGCATATCTTTGCAAGTCAGCAGATAATTTTATGTTATATAAAACGAACCCGCTATCTACAGCAAAATCTTTTGCAGTTACCCTATTAATTGAACTTCTTGAAACAGTAGATACACTAGTTCCAACTTCAATAACTTGGTTTTCTACTTCTTTTAATACAACTTCTTCTATTATGTTTCTAGCTATTTCTTTGTCTTCAATATACTTAACAGTATACTTGACATTTTTCTCCCCTGCTGAACCAGCTTGAAGAGTCTTTATAGCTCCTCTATCTACATTTGCATTAGATTGTTCTATCATATCAAATTCAACAACTTGATTTTCATCTAAATAAACTTCTCTAATGTTGTTTTTTGCATTTTCTATATATTCGTCTATGTTAAGCTCGGCACTCATTTCCTCAGTGTATATACTTATGTGCATATTATCTTCTAATCTAGTGTCAACGCTAGGATAAATCACCGCTTTTTCGTCAACATATATTCCATTTTGCATAAGCAGTCCTTCAACGGTATTAGACATTGTTGAAATATGAATTTCTTGTCCATAATAATTTATTGTAACCATTTTTGCTTGGAAATTAATAATTACCAAACCAACGGTTATAAAAGTAACCATACAAGTCAACATAACCGCCAATTTTCTTAACATATATACTTTATCTTTTATGATTTCCTCTTTCAAAAAAAGTTCCTCCTTCCGATATACTCGGACACTTATATTATACTATAATTTTAATATGTTGTCAAACCACTTTTATCTTTATTACAATAGTCTTTTATTTATAACAATAAAATTAAAATTTCATGGTATTTTTATATATTAATTGAATTATACTTATATTAATGATACAATATTGATATTAAAGGAGGTAATAAATTATGTGGATAGCTATAATCCTTATTGTACTTGTTATATTGATTCTTTTCATTGTTGGTATATATAACAAATTAGTTTCTTTAAAGATGAGAGTGCAAAACGCTTGGGCTCAAATAGACACTCAACTAAAAAGAAGATTTGATTTAATCCCTAACTTAGTGGAAACAATAAAGGGATATACAAAACATGAAGAAGGCACTTTAACAAAAGTTATTGAAGCTAGAAATAAATATGTTGAAGCATCTGGAAACGTTGAAGCTTCTGCTGAGGCTGAAAAATCTTTAGCAGGTTCTTTAAAACAATTATTTGCTTTAGCTGAATCTTATCCAGATTTAAAAGCTAATGAAAATTTCAAAGAACTACAAATAGAATTAACTGGAACTGAAGATAAAATTGCTTATTCAAGACAATTTTATAATGATACAGTTACAATGTATAATGAAGCTTTAATGGTTTTTCCTAATAATATAGTTGTTTCTCTTTTTGGCCAAGGCAAATTTGAACCAGCTAAATTCTTTGAAATAGAAAACGCAGAAGAAAGAAAGAACGTTAAAGTTCAATTTTAGGTGAATTATATGATACTAGAAAGTGTAAGGAAAAACAAAATTAGTTCATTTTTCATAGTATCTATTTTCATTACAGTTATAATGGTAGGAATTTATTTTGTTTGTCAATATAACGGATTTGGAACAGGTTTATCTATTTTCTTAGCCCTTATATTTTCAATAATTCCTGCCATTATTTCATATTATAACTGTGATAAAATGGTACTAGCATTAAATGGAGCAAGGCCAGCTACAAGAGAACAAGATTTGCAATTAAGTGTTATCTTAGAAAATCTTTGTATAGCCTCAGGCTTACCTAAACCCAAGTTATACGTTATACAAGAAAATTCTCCAAACGCATTTGCAACTGGAAGGAATCCACAAAATGCTGTAATATGTGTCACAACTGGCTTATTAGAAAAATTAGATAAGTATGAATTAGAAGGTGTTGTTGCTCATGAACTAGCTCACATAAAAAACTATGATATTTTACTATCTACCATAGTTTCTGTATTCGTTGGAATAGTTGTAATGTTATCTGATGTTATGACTAGATATTCATTTAGAACTAGGAGAAGAAGTAGTAACGATAATAACAGTTCAGATTTAATAGTATCTTTAATAGCTATAGTATTTTTAATCTTATCTCCAATTTTTGCAACTTTAATGCAACTTGCAATATCTAGAAAAAGAGAATTCTTGGCAGATGCAACCGCTGTTGAATTTACAAGAAATCCTCAAGGCTTAATAGATGCATTAGTAAAAATATCTAGCGATTCAGATACAGTAGTAGATACAGCGAATAAATCTACTGCTCATATGTATATATCTTCTCCTTTAAAAGAGAAAAAACAAAAAGAGAGTGACTTTTGGTCAACTCATCCATCTACAGAAAGAAGGATAGACGCTTTAAGAAATATTCATTAATTAGGAGGATTAATATGGATAAAATAAGAGGTTTTGAAATAGCAAAAGGATTTGAAAATAGTAATATAATATTGCCAATAAGAAAAACTAAATATTCTGCTGGCTATGACATTGCAGCCGCTGAAGACTGCATAATACCACCATTTAAATTGGGGGATAAACCCACTTTAGTAAAGACAGGTTTAAAAGCATATATGCGACCTGACGAATATTTAATGCTTTGTAATAGAAGCTCAAACCCTTTTAAAAAAGGGCTGGTTTTAGCAAATAGCGTAGGTATTATAGATGCAGATTTTTACGAAAATCCAGATAACGATGGAGCATTTTGTTTTGCTTTTTATAATTATTTTTCTGAGCCACTAGAAATAAAAAAAGGCGAAATTATTGGCCAAGCTATATTCCAAAAGTTTTTTGTTGTCGATAATGACGTTGCAGAAGGCCAACGTCTTGGCGGATTTGGAAGTACAAACTAATAAAAAATACACCTTAATGGTGTATTTTTTTATTCTATATCATCATCGGTAGTAGCTGAACCAAATAATTCATCGAATTTTCTTTCTAGCTCTTTTTGTAAGTCTATTTCTATTTCTTTATTTTCTTGAACGCCTTCTTTTACTGGAGTTTTAGATTCATTAGAAGCAATCTTTTGGTCAATATTTACTTCTATGTCTTTTGCCTTCTCCATTTTTTCTTTTCTAGCTTTTTCTACTGCTCTTTTTCTTTCTTCTAAATGCTTGTACACATCCATAGTACGAACTTCAACTTCAGAAAGTTTAGGCATTTCTGACATACTACGCATTTTTAAAGATTCTACTTCTTCTTTTGCGGGATGGAATCTATAATACCAAGCTTTCTTTGCTTTAATTGGTTTCAATCCACGTACTAACAATATTTCATCATCCATAGGCAATCTTTTTAACTCATCTACAGTCATAAGATCTCTTCCTTGACGTTGCTCACTATATGAGTAACCTTGAGTTGAAACATCTTTATTATCTCTACTTTTAGATTTGTTTTGGAATGTCAAAGTTTTTTGACCCAAACTCTTAGAAAAATATTCACAAGTTTTTATAGATTGACTTCCCAAGAATATTTGTGTATCACAGTTAGAAATTATATTTTCATGTAAATCTTTATATAAATCTACTAACTGATCTAGAGACTGTACTATAATACTCATAGAAATTAATCTAGAACGACTTGTACTAAGTTTTTGGTTAAAATCTGGTATTTTACCAATGTTTGCAAACTCGTCTAATAACAAATATGTTGGTTGTTTTAAAGCCCCCCCGTTTTTATCTGCTTGTGCATATAATCTTTGTAGTAGCTGTCCATAAAATATTGTTAATATGTAATTATATGTAGAGTGACTATCTGGAGATATTACATATATAGCCGTTTTCTTTTCACCTAGTTGTTCAAAATCTATATCGTTTGAAGTAGTTAATCTTTGCATGCTAGGACTATCAAAGTGAGATAATTTTGAAACCAAAGATATTGCTATACTTTGTTTTGTTTTATCCGCCCCCACTCTAATTCCTTCATATTCTTTTCTTCCAGGATGTTCAGGAGCTAACTCTCCAACGAATAATTGATCAAATAAGCTTTCATCTGCTCCGCCCGCTCTAACTATATTTAGACAGCTAGATAGATTTTGCTCTTCTGGTGGTAATACAGATATTACATAATATATACAAGCTTTAAGTAGCATTTTAGCTGTATTATCCCAGAATGGATCTGAAGATTTGCCATCTCCCTCTCCACCTTGCACTATCGTGTGAGCTATAATATCTACATCGGCATGATCTCTTATATGCGCTAAAGGATTATATCTATTACTGAACTCAGTTTCAACTAAGTTTAGCACTTTAATATCATAACCATATTTTCTCAAGTAGTTTGACGTATCTCTGAATAATTCACCTTTAGGATCTGTTATAACATAAGAGCCTAGTTTTTGCATTATATTTGGCTTTACATAGCAAGCACTTTTACCTGTACCAGAGCCACCAAATACCAATATGTTTTTATTAACTTTAACTTTTTTACCATCAGTTCCTAAAAAGTGGTCTTTACTTAATATAAACCCTTCTTTTCTATTTAAAATTTCACTTCCATCAGGTAATTTTCTATATTCCTCGCCATTCTTACTCCAATCACTAGAGCCATGTTCTTCTCCTTCATAATCATGTGATTTTCTAGATTTAACTATTAATTTAATAGTTAAATAAATAAATGCAACTAATACAATTGCGCATAATGTCAAATAGATATTTTGTATATTCCCTCCATCAAACATAGTTTTCAAAACCGTTATTGGGTCTAAAATATACTTTGTCCAATCAGAGGTTAGCGCATTAACCTTTTCTGACACATTAGTAGCTTCAGATAAATTCCAAGCAGTAAGTAGTCCTCCTATAACAGGTACACACACTATTATATATACCACCAAAACAGCAATAAATTTTGTTCTATATTCTCTCCAATTCATTTGTTTCTCCTTAACCTTTAAACTATAAGTTCATCATTTAATTCTAGAGTTTCTGCTTTCTTTTCTTTATTTTTTTCTTCTTTTCCTTTGTTAATAACAGCTTTATCTGGATACTCAAATTCTTTCCCATTAAAAACTGTACTAACTCCTTTTATTCTATATTTTCCCACTGTTATCGCCTCCTAATTTCCTATTTCTAATACAATATACGGTCTTAAAGGTAATATTTTACATTTCCCTTTAACCTCTCTAGTATTCTCATCAACAAATACAACTGGTTTTACTTCTTCTCCAGCAACAGTATCTATAATGGTAAAACGCCTCTTCATGTTTGGTGTATAAGCAAATTCTTTGTATTCAACTCCATCAACATTAAATATACTTCCATAACTTATGGATTTGCTTTCTTCTACAGGTTTAAAGCCTTCTTCATCAAGTATTCCTGTACTCAATATTGCTTTTTTATTTGTCAAAGTAAGTAACACTATATCTTGGGCCTCGCCCTCAGAAATTACGTTAAATTCCTTATTTATTTTTCCGTTTGACTCAATGCTAATTGGTTCTAGTTTTTGTAAACTATAAAATGTATTATTTGTTGAATTGTCTTCTTCAACAACAAAAGCCAAGGTATTCATTCCAGGCATGTCTGAAATTTCGAATTTATTAGTATGAATAAAATCCATATTTACCTCCTATTAATTAAAAAAATTATATATCAAATGATTTGTCTTTTCAATAAATTTCTAAAATAATATAAAAAAATAGTTTTAAAGATAAAATTCACCTTTAAAACTATTAAATTATTTCTTTATTGTCCCCATGCAGCTACTATTCTTCTTGCTTCATATTTATTTACCAAGACACAACTTTGTCCATATGTAGGATTTTCTTCAGTTGCTTGAGGATAATATCCTAAATTTGTTATCGGCATTGCGCTAGATACTATATTATCTAAGTCTATTTCTTTTAATTCAGAAACGTATTTCATAGCTTCTCTTACGGTAACATTTGTATTTGTTGAATTTACCGCAGTAGAAATTATTGTAGGCAAATTATATATATTTTCTTGGCTCATCATTTGCTTAATTAACTGTTTAATTACAGCTTTTTGCATGTTGCCTCTAGATATATCACCGTCTACATAACTTCTATATCTTACCAAATTTTCAACTTGTTTAGCATTTAATCTAGAACCATCAGTTGGAAGCTCAAAATAATAATGATTATATTCTTGGAAGTTAAACCAAATATCCCTTATTTCTTGATTAACCTCAAGACCGCCTATTAAATCAGTCATAGGAGATATTACCTCTAGATTTAAAATCATATAATAATCTATTGGATCAACCGCCAAAAGATTTTCCACTTCATCTAATAATTCTTGCGTATATTTCCCACCATTGTATATACTGTTTATTTTTAAATATGCTCTCCAATTAGTTGTATACGTGTCTCTTGGAATAGATATCATATACAATTTATTTGTTGTTGTATCATACTTTGCATATAAAATAGTATCTGTTCTAAAACCGCTTTCGTCAGTTCCTCCCAAAAGGAATGTAACAACTTCTTTTTTGGGTTCGTCTTGAACTAATTCTATCTGACTAACAGTATTCCCTTGTCCGTCCACCTTAGTTACTGAATTTATACCCATTAACGAATTTACTTTATATAGTGTAAACCAAGCAATGCTACCAATAATAGCAATTGCAACATATAATTTTGTAAGTCTTGTAAATGCATTTCTCTTCGCTTTCTTTAAAGCTTTTTTTTGTTTTCTTAATTCTCTTTTGCTTTCCAATTTATCCATCTCCACATTGACAATATTTTAACACAGGATATGTTTTTTTTCAACAAAATTATTAATTAAATTTTGTTATTATATTCTTATTTTGCTTAGTAACCCCATTAATAAGTTATTATGATACATAAATTTAACAAATATAGATGTATCTATTAAATTATTAACTCCCTGCATAAATCCCATTGGAGACAACATCTCTATTATTCTTAAAACTATCCACAACTTAAATAGAGATAAAACTAGTTCAATTATAAAACCACCTGTTTTATTTATAAATTTAAGACCAGGTAGCGAGAATACTGCAGATAATATAAAACTTAATATTGAAGATAATATTATGACGCTTAAAAATATTGCAAGGAAAGATAATATGTTTATTATATATTGCGTTATTTTTTCTGAAACAACATCTGTTAAATTGCTTCCTGACTCAACATTTTCTAATTCTTCATCTAAATTTATTTTATCTTGCAATCCAAATTTACCCAACACTTCATTTAATTTATAAACATCTTCTTCCTCTTTTCCAGCTTCTTCTGAAATAACATTTTTAATACTAGTATTAATTTTTTCATTTACTTTATAATTATTACAAAGATAATTTCCTAATGTTTCATAGCAGGTATATGCTAAAATTATAGCTAAAATAAATCCTACTAATTTAGTCAAAATGCACACTAGACCTTTTTTCATCCCAATAAAAGCAGATACTAATACCACAATTAGTACAATTATATCTAACAATACCATCCCTCCTAAATTTCAAAAATAGTTATCCTATTGGAAACTGAAAAAGCAACATTTTTGCCGTCATTAAATACTATTGGTTTTGTAATTGTTGTATTCGATTCATAATTTTTAACATTAACTCCATAAGTATTAAATACCTTTATAGCCTTTTGATAACAAACAAAAACTAATCCATCTTGATACATAAAGTATTTTGGAGCTTCTTCAATAACTTTATTACTTTTCACTTTACCTTTATAGTTCGCTATACTTAAAATATAATTTGCCTTATCTCCTTGAGCGCTAATAAATGCTATTTTCTCATCATTGATATCAAGATTTATAGCATTTAAATCTCCTATTTCGAGCCAGTCTTTTTTATCTCTATTTGCATTATACTTTATAATTGTATTATTAAGCATTGCATTCAATTCATTTTTATCCCAATAAATTTTATGAACTAACTCGTTATTTTTTTCTATAATTGTATTAAATTTATAATCTTTTTGCCCCAATTTATTCATATCTATTACATCAATCTTAGTAACCACACTGATTCCTGAAATATCTGCATAACCGTAAGCTAGATATCTAGAATTATCTGACAAACAATAAGAAGATACTGTATTATTATCTAATTTCAAAGAATATTTCTCTTTTCCGTTTTTATTGTAAACACCTAAAACAGTTTTTAGTCCACTAGTTGAATATTCTATAACGCTTGTACCATCCTTATTTATAGAGCTAGATAAAATATTGCCTTGTATTTTTATTCTACACACTTCATATTGATTATCTAAAACATATATATATCCTGTATCTTTATTTACTATTTGTATATATTTTCCAGCAACATTTATATCTGGTGTAAATATTTCTTCAAGTTTTTTAGACCAGTTCTGCACGCCATTAGTATCATATGCAGTAAGCACACCTTTTTCAAAAACTAAAACTTTGTCTTTATATGCAGTAACAATATTATCCGTATATAAAGTTTCAATCACAACCGCATCTTCTGCCGTTATATTTCTATTAATTACTAATCCGATTCTGTGATAATTATTAATTAAATAATAGAATAGTCCTCCTAAAGCTATTATAATTATAGTTAAAATACCATTTTTAGTTAGTTTAATTCCTTTTAAATAATTTTTGAAAGTGACTTTCTGTTTCTTTTCTAAATACTGTCTTCTTTGTATTTTTTTTACATCGTCTTTATCCAATTTAATAATATTATTTTCTCTTCTCATTAAAGCGCCTCCCATTCTTTAGGGAAATAGAATTTTTTATCTTTTAATTTGTCTGGTAAATATTGTTGTTCCACCATTCCGTTTTCATAATCATGAGGATATTTATATCCGTTGTTATAGCCATGTTTTTTCATATCACTAATAGGAGCATTTCTAATATGTATAGGAATTTGCCCTATATCTCCATTTTCTACTTCTGCCAAAGCATTATTTATTCCTAAATATGCACTATTAGATTTTCTAGATTTAGCAACTAGTACAGCCGCCTCGGCAAGTATTATTCTTCCCTCAGGCATACCAATTTTTGCAACCGCTTCCATTGCAGCATTAGCTACAACTAAAGCGTTAGGATTTGCTAACCCCACATCTTCTGCCGCACATATAACAATTCTTCTTGCTATAAACTTCGGATCCTCCCCAGCAGCAATCATTTTTGCTAAGTAAAGCAAAGTGGCATCCACATCGCTTCCTCTCATAGATTTAATAAAAGCAGAAATTGTATCGTAATGTTCATTAGAATCTTTATCATAATGCATTTTCTTTTGCTGCATTGAATCTCTTACTATATCTTCAGTTATTGTTATTTTCCCGTCCTGATCCATTTTAGTTGTTATTGTTGCTACTTCCATTGCATTTAATGCGGTTCTAACATCACCGTCACTCATTTGCGCAATATATTTAATTACATCTTCCGAAATATCTATATTATACATTCCAAGTCCATTTTCTTTATCTCCTAAAGCGTGTTTTAAAACCTCAACTATGTCTTCATCTCCCAATGGTTCCAATTTAAAAACTGTAGATCTAGATACTAACGCCGCGTTTACTTCGAAATATGGGTTTTCAGTAGTTGCGCCTATTAAAATAATAATCCCTTTTTCTACCAAAGGTAGCAATGAATCTTGCTGAAGTTTGTTAAATCTATGTATTTCGTCGATAAAGCAAATAGTTTTTCCAGTAGGATTTAAAAACAAATTACTAGCTTCTTCTGCTATTTTTTTTATATCTGAAACCCCTGCATTAGTTGCATTTAATTCCACAAATTTATGCTTTGTCGTTGAAGCTATAACTCTAGCTAGTGATGTTTTTCCACATCCCGGAGGGCCCCAGAATATAGCAGAAGTAAGTCTGTCTGCTTTAATTAATCTATATAACAACTTGTTTTCTCCAACTATATGTTTTTGTCCAAAGAAATCTTCAAGCGTTTTTGGCTTCATTCTATATGCCAATGGTTGTTCCATATAATTCACCCCTAAATTACATTCAGATTATATTATAACTGCAAGAAAAAATCAATTAATTTTAATTCTATCATATATTGATTTCATCATTTTTGAATGATATAATCTGATTAAAATAGATTAAGCCCTAACTAAATTTAGAAAGGAGAATTTTTGTAAGATAAAAAAACGCATTCACTTAAAATCAAACTTAGAAAGAGAGGTCTATTATGAACAAAAACGATTTTTTCTTAATGTTAAATGGCGCATTATCTTCACTCAGCCTTGAAGAACAAGTTCAATTTGTTAATGAAACTATTCCCGAATGGCTAGAAAGTTATGCCGTCACGTTAACAAAGGACAACGGTTATTGTTATCACTGTCACAAATACTCTAAAACAACTGATTTTTCTTTTTCAGAAGAAGTTATCACTTTCAAGGATTATTACCATGATGATGAACTTATAGCGAAGCAACTGGTTTTGTTCAAAATTTGTCCTAAATGTGGTAATAAAACTAAAGAAAAACTTCTTAAATCAGAGGTTATACAATGGCTGTAACTAAAAAAGCACTTCACAATTTGTGGAGTGCTTTTATTTTATTTTTTACTATCGTGTTCTACTTCTTTGCTATTATCTGCAGCTACTTTTTTCAAGCCAAATATTTCATCAAATTCATCACTATTAATCTTTTCTTTTTCAATTAGTATTTTAGCAGTTTCATGTAATTTGTCCATATTTTCTTTCAATATATTTTCCGCTTTAGAATAAGCTTCAAGAATGATATTCTTAACTTCTTCATCTATTTCGGAAGCCACTTTTTCACTATAATTCTTTTGAGAGTTAAAGTCTCTTCCTAAGAATACTTCTTCTTGATTTGTTCCGTACATTATAGGGCCTAGTTTTTCAGACATTCCATATTTTGTAACCATATTTCTAGCTATTTTAGTTGCTCTTTCTATATCGTTTGACGCTCCAGTACTAATATCATTTAACACCAATTGCTCTGCAACCCTACCTCCTAGAAGTGATACTATGTGTTCTTTCATTTCCAACTTTGATGCATAACTCTTGTCTTCATTTGGTTTATACATAGTATATCCGCCTGCCATACCACGTGGTATTATAGAAATTTGGTGAACGTTATCATGATTATCTAAGAATCTCGAAACTATAGCATGGCCTGCCTCATGATAAGCTGTAAGTTTTTTATCTTTTTCACTAATAACTTTACTACGTTTTTCTGGTCCCATCATTACTTTTACCAAAGCTTCTTCTACATCAGACATTTCAATCGTCTTTTTACCATGTCTTGCTGCAAGTAAAGCAGCTTCATTTGTCATGTTTTCTAAATCAGCTCCTGAGAATCCAGCAGTGTTTTTAGCGATAACTTTAAAGTCTATGTTTTCCGTAAATGGTTTACCTTTTGCATGTAATTTTATAATCTCTTCTCTTGCTTTTACATCCGGTTCAGTAACTACAACCTGTCTATCGAAACGTCCTGGTCTAAGTAGTGCTGGGTCTAAAATATCTGGTCTATTTGTGGCAGCCATAACAATAATATTCTCATTTGTACCAAATCCATCCATCTCAACTAACAATTGGTTTAAAGTTTGTTCTCTTTCGTCATGTCCGCCACCTAAGCCGGCCCCTCTTTGACGTCCCACAGCATCGATTTCATCGATAAACACAATACAAGGATTAACTTTTTTGGCTTCTTCAAATAAATCTCTTACACGAGAAGCACCTACACCAACAAACATTTCAACAAAATCCGAACCACTTATTGAGAAAAATGGCACTTTTGCTTCACCTGCGACAGCTTTAGCAAGAAGAGTTTTACCGCATCCTGGTCCCCCTACAAGCAGTATGCCTTTTGGGATTCTTGCTCCCATTTCTCTATATTTCTTAGGCTCTTTTAGAAAATCTACTACCTCAACTAATTCTTCTTTTTCTTCCTTCAATCCAGCTACATTTTCAAAAGTTATGTTTTTTGCAGAAGGATCATTAAGTCTAGCTCTGTTTTTGCCAAAGTTATTGATTTTTCCGTTACCACCACCAAGTTGCTGTGTTAAAACAAATAAAATAATTAACATCAACACTATCGTACAAATTGTTGGTAATAATTCAAAAAATACAGCCCACCCGGATTCATCTTCAACAGTAAGTTCAAACTGCTCGCTTGCGATTTTTTCTTCAACAGCTTCTACAAAAGCTGAACTAGACGGGATATCTACTATTCTAACTATAGTATCATCTTTGTATATTACTTTTGCAGTTCTTTGATCATATGATAGAGTAACACTCTTTACTTCTCCTGCTTCTATTTTACTCATTAATGTAGTATATGAAATTTCTTTTGTTGCGCTTGTTTGTAAATATGACAACAGCATTACTATTATTCCAATCATTATTACATAACCCAGTAAACTTCTTAATAGTCCTTTTTTACTCATGAACATTAGTCTCCTCTCAATTTTAAATACTTTAACATACTTTTTATATTTTCTCAATAATTATGTTAGTTTTTACATATTTTCGCCTTTTTACCTCTTAATATTTCAACAGTAAATTTATTCCCTAATATAAATTTCTTTCCAGTTATTTTTTTACTTATTAATGTACATATGTCTTCTACATGAATTTTCTCAATTCCCTGTAATGAGCCTAGTAATTCGTTTAATAAATATCTAATCATTCTTTGCTTTATTTCAGCTGGTTTAGTTTCAAACGCTTTTATATCTAAGATTATTTCCATGTTAGTCTTCTTTAAAGTCACCATCTCAGTTTCTTTACAAACCAAATCTTCTATTACTTTTTTGTCCTGTTTTAAGCCTTCTGCCATCCTATATATACCATTTAAGAAATTGGGATTTATTTCTTCTAATAACGGAATTATTCTGTTTCGTATATTATTTCTAGTATAATCATTTTCCATATTAGTCCTATCTATAGCATATTCTATTTGTTTTGAATTTAAATATTCTAATATGTCTCTTTTGTCTACGTTAAGTAGAGGGCGTATAATATTGTTATTACAATATTCCATTCCACAAATTCCAGATAATCCAGTCCCTCTAATCATATTCATTAATATAGTTTCTGCATTATCTCCCAAATTATGTGCTACCGCTATTTTATTTAATCCAAAATCTTTGACTATCTTAGCAAAAAATTCATAGCGTATATTTCTTCCACATTCCTCCGTGGATATTTTAAGTGTTTTTGCCTCATTTAAAACGTCCGCCTTTAGAACATGGCATTCAATATTCATTAAGTCACACGTTTTTCTAACTAATATTTCATCTTGTATAGCCTCTTTACGAATCATATGATTTACGTGAGCTACAACTATATCTATTTTTAATTTTTCTTTTAATTCATTCAAAGCTAAAAGAAGCATAATTGAATCTGGTCCCCCAGATACACCAAGTAATACTTTATCTCCAGCATTTAATAAATTATATTTTTGTATATTGTCATTTACTTGTTTTATTATATCTTTCATTTATTTTTCCTTCCTATTAGCCTGAATATAAATTAGCAAACCTTGTATATTGTCCAAGCCAAGCTAATTCTACTGTTCCTGTAGAACCTTGTCTGTTCTTAGCTATTATAACTTCAGCAACATTCTTTTTATCTGTATCAGGATTATAATAATCATCCCTATACAAAAACATAACTATATCTGCGTCTTGCTCTATAGATCCTGATTCTCTTAAATCACTTAAAATAGGTCTGTGATCGTTTCTTTGTTCAGGAGCACGACTTAATTGTGACAGAGCAATTACCGGAATATTTAACTCTTTTGCCAATATTTTTAAAGATCTGCTTATTTCAGAAATTTCTTGTTGTCTAGAATCAGTTTTTCCTTTTGACTCCATAAGTTGTAAATAGTCTATAACAACCATTCCAATTCCTTTTTCAAGCTTTGCTTTTCTGCATTTTGCTCTAAGCTCCGCCGAAGATAAACCAGGCGTGTCATCAATGTAAATAGGAACTTCTGATAGCATTCCGCTGGCTTTCCCTAGTTTTACCCAATCCTCACTATCTAGCTTTCCCGTTCTTACCTTCATACTGTCTACTCCAGCTTCAGAGCACAAAATTCTATTTACCATTTGCTTTTTGGACATTTCAAGGCTGAATATCATAACTGGAACTTTTTGAGTTTTAGCAACATATGTTGCCATATTCAAAGCAAATGCAGATTTTCCCATAGCTGGTCTTGCAGCTACCAAAATTAAATCTGAATTGTTTATTCCTGAAGTTTTTATATCTAAATCCTTAAATCCACTTTCCATTCCTGAAACATTAGATTTACTCTTATATAATTGTTCTATTTCTTCAAAAGAATCTACTAATACATCCTTAATACTTTGGTAACCTTTAGAATTTCTTTTTTGTAACACATCAAATATTCTTTTCTCTGTCATCTCTACTATTTTGTCTACTTCTTCACTTTGTGCATAGCCATATGCCAATACATCATTTGCTGCTTTTATTAAAGAACGTAACACAGATTTTTCTTCTACAATTTTTGCATAAGCTTCAATATTAGAAGTTGTAGGCACCATATCTATTAAATTAGATAAATAAGCTTCAGCTCCTACCTTCTCTAATGTTCCTCTTAATTTTAAATTCTCTTTTACAGTTAAAAAATCTATTGGTTTTCCTCTACCATATAATTCTAACATTGCAGCATAAATCTCTTTATTGTCTTCTCTATAAAAATCTTCTGGTTGGAGTAGTTCTATAGCTTTAATTACGGCCTCTGTGTCCACTAACATTGAACCCAAAACCGCTTGTTCAGCTACTAAATCATTTGGCGGTATCTTAGATATAGATACTTTTTCCTCTTCCATAAAACTCACCTATAATTAAATTTATTCTTCTTGAACATTTATCTTAACGTTTGCTAATACTCCTTCGTACAATTTTATTTTTGCATTATACACACCGGGTCTTTTTACATTTTCATCAAGTTCAATTTTCTTTTTATCTATTTGTAATTTAGATAACTTATTTATTTCTTCTGCAATTTCTTTAGAAGTAACACTTCCAAAAAATTTCCCGTTTTGAGCTTTTAACTTAAAAATTAAGTTAAAACTTTCCACTTTAGCTTTAATCATTAAAGCTTCTTCCTTTGCTGTTTGTTTTTTAAAAGCTATAGCAGATTTTTGACCAGTTGCTTCAGATATTGCTTGATTATTAGCCTCTTTAGCAAGCTTCCTAGGTAGCAAATAATTTTTGGCATAACCTTCACTTACTTCTACTATATCTAATTTTTTTCCAACTTTTTTAACATTTTCTAGCAAAACAACTTTCATAAAATCCATCTCCTTAATTATCTAATTTCTTAAAGTATTCTTTTATTTCTTCCAACAATCTTTGGCGCGCCTCTTCAATAGTTACTCCTGCCATTTGTGCTCCAGCAAAAGTTAAATGACCACCGCCACCCATTTTCTCTAAAATCAATTGAACGTTAATGTCTCCTAATGACCTTCCAGATACCATTACCACTCCATCAATTTCACACAACACAAATGATGCAAGAATTCCAGTTATAGATAATAATTCGTCTGCAGCTTGAGCCGAAATAACAGAGATGTCTTTTATATTTTCTTGAGCACAAGATATAGCAATTTGTCCATCTATAATTTCTGCGTTTCTAACAATATTTACTCTAGCCATATATGTTTCGAAATCATTTTGGAATAAATGTTTTATTTCCGCCATATCTAAGCCCATTTTTTTCAAATATGCAGCTACTTCAAAAGTTCTAACTCCTGTTTTAAATGTAAAATTTTTAGTATCAATTACTATTCCAGAAAAAATAGTTTCTGCCTCTTTTGGTGTTAACTTCACTTCATCCAAATACATTAATAGTTCTGTTACAAGCTCCGCTGTAGACGACGCATATACTTCGTGATATGTTAGTATTGCGTCCTGAATAAATTCAGGCCCTCTTCTATGATGGTCTATTATAACGCATTTATCGCATTGTTCTAATAAGTCTGGAACCGCTAAATAACTTTCTTTATGAGTATCAACTATTATTAATAAAGAATTATCAAAATCTAATTTTTTACAATCTTCTTTGCCTAAAAATACTCCTTCATATTCTTTTTCTATTTTTAATCTGTCTATCACATTTTTTGTTGTACTATTATGCTTAGTATCAGATATTATTTTTGCCTGCTTACCGAGTGTTTTGGCTATTTTGTATATCCCTACTGAAGCTCCAATACTATCTATGTCTGTATTTTTGTGCCCCATAATATATATGTTTTCACTTTTTAAAATTATATCCTTCAATGCTTGTGCTATTGTTCTTGCTCTTACCTTGTTTGTTTTATCCATTTGCAATGAAGAACCATCATAAATATCATATTTTTTGCTGTTTTTAATAACTGCTTGGTTGCCACCTCTTCCCATTGCTATATCTAGCGCTGTTAAGGCTGACTTATATCTAGCATACAAGTTATCTTCATCAAAAGACAAACCAATACTTATTGTAACAGGAATTTTTAGTACATCTTCAGATATCATATTCATTTTTTCTAATATTTCGAACGAATTATCTTCTAAGTCCTTAACGTATTTTTTATCTATTACATATACGTATCTGTCTTTTTCTATCTTGCTTACTACACCGTTGTATTTAGCTATCCATTCAACAATTTCTTTATCTATTTTCGAAGTAGTATTAAATTTATCTAAGTCCTCTAAGCCTTGCATTATCTCTTCGAAGCTATCGATAACAATACAGCCTACCACCGCTTTTGTGTCATCTAATTCTTTAGCTAAATACTTTTCCTTAGTTTTATCCACTAAAATAACTAAACTGCCCACATCATTCTCTAATACAACTTCTGTACTATAAATATTAAATTTAGAGTTTTCAATTGCAATTGAAGGCAATTCTTTTTTTGAGGTTTTTAAAACTTCATAAGATATTTCTTGTAAATATTCCTTCAGTTTTAATTCAACGCTTTTTGCGTTTTCCCATATTAACTTACCTTGTTTTGATATAAATAAAACTGGTAATTCTAATCTTTTCATGCTTTTCCCAAAAGAGCGATCAAATCCAATTTCATACTCTTGTAGCCTTAAATTCTTGCTTCTTAAATCATATAGGATTATAAATACAGTATAAAAAATTGATATACTTAATATAACAGCTGTAAACAAAGAACTATTAGATGTTGTATTTGCAAATACAGTTATTAAAATCAATATTAAATAAACTATTGAATTAGCAATTATTTTAAATATCAAATTATTATTTTTTCTTTCTTTTTTTGATATGTGTTTACTCATAAAATCCCCTTTTTATACGAGTATATTTTACTATAATTAAGCCAAATTGTCAATGTTTTTTACAGTGCTCTAAAGCATCAAAAAGCAATAACAAGTGCACAAAAAATGGGGGAAATCCCCCAAATGTAATTATCATAAATTTTCTATTTTTTCTATGTAGTAATCCGTTCCTTTTACTTTTAAAGTAAATTGTACTTTCCCTACTATTTTTTCTTCAAGAGGAGAAAATACATCTACTGTAACTATTATTTTATCCTCAGAATACTTGATATCTACATCTTCTTCATATACTGTCCAACCCGTACCTATTCCAGGCCATTCAATTAGCACAGTATCTTTTTTTACCGTTATTGTATAAAACTTATCGCCTTCATAATCTGTTAAAGTATAATTCTTTATTCCAAAGTATTGGTTTATAATTCTACTTACTTCATCCTTTGATATTTCAACATAATAAGTTCCACCGTTTTGTTTTACTGAGTATTTACCGCTAGTCCCCACATATACAGCTATAAATGTTTTTAAATCCTCTGTATTGCCCATTTTGAAATTATTACCTAACGAAGCAAATATTTTTAAATATTCATACATTTCTTCTTTAGTTACTGTTATTTTAGTTTCTTCTTTTAATTGAGCGTTATTATCATTACTTGCATCTTTATTTACTCCAGGATCATTGTTTATCTCAGTATTACTCAATTGTTCGTTATTATTATCCATATCAGCATTAGTCAAATCCTCATTATTATTTATTTCAATACTTGGAGTTTTTCCAGGAACAGATACTGTAATTGTGAACTTTTTCTTAACCTCTAATATATTATCCCCGTAACCGGCCTTCACCAATTCTTTATAGTAATGTTCTGCAATCATCAATTCACCATCATCAGTGTAGGCCAAAGAATCTGTAAACCCTTTAGAGTTACCAACTGTTACTCCTTTAACATATGCTAAAACAAGCGCATTTTGCGCATTTGCTAAATCGGCGGCAGTTGCAGCACTTGTAAAACGATCTGATAATTCTTCATTTGCTTCAGCTATGCCCAATAATGTATAATAAGTTAAAAGAGCTGATACAACAATAGCTATTAGAGTTAGAACAAGCCCTGCTATTCTTAGTCCACGCCCAGTTGGCCTTTTAATACAAAAAGCTATTATTGTTATTATCAACGAAATTACAGCTACAGCTACCCCTAATACAGGTATAATGCTAGTACATATAGCTATTATACCAAAAATCAAACTTGCTATATACATCTTTATTCCTCCTTTTATTTTTCAGTTTCTAGAGAAGACCTTTAACCTTAGTTCTATATAACCGAATATATAAAACTAAGGTTATTTACAAATAGTCTTTCTCTCGTGTGTTTAAAGGGCTATTTCGCCCCCCCCCCATTTACAGTTTTTACCAATATTTTCATTTGTCTTCTCCTTCACTTATGTTTATATTATAATAAACTCCAACTTTTGTCAATCAGATATTACAAAAAAGAGAGTTACCTAAAAAATTTGTTTTAGGTAACTCTCTTTTTAATATTATTCAGCTGTATAAGGTAAAATAGCAATTGTTCTTGCTCTTTTAACAGCTTCTGTTACTTTTCTTTGATGTAAAGCACAAGTTCCTGTTACTCTTCTTGGTAAGATTTTACCTTTTTCGCTTACGAATTTTTTCATCTTATCAAAATCTTTGTAATCTATTTCTTGTGTTTTATCTGCGCAGAATTGACAAACTTTCTTTTTAGGTCTTCTAAAAGGTTTATCTTTTCCTGCAGAACGTTTACTTTTATTATCTGCCATTTTGTATTCTCTCCTTTCCAACATTAAGACTAGAATGGTAATTCTTCAGTCTCTTCAATTGTTATAAAGTCACCTGCATCCGTAGATTGAGGCACTTGAGGAATCCCTTGACCGAAATCAGAACCGTCTCTTTTAGAATCAGCAAAATAAGCATTCTCAACTATGAAATCTGTTGAATATCTTTTTGCTCCTGTTTGATCTTCCCAAGTTCTATTTTGAATTCTTCCTTCAACTAAAACTTGTTGACCTTTTCTAAAATATTTAGAACAAAATTCAGCTGTTTTACCAAAAGACGTCAAATTAAAGAAATCTGATTGTCTTTCTCCGTTTTGTCCCACAAATCTTCTATTAACAGCAACACTAAAAGATGCCACCTGACTCCCTGTAGTAGGTATAACCCTAGTCTCAGGATCTTTTGTTAGTCTTCCTAAAAATTGAAATTTATTCATAATACACAACCTCCTAATTTCTATTTTTGGCTGTAAAATTTATTCTTATTTTTTTATTACCATATGTTTTAATACTTGAGTATTGATTCTTAATACTCTTTCGAACTCGCTTATAAATGTTGGAGCAGCATTAAAAGTATATAAGAAATAATGTCCTTCTTTTTCATGCTTGATTTCATAAGCTAATTTTCTTGTTTTCCAATCATCTACACTTACAACTTCCCCATTTGAAGAAATAAGTTTTTTTATTTTATTAGCTGCTTCTTGAGCTTCTTCTTCAGATGTTTTACCTGTAAGAATTACTACTGCTTCGTATGATTGCACTTTTCTTCACCTCCTCTTGGTCTTAGGCCCTTAATCTTTGTTAAGAGCAAGGAAACTAACAAAAAAATTATAGCATATTTTTTTCAATAATTCAACAAATTAAAAAAAAATGTATAAAATACTGTAAAAATAGTGAATAATATATGTAACTTAAGATTATTTTTTTCATATTATATAAAATAATTGAAAGGAGAAAATCGTGAAAATTGAAAAAGTTAACAAAAACAAACTAAAAATTATTCTTTCAATTGAAGAATTAAGCATGAAAAATATTACCATAAAAGATATAGAAGAAGGAAAGAAAAAAGCCCAGAACTTTTTCTTTGATGTAATAGAAGATTCTGATTTTGCTGATGAATTTTTACAAGATGATTCAAGGTTGTTAGTTGAGGCTTCTGTTAGCAACTCGAACAATTTTATAATTACAATAACAAAAATAGATTCAAATATAAACTCTAATATAGACAAATTATTAAACAATACAACTATAAACTATACAATTTCAAGCACCTTATATATGTTTGAAAATCTTTGTAACTTAGAAAAGTTCACAAAACAAGCTATTATTCAAGAGCTTTATGTGGGCTCTAATAGTTTATATTGTCAAGGCAATTGTTACTTTTTGCTTTTCTCCAAGAATTGTATAAAAAACACGTCTTTTAGAAAGACCTTTGCCGTTTTATCTGAATATTGTACAAAATACTTTTCAAAACCTCTTTTGATATCTAGCATTTTAGAAAATAGCAAACCAATAATTGAAAAAAATGCTATAAATATACTTAGTAAGTCTATAACCGAATCTTAATTCTTACAAAAACTTATTTTAGTTACAACCAAATCATATTCTTCCATACCATAAAAAGGTATGGTTTTGCTTTTATAATTATATAAAATTTTTAATTCAATTAAATCTCCATACCTTCTCTTATATTCAGGGTATTCAATTCTAATTTTTTGAGTTTCAAAACCTTTAGCGCTTAATTCATCAATTAACTGTTCTTTTTCTTGCTTGGTGAGATAGCCAAACCTTTCTATAACATACATGTATTTGGTAGCTACAGATTGTAATTTTTGCTGCAACATAAGCGGTTTTATACATTCTATAATAAACGCTACCATTAAAGTCAAAAAAACCATACAAATTATTGTAATAACACTAATACTTATTGCCGTAGCTCCTCTTTTTTTATTTTTCATAACACTTCTCCTCAGTAATCCATTAGTGCCATTTTTACATCTTCATGTATTGAAACAACATGCTTCTCATTTAAGATATTATTAAACTCGAGTTCTAAAACGACATGTAATATTGGCAAATTATACACTCCTTTTGTATGGTATATACATTCCTCTTTTGATGTAATAACTTTTAATTCTTTTATGCTAATATTATTTACCTTGTTTTTTCCGTTTAAATGATTTTTTATTATTAATTCTTTACAAATGCTATATAATTTATCATAATCCACGCTATACTTATCATATGCTAAATGGTTAGTATTATATGCCAATATTGCATTTTGACTTAAGTAAAACAAACTATCTTTAATTCCTGTAATTTGAGTATTTATTTGAAACCCCATAATAACAATAGCTGTAAATATAATGCATATTACAGTTATAACGAGAAATACCGAAATAATTAGAAGTTCTCCTTTTTTATTCATATTAACTTTCCAAAAACTCCAATAAAGAAATTTCATGTTCTTTCCTCTTTATTTTCAACTCCTCTACTACGCTTGTATTCATATTACTAATAAAATCATCTATAGTGTCAAAAGCAAACTCTATTTCATTTCTTAAATTCCCAAAAAGAAAAACAATTTTTAATTCGTGTGGGGCCTTTTTCCTCTTTAGTATGAATGAATTTAAAATTTCAAAATAATTTTGATATTTTTCTCTTAAACTTTTTATTCCATACAGAGTAGTCTCTGTATTAATAGGAATTTGAAAAGACAACACAAGAGAATTGCTGTTGCTCTCATGTAATTGATATGAACTTGAATTTATTAAGTTATTATCTACGTATACCTTCAATTTATTTATTTTCTCTTTAACTTCTTTGTTAAATTTTGTCTTTATAATCAAATATCTTCCCGCTTCAGTAATTCCTACATTTGGATATTTATCTTCTTTATTTTTTTGGGCAAGTGGACTTACAACCCATTTATTATTATTTTGGTACAACATATATATTTCTTTATCTTCAACTGTTAGGGGCTTTTTAGCCAATACTTTAACGGTTATTGTTTTCTCTTCTATTCCTTGCAATAAGCCGTCTGCTAAAAAATCAGTTTTTATATAACTATGCACTTTAATTTTAATTTGATTGTTTTGGGGAATATTTTCTCGGGATACTACAAGCATATATTGATTGCCCACGCTCATAATTTTACTGCCACTTAATCTTGAAATTTCTTTGTCATTAATTAACAATATTGTAGTAATTTCTTTTATTTGAGATATATTTGCGTATTTAGATAAATTCTTTACTTCACCTCCAAATTTAATAGGAATATACACCTCATCTTCCTCTTGCTCTATAACGTATTCATCGTCTACCTCTAAGTAACTTTCCACATTAGCTTCTGCAGCAATTGGCGGTACAGCAAACACCGCCCAGCCAATACCTCCTGATTCGGTTCTTCTTAAAGTGTATACACTTCCTTTACTTTTCCATGTAGCGACACCCTCTAATCTAACTTTATTTAAACCAATCTTATTGGCATTTATGTCATATTCAATTTGATTGTAGGGGTCATTTGCGCCATTCTCCATCTCCTGAAACCACCATTTCGCTTCTTTCATATATTGTATTTGCTCTTTTGAATATTTGTTTGAAGCATTTCTCCATGACTCAAGAGCTCCTGGCACTTCTAAATAATTCCATTGTGTTAAATGAATCGGACTAACTCTGTCCAAGGGAAAATAATAGTTATAAACAAAATTGCCAGAATAATCATATCCCAAAATTGCGTATTCGCCAGCTTCGCCATTTTTTATTGTTTTACCGCTAGTTATACTTTTCCATCTTTGTTCGCTATCTATAATTAACGAAGGCGCTCCGTATACAAATTCGTTATAATTATTATAAATGTTTTCGTTAATCTCATTATTTTTAACATTATATTGAGGAATGCCTAATTCATCTATTATAAATTTAAAATCACTAGAAATCGCAAACAATGACTTATTCAATATTAATACAATTAAGCTTATTAAAAAGCAAAATACTCTTTTTTTCATTTGTTCTCCTTTCAATTATTAAAATTAATTCGCACCCGCTATAATCAAAAGTAACTAACAATTGTCCTATATTTATGTTTTCTTGTATATTAAAATCAAAGTCCTTTACACTTGTGTATTTACTTATTATCTTCTGACTTAAATTTTCTTTTTCCTCTTTAC
The DNA here is from genome assembly GCA_017549425.1 of Clostridia bacterium. Classification (GTDB taxonomy): domain Bacteria; phylum Bacillota; class Clostridia; order TANB77; family CAG-465; genus UMGS1649. The sequence continues at coordinate 49,542 of JAFYUV010000017.1, read as the reverse complement.
TAAATTTGAAATTAGTACTCTTTTCTATATAGCTAATAAGCCAATCAACATATTCTATCTCATATAAGTTTTCATTAAATTTTTTGTACCACAGTTTATTTAGATTCACGGTTAAACTTTGATTTTTTATTGCAATTTTTACATCATAAAATCCATTTTGTATTTGTTTTTCGTTATTACCAATAATAATTACATCTTCTTCACATTTACAAAATCTTTCGTCTAAGCATTCTCTTACAATTCTAAATTCTCCTAGACTTTCTTGTTCATTATTTATATTGGTTACAAATCTAACAATTATTAAAATTAATAATAATGTTACAAAAACTATAACTTTTATTCTCACTTATAAACATCCTTTTATTTTGTCTATAATAGTCTCTATAGGCAGTTTGCCATATATTAAAAAATTGGCTTTATCAACAGCTTTTCGAATAAATTGTTGGTCTAAATTTGTAGTAATTAAAATGTTTTTCTTTGCCTTTACGTTTGTTATTTTAACAAGATTGTCCATATCATTTATCAAATATATTCTTATATTTTTAACTTCTATTTCGCTTAATTTATTTTTTATTTCGCTTTCTATTTCATTACTATCACTCAAATTTACAATTGTCATATCCACCTCATTCTATAAGTCCAAGCGAAAAAGTTCCATTATTTTTTAAATTTACTAGTTTTAAAACATCCTCTTTATTTGCTAATATTAAAATATTTGTAAATACTTTTTCTTCATTTCCAATGCTATCAAAAGCCCCTGCTATTTCTATATTTTCAAATAATTTTACAGTAACATCTATATCTTCCTTATCTTTACTATATACTTCTCCTAGTTTATTTATATCATTTAATATGTTTTTTACATCTTCTAATTTTGCTGTGTAATATATACTCACGACACTACCTTTTTTTATTTTATACGAAACGGCATCATCTACGTTATTAATTGGAAGTGCAACATACTCAAAATTATTATTTCCTGCCTCTTCATTATTAATTTCAGCTAACAACTCGCTAGTTAATATCTGACCGAGAATTTATTTTTTGAGCAGCATAAATTCCTTCGTTTATCGTTTGAACATAATTTTGAACCACCTCATTATTTGAAATTTCTATTTTTTGTAATTTTTCTAAGGTTACTTTTTCTCCAGAGACAATAGTATCTTTAACCACGAAAACGGTTTGCCTTTCTCCTTTACTATAATTATCGTAAATTACGTTAATCACAATTACAAGCACTAGAGATATGCAAAGAGCAATCAATATCCTTTTTGTTCTATTCATCTTAAATTACCTATTACAATATGTTTAACGCATTATTAAACCAAGTTGACATTTTGCTCATTGCAGTTGTAAATATTCCTTGAATTTGAGGGAAAAATATCGTTGCAATTAACATTATCATTACCGCTGTTATTAATACTGTTTGAGCCAATTCAGATCCTCTTTTGTAATTTTTTCTTTTCTTTTTATTTTTTTTCATACCTTCTCCTCCTATTACGAAAACATTTGCTGTAAACTGTTAAATACTTGTATTATTATAGGATACATACAAATTACAATTATATTACTTAACATTAAAACGCTTCCTATAACAACAAATAACAATCTTTTGTTTGCTTGACTGTTTAGATATTTAAAATAACTTAAATCTAATATGGTATTAAATCTCTCTAAATTTTCTATTATGCTACCTTCATCTTCACTTTGTATTAAAATTCCTAAAAACATTTCTAATTCTTTGCTTTCAAATCTTTTTATCAAATTGTTTGCTGCTTTTTTTATATTAAATTTTGTAACTTCATATTCATAAACAAACTTTAAAAAATGCTTCTTTATTCTTTTATCTTTTATTGAATTTGCTGCAAGCTTTAAAGCGTCTTTTAACGGCGCATACGATGTTAAATACAATATAATATTTGTATTTACTACTAATAACTCTTTTATCATTTGGGTATTTTGCTGATTGTTATATAACTTTATTAATATGTTTGGAAATAAATGAATTACTACTGATAAAATAATTGGTAAAAAAATATTTTTGTAATTTATAAAAGATATGGCAAAAATCACAATTGGTAATATATATTTTAATATTAAATATTTATTAAAAGTTAAATTATATGGGAAATCAAAATTGAATAATTTTTCTTGAATTGAATTTTCATACTTAGAAAAAAATTGAGGCTTTAAATTTATTTTACTATCTAAATCTTCACAAATTTTTTTGATTCTTTTTTTTATATTTATAAATTTAAAGATATAATTTATAATTAGAAAAACAATAAAAAATATTACGACATATATATGTATTCCTCCTCTCGCTATTAATTTAGCACGGCAATTCTACATTGTCAAGAAAAATCGTAAGACACAAATCGACAAAAAATTTTGTTTTTTAAATTATTTTGCTCTATTACTTACTTCCTATTAACAATTTCACAAAATAAAAAAATAGATAATAATTAAATATTATCTATTTTTCATGTTTAATATAGTAAATTTCTAGAATCAACTAAGCTTTGAATTAATAATGGATCCATAGCATTAGCATAATAACCAGGCGGTTTTCTTACTTCAAAATGTAGATGCACTCCTGTAGAACTACCTGTCGTCCCCATAACGCCAATCAGCTGTCCTTGTTCTACATAGCTTCCTAGCTCAATACCATCAAATATTTCATACATATGTCCATAAACAATTGTGTATCCGGTAGATGCGCTATATATCATAACATATCTACCATATGAACTTACTCCTCCACAAGTATAGTTTGCTCCTTGAGCTGTATCCGGACATCTGCTATTTTTATTACCTTTATCTCTAGGTGTTTCTTTAAACAATCCTACTACTTTACCAGCGCTTGCTGCTCTAACATATCCGCCAGCATAGTATTTATTATATGGTTTATCTCCCGTAGAAACTATATCCAAACCGCTATGGCCGTAAAATTGTCCTAACTCAGGTCTCCATACTCCCATATAACTTGTTATATAGCCATAAGACCTAAGAGGCCATATTAAGTCACCTGAATAATTTAATTGTTCACGTAATTTAATATATTTTTCTTCAATTTCTTTAGACAAGTTTTCAAGTTCTTTTTGTTTAGCATCAAGATTTACTTTTGTTGCTTCCAGCTGTCTAATATTAGCTTCTTGATTTTCTTTTAATATTTCTAAGCTGGCTCTAGTTGTTTCTAAATCATACTTAACTTGGTCGACTTGAATTTTTTGCATTTCTGCTGTTTGTTTCAAATTACTTATATATTCTTTTTGATTTTGCATAGCCTTAAGTCTAGTAGTATCATACTCTATAAGTTCAATCATAACGCTATATTTAGATAGGAATTCTAATATACTAGAAGAAGTAAACAACACTTCCCACATATTTACAAAATCATTTTCGTATAAAGCTCTTAGTCTTGTATAAAGCAAGTCTTTTGTGCTTTCATAATTTAGTGCCGCTTCCTGTAATTGTTGTTCTAACTCTTGCACTTCTTTTGCTGTAGCCTCAATCTTACCACCAAGCGATTCGATTTTTTTGTTATATGTAGTTATTTTTTCTTCCAGTTGCTGTTTCTTTTCTTGGTAAATTGCCATATCTGTTTCTATGGTGCTATATTGATCTTTAACAGCCATTTGTTGATCTTTAATCTTACTTAATTCTTTTTGTAATTCTTCTAAAGTTTCAGCTGAGACAAAATGAGGTGTTGCAAACATAACAAAAAGAAACAACAATATCTTCCATTTATTTTTTTGCATTTTTTCTAGCCGACCTCCTTAATTGTTTTGCCTCTTCTAATTCGCTTAAATTTCCTTTAGATTTTTTTACTTCTTTTTTTGTTTCGATTGGCTTAAGCTTTTCTTCTTGCTCTCTTTTCCAATTAATATCTCTTTCTTCTAGTTTTTTTGCTAATTCTGCTTTTCTCTCTGCTTCTTTTTCTAATTCATATACTTTTCTTACTTTCTTTTTCTCTTCTTTTATCACAATTTTACTTGGTTTGAAATCTTTAAGATATTTTCTAATAGCAATACTGCTACCTATTCCTCCCAAAAACACACCTATTAATACAAAAGCACCTAGTATTAAATACCAAAAAGTACTATAAGGCACAAACCCAAACATGCCTATTTCAGAATTCATTTGAGGTAATTTTGAATATAATAAAATGTATGCTAATGATACTAAAACCCAAGAAAGTAGAGCTGAACCTATACCCATCAGCACGCCTGATACTACAAATGGACATTTTATAAATTTAGATGTAGCACCAATGTACTTCATAATATATATTTCTCTTTTGTTAGAGTATACAGATAATTTTATTGTATTGGATATAATAAATATAGAAATAGCTATCATAGCTATACCTAATGCTATTACAACAATGCTTCCAACTTCAGAAATAGTAATTACGGCATTTATTATTTTTTCGTTATACGTAACCTTATATATTCCATCAACTGACTCTATAGCTTCCTTTACATGTTCAGTAGACTCTAAACTTTCAAATACAACTATAAAAGATCTTGGGAAAGGATTAAAAGCCTCATATCCATCCAATAAATATGAATATTCTTTCAACGTGTCCTTTGCGTCTGCTAAAGCTGCATCTTTATCTAGATAAGTTATATTCTTTACATTTGTTATTTGTTTGATTTTATCTGCTATTGCTTGTACATCTTTTTCATCTATATCTTCCGAAATAAAAGCCTTTAATCCTTGATTTTCTGTAATAACTTTTACATTTTTGTCTATATTTACATATCCTATTAAAAATACCCCAAGCAAAATCATAGTTAAACATATTATCAACATTGTTGAAAATGTTTTTCCGCTATGCTTTCTTAAATTACTATATCCTTGAACTATTAAATAACCTCTTGTTCCCATTATGCGTTACCTCCTTTAGTATCAGAAATTATTTTGCCACTTTGCAAAGTAATAACTCTCTTATTACTTCTTGATATAATGTCCTTACTATGAGTAACCATTAATACCGTAGTTCCTCTGTTATTTACTTCATATAGAATGTTCATTATTCCTTGTGCCGTTTCATCATCTAAATTACCTGTTGGTTCATCTGCTATAACTACAGGAGGTCTTGTAACAAGTGCTCTAGCAAGTCCAACTCTTTGTTGCTCTCCACCAGATAATTGGTTAGGATATGCATTTTCTTTTCCTTTAAGTCCAACCATATCTATAACGGCTGCTACTTGTGTCTTTATTTCTCTATCTGAAGTTTCAATTACTCTAAGGGCCAAAACTATATTTTCATATACTGTCTTATCGTATAAAAGTCTAAAGTCTTGGAACACACATCCCATTTTTCTTCTTACATAAGGTACATCTTTCTCCCTTACTCCGGCTAAATTCACTCCATCAAAATATACAGTTCCGTCACTAGGGATTTCTTCTTTTAAAAGAAGTTTTAAAAATGTTGATTTGCCTGAACCTGAAGGGCCTACCAAAAAAACAAATTCACCATTTTCTATTTTAACATTAATATCACTTAAAGCTACAACATCATGTTCATATCTCTTAGTAACATTTTGAAATTCAATCATTTTTATTCTCCTTAATACTATGTAAAAATCATATCATATATATTTTTAAATATCAATGGTAATTTATTCATATACATAATTGTTTGCGATTATTTTATATTAGCTAGAACCAATTTGATTATTTGCTCTACAGATTTATTCTCTGTATCTATTCTACTTATAGTTTCTTCTATTTGGTAACCAGAATATCCTAAGACTTTTAATGCTAGTACTGCTTCATTTACGGCTGTATTTGTTTTCATTTTACATGCCTGCGGTTTCTTAACTATATCTGGTGCCTCTTTTAATATTTTATCCTTCAATTCTAAAACTATTCTAGCTGCAGTTTTTGCTCCTAACCCCGGTATTTTAGAAAGAATAACTGTGTCTTCATTTGCTATCGCCACGCAAACTTCCATCGGTGACATATAAGACAATATATTAAGGGCTGTTTTACTTCCTATACCGCTTACCTTCTTTAGCTTTTCAAACACACTCTGTTCCTCTTCGTCAATAAATCCAAAAATTTGGAAACTTCCTTCTTTAATATCTGTATATGTATGTATTTTACAAATTTTATCTAATTCTAATCTATCCACATCTCCTTGTGGCATATATATTTCATACCCTATATTTCCTACATCTATAACAACTTTTTCCTTATCTTTTTTCACTATTTTCCCATTAAAATATGCAAACATAATCTAACCCTCTCCTCAATAAAATAAAATATATCAATTAAATTACAATTTGTCAAGAAAGTGATTAATATCCAATTTATCTATATTTACATTTTACATAATTTGTGATAAAATATCTTACGGATTATTTAACAAATCCAAAAAATAATTTTTTAGGAGGATTAATATGACTTCAGTAAATTTAATAGAGCTTATGGCTCAACAAAATTTTTATTTTTGGGAAAACTTTTTAAAAACAAAGAAAATATCTTCCAATATGATTACCATTTTAGAAGACAACATTACAACAACCGAAGAACTTGAACAAGTGCAAATCGCTTTACTATCTTCTATGGGCGAAAATTTAATTCAATATTTTGCTGACTCGCGGTATAACGCGCAACAAATGAAACAAATTAGGCTCGGCCTTACTCACACGGCAAAAGAGCGGCGAACTTTAGTCAAATTATATTGTAATCCGCGTTTTTCAGCTGAACAAATGGAACAAATTCGTCTAGGAATCGAAAACGGCTTAAACATTCCACAATTAAAGGATTTTGCCAATGAAAACTTAAATGCCACCTCAATGAAAGAAAGAAGAGAGACTTTTGAAAAAACAAACCAAAAAGCAATACTTCGTTCTCTGTTAAAAAAACTAAAAGGAAATGAGGGAGATTAATTATGCTTATTATAACTTTTGTGGTTTCATTTGTTCTTTTTACAATATCTGCCGTTCACCTTTATGATTGGATAGACTATGGTTCTAAATCGCCATTTGGAAGAAAACACATAAAGAAATGGCTCATTAAATTCGTTATCTGCTTACTAATTATGATTTGTAGTGTAGTTACTATTATTGTATGCAATTCCTCCACTTTAATTAATACTTCTGTTTCAGAATTTGTTATAAAACAAACGGATTCAAGTGAATACATTGTTAAAATATACTCTGAACATGTAATTTGTTTAAGTGAGGATAATGAGATAAAAAAATTGCCAATAAAAACAACAGAAGTTATTGAAACAAGTAATACCGGAAGAGTTTTACAAACAGCAAAGACCTACAAAAGGGATTTTCCTAATATACTTAGAAATATTCTGCTTTTATCTTTCTCTGAAGACAACTATTCTGAATATTCATATATTGTGTATATAGATACCTCTCGTATTAAAAGCTAATCATCCGCAGGGAGTATTTCTCCCTGCGGTTTTTATATAATTACTCTTTCATATAAATTTTAAATTCATCAGCAATATCATAAATATCTGTATACTTGCCTTTTGCTATTCTCCATGCTATATTTTGTACTTGTTTTTCACTTTTTCCACAAACTTTTATTTCTACAATCACATTGCTTTCATCATCGCCTGATTTTTCAGGGGTGTTTATATTATTTTTATCTATAACAGTAATAGTTATTACCATAATACCTAATACTACCAATATATACACCAAAACTTCTACTATTAAAGTCACTTTTACCACCCATTATATTTTATTCTAACTGTTATGTCCTCGACAGTTTATTTTGACATATTTTTTTGTGTTTTTTTCCTATAACACTAGCTATTTTAACACATCTTTGATATAATATGCATGCCGTTATAATAAAGCTGTTTATTGTAACAAATTTATCTTAGGAGGTCAAAAATGACAAAATACGTTTATCAATTTAGTGAAGGTAATGGTAAACAAAGAGAACTTCTTGGTGGTAAAGGTGCTAACTTAGCAGAAATGACTAATTTAGGAATGCCTGTTCCTCAAGGTTTTACTGTTACTACAGAAGCTTGTACTCGTTACTATGATGATGGAAAGAACATTGCTCCAGAAATAGTTGATGAGATATTTGCTAATTTGAAAAAGCTAGAAGAAATATCTGGCAAAACTTTTGGAAGTGTTGAAAATCCACTTCTTGTATCTGTTCGTTCAGGAGCTAGAGCATCTATGCCTGGTATGATGGATACTATATTAAATCTTGGACTTAATGATGAAGTTGTAGAAGGTTTTGCAAAATTAACTAACAATCCACGTTTTGCTTATGACTCTTACCGTCGTTTTGTTCAAATGTTTGCAGATGTAGTTATGGAAGTTCCAAAGAGCTACTTCGAAGAAATCATTGATGAAATGAAGGCTGAAAAAGGTGTTAAACTTGATACAGAACTTGATGCTGACGATATGAAAGCATTAGTTGCTAAGTTTAAAGCTTGCTATAGAGAAGCTAAAGGCGAAGAATTCCCAACAGATCCAAAAACGCAATTATTAGAAGCTGTAAAAGCAGTTTTCAGATCTTGGGACAACCCTAGAGCTATATACTATCGTCGCATGAACGATATTCCATCTTCTTGGGGAACAGCAGTAAACGTTCAAATGATGGTATTTGGAAATATGGGAGAAACATCTGGAACTGGTGTTGCATTTACTCGCAACCCATCAACAGGTGAGAAAAAATTATACGGAGAATTCTTAATGAACGCACAAGGTGAAGACGTTGTTGCAGGTATTAGAACTCCTCAAACAATAGATCAATTAAAAGAAGTTATGCCAGAAGCTTACGATCAATTCGTTGAAATCTGTCAAAAACTTGAAGACCATTATGCAGACATGCAAGATATGGAATTCACTATTGAAAACACAAAATTATATATGCTTCAAACAAGAAATGGTAAAAGAACAGCAGCAGCAGCTTTAAAAATTGCAGTTGACCTTGTAAATGAAGGTAAAATTTCAAAAGAAAAAGCAGTTGCTATGATAGACGCTAGAAGTCTTGATACAGTTCTACACCCTTGCTTTGATGCAGATGCTCTTAAAAAAGCTACTGCAATTGGTGAAGCTCTTCCAGCATCTCCAGGAGCGGCTTGTGGTAAAGTTGTATTTACAGCAGCTGATGCAATTGAATGGAAAGCAAAAGGAGAAAAAATAGTTCTAGTAAGACTTGAAACTTCTCCAGAAGATATAGAAGGAATGCATGCTTCTGAGGGTATTCTAACAGTTCGCGGAGGAATGACTTCTCACGCAGCAGTTGTTGCTCGTGGTATGGGTACTTGCTGTGTATCTGGTTGTGGCGCTATTACAATAGATGAAAAGAACAGAGTATTTACTCTAGGCGGACATGAAATCCATGAAGGAGATTATATTTCTCTTGATGGAACAACTGGTAAAATATATGCTGAAGCTATTCCTACAGTTCCTGCAAGCATTTCAGGTGACTTTGGAACAATAATGGGATGGGCTGATGAATTCAGAAAACTTCAAGTTAGAACAAATGCAGATACCCCAGCTGATGCTAGACAAGCAGCAATATTTGGAGCAGAAGGTATTGGTCTATGCCGTACTGAGCACATGTTCTTTGAAGCGGACAGAATTAAAGCTATGAGAGAAATGATTGTTTCTGACTCAGAAGAACAAAGAAGAAAAGCTTTAGATAAACTTCTACCAATGCAAAGAGGCGATTTTGAAGGTTTATATGAAGCTATGGAAGGTAAAGCAGTTACTATTCGTTATCTAGATCCTCCTCTACATGAGTTCTTACCTACTGAGGAAAAAGATATAATAGAAATAGCTGGAGAACTTGGAATTACAGTTGAAAAATTAAAACATGTTATTGAAAGTCTACACGAATTCAACCCAATGATGGGACACAGAGGATGTCGTTTAGCAGTATCTTATCCAGAAATTGCTGAAATGCAAACAAGAGCAGTTATTGAAGCTGCATTAAATGTTCAAGCAAGACATGCTGACTGGAATATAGTTCCTGAAATAATGATTCCACTTGTTGGTGAATTAAAAGAACTTCAATATGTAAAATCTATTGTTACAAAAACAGCTGATGAAATAATAGCAAACGCTGGAAGCAATATGAAATATAAAGTTGGTACAATGATTGAAATACCAAGAGCAGCCGTTACAGCTGATGAAATAGCAAAAGATGCTGAATTCTTCTCATTTGGTACAAATGATTTAACTCAAATGACATTTGGATTTAGCCGTGATGATGCAGGTAAGTTCTTAAATTACTATTATGACAAGAAAATTTATGAACAAGATCCATTCGCAAGAATTGACCAAAACGGTGTTGGTAAACTTGTTAAAATGGCAGCAGATTTAGGAAGACAAACAAGACCAGATATAAAACTTGGAATTTGTGGCGAACATGGTGGAGATCCTTCTACTATTGAGTTCTGTCATAAAGTAGGTCTAACATATGTTTCTTGCTCTCCATTTAGAGTACCTATCGCAAGACTTGCAGCAGCTCAAGCAGCAATAAACAATAAATAGTTAATAAAAAACTCTACAAATTAATGTAGAGTTTTTTATTATTATCAGAAGATCTCGGTAAACAAATAACCAAAAATATAAAAAAGCATACTTGCAACAATTGCCAGTATAATGGCGACCATTCTAGACCATATCTCATGGCAAGAAAAACTAATTTTTGCAATTTCATCATTAGAATTATACGTTACCTTCAACTTAAGAAAATCCGCTCTGCCTTTTGCAGTTATCTTTGTGTATTCATTTTGTGATTCCTCATTAACAAATGTTGAAATATAAACATCACTATATAATTCTGCAAAAGATGTATCTTGTGCCGTTCTTATTTGCTTCTTATATACCCGCATAACATCTTCATTTGTAGGAACAAACAAATACCATAATAAATTTAACAAAATAACAAAAATACTATTGCTGCAATATCTACTTTATCTAATTTGCGCATATAAACTGTCTCCTTTATTTTTTTGATGGTTTACTTTCATTAGGATATAATGCTGCACCTATTATCACTGTACATAAAATAGTTAGTAATATTGCCATAAAAATAACAAACGGAGTACTTGAGTTATAATCAATAGATACAATATCACCCGATTCTGTATATACGCAAGTCAAATCAGCAACACCACAAGTTATAACAATTTTAGAAAATTCTTTATTGTATTTTTCATCTGTATAATTGGCGATCCTTGCACTACCAATATTAGCCTCTAATGTTGGGTCTTGAATTAGCTTTATTTGTTTTTCGTACATACTACAAATTTGTGAATCATCTATTATAAATAGTGAAATCCAGAAATTCATAAGAATAAGAACGCTTATAGAAATAACAACCAAAAATTTCTCTCTACTCATAATTTGCACCTCACAATATGTTAATCTAGTTCTTTAAAAAAGTCTTTTTTCTTAAGAATACAAATTAATACTATCCCCAAAATAATTGAGCATAATACAGAACCATAGTATTTTATATAAGGATAAAAAGGTACTGTGTACACTAAATCAAAAGAGAGTAATTCGTTTTCTGAAGTGTATCTAGCAACAACCTTATATGTTTTTTCCTGTATAGTAACTATTGTGTCGTCTGTATTAGAAATAGAATTGTGAACCAACTCAAAACTTGCGCCTTCATATCTTTCGATATTGGAAAATTCTCTGGAAATTCTTAAATGTTTTTCACAAATGTTAGAAAGTTCTGTTTCACTAGGTTCTACTATGGAATTAACTATAAAGCAACTAAGTAAATAGATTGTAACAAAGACAATTGCTATGGCAATTACCTTGTGTTTCCGCGACAAATATTTTACCCTTTTCATAAAATCATTCATAAAGTCTCTCCTTTAAATTATTAATGAAATATATTTTTTAAGGAAGTACATTATATCACAAACACGGCTATTTTGCAACAAATATGCAGTTTTTATCTTCTATCAAAGTTTTTATATCTTGAGGTAAATTGGAAATTATGCATATCTTATTCCCTGTAATAGGGTGCGTAAATTTTATTTTATTACAGTGTAAGGCTTGTCTTTGTATAAGTTTTAAAATATTCTCTTTTTCAGTTTCTTTTTCATACAAGTCATCTCCAAGTAATGGGTGCCCTATATATGACATATGCACCCTTATTTGATGTGTTCTTCCAGTATGTAACAGCACCTTAAGAATTGAAAAATTATCCTTTTTGTTTAATTTTTCTACAAAATATTCGGTTTTAGCATATTGTCCTTCGTTATTTACTTCCCTTAAAATTATGCTGTTTTCTTTTCTTTTTATTGGCTGTTCAATTATTTCATGTTGATTTTTTATAATTCCTTTTACAACACATAAATATTCTTTTTTTATATTTAAGTCTTTCTTTTTTAAATTAAATAATTCCTGTATATATGGATGTTTAGCAAAAATACACACCCCACTTGTATCTTTGTCTAAACGAGTTACTATATGGATTCCAAAAACATTTTGCTTAGCAAGATAAGGTGCTACAATATTAGACAAAGTATTATCATAATTATTACATGAAGGATGAACAGGCATATTCGAAGGCTTATTTACAGCCAACAAATACTCATCTTCGTAAAGTATGTCCAATTCTTCTTCTACTTTAGCATATTTATTTATAAACTTTTCCTCTTCAAGAATTACTTCTTTTAAACTAACTAATATAACATCTCCAATATTTAATAACTGATTTCTAAGTCGATGCACTCCATTTACTAAAATATCTTGTTCACATTCTTTTATTACTCTTCTTGACATTTTCAACTTTTCTCGTAAAATATTGTCTAATTTATCCACTTTATCAACTGTATATGTTATTTCCATTTTTCTCTCCCAATACAAAAAAGAATAGACTTTCATCTATTCTCTTATTAATTATTCTTCGTCTTGATCTTCTACTAAATCATTTTGTTCTTGAAATTTTACAAATATTTTTTCAGCTTCTTCATCGTCTGTTACAGTATCATAAACTTCTTCTCCATCTTCTTGTTTGATTTCAAGAATCAATACGTTTCCTTCTTCTTCATCTTGTTCTTCATCTAAAGGTAAAACAACTAAATATTCTTTTTCGTCCATAGATACAACATCTAGGATTTCAAATCTAACGTCATTTCCTTCCTCATCTACAAATGTAAGTATGCCTTCTGTTTCCATTTCTTCGTGTCCACAAGCATGACATCCTTCACAAGAGTGTCCACATCCTACTTTTTCTTCTTCCATTTTTATTCCTCCTTTAATTTATAATATTATTTGCACAAAAGTGCATAATATTCTTATTTATGAAATATAACTTAAGTAATCTTGCAAAATATACATTGCTGCCAACCTATCTGCATGTTCCTTTTTCTTTACTTGCTTAATACCTAATTCTTTCATTGTTTTATGAGCCATTACAGTAGTTAATCTCTCATCCCATTTTACTATATTGCTACATATCTTTTCAAGATTTGGTATCAAATTATCTATTTTTTTGCTAGTTTCAGACAAATCTCCACTCATATGTTTTGGATAACCGATAACTATAGTATCTACATTATATTTCTTCACTAAGTCCTCTACTACATTTATAAACAAATCATCATCATTATTTATATTTACAGTTTCTAAACTTTGTGCTGTTATCTTTAGAGCGTCAGAAATAGCCAACCCAACTCTAGCTGTTCCATAATCTATTGCCAATATTCTTCCCATACGCACCTATATATCCAAATATTTTTTAATCATTTCTTCTAACAATTCATCTCTTTCAATTTTACAAATTAAAGCTCTAGCATTATTGTGAGATGTAATATATGTTGGATCCCCTGATAATATATACCCAATTATTTGACTGATTGGTTCATATCCTTTGTCTTTTAAAGCAGCAACAACCTGCTCCATTATCTCTTTTACTCTTTTTGATTCCTCTTTTTGAGGGCTAAATACCGCTGTATGTTGGTCCATAAAATACCTCCCTTATACTTTATTATATTTAAATAATATTTATAGTATTAGCTTCTCTTGATTTTTTTGCATATTCTACCATTTTAAATATTTCTCTTTCTATATTACTTTGCTTTTTAACATCATGCATTACAATATTCACTGCTAAGGAAACTTCTTCACCATTTTCCATAATTTCCTGTTGAGATTTTAAAGCGCTTATAAACCTTTCCATTGTTTTATGTAATAATTCTACTGATGTTCCTGGGCAAGCAATACAGAATCTACTGCCGCTATATCTTACTAAAATATTATCCGAACTTAACAATTCTTTTAATTGTTTTGCTGAATTTTCTAGTAATACATTTCCAACTTCTCTACCATATTTATCATTTATTTCCGTTAAGTTACTAAGTTGAATTAAAACTATAGCCGATGTTGAATATGTTGCTATCTTTTGTCTTAAATTAGAGTATAAATACAGATTATTATAAAAGCCAGTTTGCTTATCTGTATTATGAGCATTTTCGATAGCCTCTTGACTTGATATGCTTTCTATAAACACTCCTATATTATCTTTTAATCTTGCTAATTCCTCTTTGGAAATTGAATCATAAGCACCTTCTAATTTATCCTCTAAAAGCCAAAAGCCCCTAAAAGTACCGTTATAATATATAGGAGAAAACATTGCTGATTTTATCAATCTCTCCATCGCTGTTTTGTATCCCAATACTCTTGTTCCTGTAGCAACCAAATATTTAGATATATTTTGTAGAGCATTATTTTTAAACTCTTGAGATTCTGCCAATTCTTTAACACTATCTAAATAAACTCCCTCAACATTCGAAGCTCTTATTTCATATTCATTACCATCAAACAATACTAAGGTAGAATACTTAGAATCAAATGCTTCTATAATAACATTATTTAATTCTTCTAACTTATTCTTTGCTGGTATTGATGATGCCATTATTTCGAACATTCTTTGCATTATTACCATAGCAGACATATTACCTAGAGCAACTTTATAATATTTGTTCTTCTGGAAAACAATAAATAAAACCACTCCTAATGCGACTATAACTAATAATAACAAAATTATTATAGCTATCATATATAAAACCTCTCTCCTTTGTTAATTTACAACCTTTTCAAATCCAGAAGACTCATTTTTCATTTGGGCCATTCCAGCTTTTTTGAACAAGTTCAAGCTTTTCCTTTTTGGTTTCTCATAAGTGTTGTCTTCAGACTTAGTTATACCTATAGGATATATTGCGTTAGTTATTTGTTCCAATGCAGTCCTAAAATCCTTGGTAAAAGTAGAAAATGTATTGTTAGACTTGTACATCATTTCCACATACTTAGTATAGTTTTCTTGGTCAAACGGTAAAATATAATATTGCATTTCAGATGTATTAAATAAAGGTTCTGGATCTATCATGTTCAAATCCAAGCTACTATATGTAGCAATTCCATCTATTATAGCTTTTGATGTAAGTCCACATCTAACATGTTTGTTTATTATGATTTTCACCTTATTCATAGGTATTCCTCTAGATTTAATTTCCTTTAAGAACATGGTTATTTGATTTACATTTAATACATTCATGTCTTGAACAATATAAATTTCTTGAGCCAATCTATAATAATCAACAGGAGTTGAGAAATCACAATCTATCAAAACAACACTATTGTGATTCATTGCAGTTTGAACTACATTAGTTGCATTATAATGTTTTCTATCTTCTCCAGGTATTCCAGTATAAACACTAAGCTTGCCATAAACTAACGGCTCATTTAACCCATTCGATGCATATTTCATACTTTCTGCAGCTATTGCTCTTTTCCCTTCATTATCATAAGTATATAGAGTATATGTATCTCTTTTTTTAGTCAAATCTACTATTGCCACTTTTATGTTTCTTCTAAAGAGCATAGTTGCTATTCCGTTTATACAGAATGTTGTTCCAGATTTTGGTGCTCCTATCATACAAACTACTTTTTTATAATCTTTAGGCACTTCATAGACTGATCTTACCACTTCTTTTTCCATTACTTGAGTTAATACCGGAGCTTGTTGATTTATTTGTTTTACAACTATTTTTTCAACAATTTGTGGCTGTCTTTCTACATTTATGTTAGTAACCGAATCTGTTTGTGCTACTGTTGTATTAGCTTCTGTAACTTCTGGAGCTACAACACTAGTATACTTTAACACTTGATTATACTTCTCGCTATTAGCAGCCAAATACGTAGTTACTTGTTCTGGTAAAAAACCAATTATTATTGCAAGTTGTTCATTAGTATACTGTGCAGCAATTTTATCAAAAATCTCTACATATTTATCTGAAACACCATTTTGCTTTTGATAATAATTTATTATTCTTTGTATTTCTATCTCAGAAACTTGTGCTTTACCATAAGCAGTTCTTTCGTTTGTATCTTCATAATACTTCTTTACATCTTTTTTCTTTTTAGGCTCGCTTATAACTTCACAAACCTTACTTTTGGTTCTATTATTTCCAGTAAGTACTGAATAAACACCAATATTAAAAAGTCTAGCTAAAAAAGCATCTCCTAATTTTCTTCTATCTGATGCCACAAAAATTATATTTTTAGCATCAAATTCATCTGTCATTGTATCTATATTATTAAACAAGAATTCATCAATTTGTGCATAATTGTTATTTGGATATTTCTCTAATTCTTCTAATAGAACTAATCTATCATACTCATTTTGTGAAAGTTCTTGTATAGCTTGTTTAAAGTAATATACATTTTTGTATTCTACCTTTTCCTTATACATTTCCTCATAATATTTTACAATGTTCTTTACTGTGTCATCATTATTTAATCCAAATAATATTTTCAATTTAGTCCCCCCATATAAATTTAATTAAATATTATAGTCCTATAGTTATAAATGCGTAAGCTAATGGCAAACTTTGTAATATAGCCATAAATATAGATAGCCCCATAATCATTCTTTGTCCATTAACTTTAAACTCAAACGCTTCTGAACCAACAACATAATATTGGTATAAAGCATATATTAAAAGTATAATTGCTACAGGCCATGAATATTTTTGTATATTTATTAATATAACCATTATTTTATCTAAAACCACATCTTCTTTTACTTCAATTCCAGTAGTAGCGAATAAAGCTGTAGAAGCCAAAAAAGCAATAACAGCTATAGCTAAACATATTTTCATTAATTTGTCATAAATCATAGTTCTTCCTCCATACATTCTAGTACACATATATTTTACTATAAGTCAAATATAATATCAAGTTTTAAGAGGTATTTTTTAGCAAAAAACGCAAAAAATACTTTCTTAATTTTATTGAACTATCCGAATTATATTTTACATAACTCAACAGCTTTTTATAAATAAAAGTCTCAATTTTAAAATTGAGACTTTTTTATCTAAGCCATATTCATTTTCTTTTTAAAACGCTTATACTCTTTTTTTCCTTGTTTCATTACTTTGTGTATCATCTCACAATTAGAAGCACCTATAACAGCTCCCGCCATTACTCCGAATGTCAACCCTATTATCGTTCCTTTTAAATAATCCATTTTAACAACTCCTTTCTTCACTTTTTTTAATATTTTTTGCTTTTTTTAATTTTATTAAACTTGAAATAATTTCATATATACCAACTAATGCCATAAAAACAGAAAAGCACATCTTTAACGTTTCGTTTTTTGTTTTTCCAAAAAAGCCAGTCCCAACTATAGCTCCAAAAGTTATTAAAGGTACTATTTTATTCAAAAAATTTTTATCTATTTTTTTGTTTTTTATATTTGAAATTGTGCTACCTATTCCTGATGCAACAAACAATACAAGATTTAACGCTTGAGCTTCCTTTTGAGGATAAGATAAAAAGTTCGTCAAAATCATAACAAATAACGCTCCTCCACCTATTCCCATTCCAGCCAGTACAGACGCAACAACAGATGCAATTATCAAAGCAAACATACTACCTCACAAAAATACTGTATAAAGAAAAAAACGCAATTATTGCTCCAGACATTAGATTTAATTTATTCGATTCAATTTTAACCATAATTTTAGAGCCTATAATTCCACCAAAAAAGCCAATTACTAACAAAGTAACACTTCTTTTAAATTCAAAATCTATAAACCTAGAATATCCAATTATCGACACAACAGTTGCTATAGTTGTACATATTAAACTGGTTGCTCTTGCTTTATGAGTTTCTATTTTTATTATATAAATTAAAAAAAATACCAAAATTTGTCCAGCACCACTTGCAAATAATCCATTTATTATTCCAGACATTAAACTTCCAAAATACAGCATAATATTATTATGTTTATTTTTCATAAAAATATTAAAAGAGGGCAAATTTTTACCCTCTTAAACACTATTTTCCACATCATTATTTGTTAAATTTGGTAACTCTATACCATCAAACAAATCTTTAATTAAAACAAAATTTAAATCCGCTTTTATTGCTTCTTTATAACTTTTCACCTCAGTAACAATCATTGTTTTCGCGTCCGATAAGCAATATGAATTTAATTCTTGAATTTCTTCTAATTTATCTTTATTATATTTGTACGTTATAACATCAACCTTTAAATCTTGTAGTTGCTTCTTTGAGTAACCAGATTCATCAAAGTTTTCTAATCCTACAAAGCAATGTTTCTTTTTCATTTCTGTTGCTAATGAATTTATTTCAGAAGAATTCAAACCAGTGTAGTTGTTAAATAAAATAATTACATTATCTTTATCTGTTAAATCATAAATCCTGCTTTTATTGTTATATTTCATAAAGCTCTTCAAATCGCATTTAACTATAAGATATGCCTGTTTATCACTTTTTTGTTCAATCCCTTTTTCAACTGAATTTAAAAGAAGTAATTGATTAACCTTGTCGTATTTTCCTTCTTCTTTAGCAACTATGACAATATCCTTTAATAACACTTCACTTTGTAATTCCGGATTGATTTGATAACCATATATGTTTTTGGAACTAACTTCTATTACTGTAGAATATGTATATTCCAAATCTCTACCATATAAAACATTTTGATACTCTTCTTCAAACCTTTCCTTTGCCAATGCAATATTACTTGCTTTTATTTTTTTGCTAGACACCACTTTAATTTCAGGCGCATCACTTTTTTCTTTACCTTTTATTTTCTCGCTTGTTATAAGTTCCTCATTAGTTTCTAGTAGTTCTCCCGAGATCATTTCGTCATTAAAATCAATACTGTCTTCTTTGACTTCTCCAAAATATTCTTCTATAAAGCTCAAATATTTTGGTAACACTGTTTCAAATTTATTAAAAACTTCTATGCTTTTTGCTCTATTGTCTGCTTTTTTTACTTCTACAAGCATATTAAGCAATTCTCTTTTTTCATCTAATTCCTTAGCAAGGAACTTTAAATTTTCCTGAGTAAGTTCACCCTCATTCAAATATCTGTCGTGATATTTTATTAAAGTAAGTATTACATGTTTTTCATACTCATCAAAATAAAATCTATCTAAAATACCTGTCGCCAATTCTACTGAAACTTCTTCATGCCCTGCAAAAGAATCTTTGCCTTCAGTGTTAGTAGTTTTTACAAACGGCTTACCTATATCATGTAAAAGCATTGTCCATTTAAGAATTTTCAAGTCTTGTCTATTAAATTTCAAATTTTCTTTTCCAACATACTCTATTGTATATAACACATGTCTAAAAACCCCATATCTATGGTATGGTGAATTCTGTTGACAGTTTATGACGCTTTCTCCATTTTCATTTTTTATATAAAACTCTGGAAAATGCTCGCTAAAAATTGGAAGCTGGCTAATTCTAGTCAATAAATACACAACATTTTCATTGCATAGTATTTGTGTATATGTATTTGTAAGCATTTTAGGATCTCCAGAAAACATTTCTAAACCGTCTAGCAGTTCCTTAACTTCTGAATCCATTTTATCCTCTTTTGTTTCATCCATTCCTATTATATTTAAGAATTCATCAAGCATCTTTTGTATTCCTCCATTTTTATTACATCTATATGTTACCATATAATTTAAAAGTAAACAATATTTTAAAAAAATAATAATAATTTTTTAATGTTTATAATTTTGTGCACTTGTCAATGATGTGAAACAAAATTTTAAAAAAAATTTTTAATAGTTATATTTTTTATTCATTTTTCAATAAATTTTGCATTTAAAAGTTGAATAAAAATAAAATTAAAGAAAAACAGACATGACAAAAGAACTACATGTAAATGTAGCTTTTAAAAGATAGTTCTCCTAATAAGAAAAAGGTAACCATATAAAAATAAATGCGAACCTTTAAAATTAAGCAACTAAATAAATATTGTTTTCTCGTTCTAACTTTTTTCGATATTCCTTTGGAGTTAAATAATTTAATACTCCCATAGGAATATTGTTAGAACGAACAAGATAGGCATGCATTTGTTTTTTTAAGTCTTCAAAACTATAAAACTTCAAGAAAGCATAAAAACGATTATTGTCGTTTCTATGGCTTCTTTCGACCTTGCCGTTATGTCGTGGAGTTCTAGGCTTTATAAGTTTATGAACAATGTTATTAGATATACAAAATAAATCCATTGGATGTTGCTTTTGTATATCATGTTTATTATAAGTGAATTCCGTTCCGTTATCTGTTTGTATTATTTTTGGAATATAACCAAAAAAATTAATACATCTTTTTATAAAATCAACTGTATTTCTTTCACAAACTTCTTGGTAAGGGAAAATATACCTTTCTCTAGAAGCCTCATCAATACAAGTATATTGATAAAATTTCATATCTTTTGGCAAATTGTCTGTTTTACATTCTTTAGGTACATATTTAACATCAATTTGCCATTTTTCACCTAATTTTTTTGGCGTATCGTATTTTTTAGGTACATATTTTTTATATTCAGTGTGTTTAATTTTTTCATAAAAATGTATTTTAACTAAAAAACGGTATAAACTTGCTGGGTGTCTTTTGTATCCTTTGTTGCGTTTAAGTTTATACCATAATTCTATTAATGTAATATGTGGGTTTCTTCTTATGTAATTTTTTATATGTTTAATCTCTTCGGGTGTATGACTGTGTGGGTGTTGAGTAATTGGTTTATGTGATTTATCTTGTAGACTTTCTATTGTACCGTTGTATTTATTATTCCAGCGCCACAATGAAGTTCTACTACAATGATATTTAGCACATACATACTCAACATTAGCACCATTGTTTAACATTTTTACTGCACACTCGCGATTTTTTAATAAGTGTGGTAAATATCTATGATTATACATAAAAATCACTCCTTTAGTATACATAAGTATACTAAATTAAGCAGAACTTCGCAAGCTTTTTACGGTTTATAAGGGGTGATACCAGAATACTGTTATCACCCTTTAATAAAAATTATAAAGGCATAATGCAAGTAAAGCAACTTTCACGGCATAATCGCTGCGCTTTTATTCCATGTTTGCTTGACTTGCCCAAATTTTTCTCAAACAAGTTATTCTTAAAAAAAATTATTTTATCGACAAATTTCGACAAATAATGCAAGAAATAATGATAAAATTGAAATAACGGGGGAATCTAAAAAATGAAACAAAATTATTTAATAAAAACAATCTTTATATTATTGCTAATTTTTACAATATTATATGCAATAATTATGACAGTTACAAGTTTAAGCTCAAGTATAAAAAACACTAAAATAACGGAACAAAATTATGAAACAATAAATACAATTGTTCAAAACAGTAATGAATTATCTCTACAAGAAAAAGTTAATTTTAGAACTAACTATTTTTTATTTGGCAAAAAAATTATAGGTTATAAAGTACGAGATATCATTGAAAAAATTGAAATATAAAATAATTGAATTACCGCTTTTATGCTGGAGGCACAAAAGCGGTTTATAAGTTTATATTATATCTTTTTACTTTGTAAAATATTTATTATTTATTCCAATTCCTTTGTTGACTTTTCTTTTCTTTGAGTTATCAATCAAAAAACTGCCCCAGCAGTCTTAGCAATATCACCTCTAAAATATTATACATAATTATGGCACAAAGTCAAGGTACACTTCATTTTACTCCTTGACTTTGTTAATAATTATGTTACACCTCTGCGGAGGTGATAACACATGAAGTATATTAATAAGGTAAAACTTAAATTAATTCACGAAATTCTTAAACAAGATGAAGATCTTGATTTTGAAGAAATTTACGAATTATTAGATTTACTTGTTTCTGTATATTTTAAAAAATTAGAATAATAGACTGCCCTACGGGGCAGTTTTTATGATTAAATGATAACACAATATCAAATTAAAGTCAACAAATTTTCTCGGCATAAAACATAAATACCGATATAATTTAAATATAATTTTGCAAAAGAATTATTTTATATTTATAAAAAATAGTTAGTTATTTAGTTATAAGTAACTCATCAAAATTTTGCCACTCATTACTGTTTATTTCTTTTAATGCTTGATAACTTGCGTCTTCTTGATATGTAGAATATGTAGTATAACTACGCTTTAAAATTAAAGCATATCTATAAGAAGCTCCATAATTTTTTGGACCAAATTCAGCAGAATTCGCTAAATAACGCTCATAATCTTTAAAATCTGTCCAATGTTCATATTTTAAAATTAAAGGACAAATATATGTCTTTAATTTTTTTGTAAATCTTCTAAAATATACAATATTTTTCAAAATTAAAAAATCGGTACAATATCTACGAACACGAACATCAACATCCTCTGGATTTTGACAAATAAAAACTATATCTAATTTATTATGCCTATGCATAGAAAGCATTGCGAGTAATTTATTAGAAATACCCTCTTTTACATTCTTTGTTAATTCTCTACTATCTAAGCTGATTTGACTTTCGTCTATGATAAGTAAACTATCTTTTGGAAATTTATAATCATAAAAATTTATAGGCAATTTATTAGCACCAAAACAACAAAAAGTTGTATAAACGTGTTTACCTTTTTTTATATATTTTTGTGCTAAATGATTTGCTAATAACGTCTTACCACTTCCAGTCTGACCACAAATCAACCTTACTCTATACTTCTTTTTATGAACAAAAAAGAATATAAAATATATTGCAATTAAAATTAATATTCCTTTAATTCCAACTAATGAATATACTATAAATATAATAAATAAAAATAATAATATTTTTTTAAACATAATTACTCCTTATATGCACAAGCGAGGAGGGAGCTTGCGCTCCTTTTCCTCGCCGTGCGTTAGCTAACGCTAACCATTACCCTCTTAATTTAGGTATAAGTGAAAGACCATAACCAACAAGACCGAAAGCAATTGCGATACCAATCATTGTCAACATGTTAGTATTTTCAAATGCAGAAGTTACTACATTGAAAATTCCAGTTGATAAAGTTGTTACGCCTTCAGTTATTGAACTTACTAAAGTTGCTGCACCTTCCATGATAAAACCTCCTAACTGGATTCAAGAACAGAATCCGAATGAAATTTATATAAACCAACTAGAAGCTGGATTATAACTAATTAACGTCTACGAAATAACAAACCTAATATGCTAAGACCAAATACAAATAATAATAAATAACTAAATATAATACATATATCTACTGGAACATTGCTAGAAGTTGAACCAAACCACTGTTTCATAATTTGTCCAACATCTAAAAAAGGTTGTTCAGTATAAATTGAAACATCCAAACTAAATCACCTCACTAATTAAAGAACCATTTAAAAAATTGAAATGCAGTCTTTAAGATTAATAATATAGATGAAATAATACTAACGTATATAAAAATTTCTAATAACTCACTTGGAACCATAATCATTTAATCTCCTTTTTATTAAATTTTTTACTTTAGCTTCTTTTAAATCTCTTTGTTGTTTTTCATTTTTAAATTTTCTTGTTCTTTCCTTTTTTATTCTTTCTTTAATTTCCCTTTTTTTATTTCTGTTAGATAGAATATGAGAAGGCAAATAAGCACTAGAACTATAATTAATTGAATATCCACCAATTTCAAAAGAAATCGTATCAGTTAAAATATAACGAATTAAAATGATAAAAATAGCAACATACACAGAAAACATAAATAAATCAAGAATAGTAACTAAATAAAAAACTTCATTAGATAAAACTAAAGGAAATGGTAACAACATGATTTTATATAACCAATTAAAAACATATTCAATATACATAAAAATCACGCTCCACGAATAAAACGATAAAGAGTAATTATAACTACACCAAAAATAAGAATATATAAAGGAGTTGTAATCCATGAAGGTAATTCAAAAAGCACAGCTTTAAAAAATTTCCAAACAAAATTATCAGCTGATACTAAATCATAATAATCTTCAATTTTCCAATTTTCAATGCCAGAAAAGTCAATATCAGAAGAACCATCATCAACAATAAAATCACCGTTTTCAACAGCTTCATCATCTTCATATATGTGCTCTTCATTATATCCATGACCTAAATTACCAAAATTAAAATCAATAGACTTAATATAAACAACCTGTCCAGTTGATTTATTAGTTATTCTAAAAAAAACTTCAATGAAATAAGAATTAGAAGAAGTAGTATTAAAATAAATTTTTGAACCACTAACATAACTAAAATAAGAATTCAATTCATTAACAGAACTATTTTCATATTTAACAGAAATATAATCTAAATCAGGGTCGTCATGAACATCAGACTCAACCAATACTTTACAATCTATATCATAATACAAATAATAATTACCATATAAAGTTCCATAAACACGAGTTTCACCATTAGCATCACTACGAATTTCAATATCAAAATTACTTGAATCAAAAACATCTAACTCAGTAACATCTACAACTACTGTATCTATAAGATCTCCGATAAAAATCAAAAGCTTGTAAATATATAATATCGTTTTTATATAAATTAATAATACTCAATTGTGATTGATTTAATTCTATTGGATTTATTAATTTACCAGTCAAAGAAAAGCCTAAAGTAGAATAATATAATTTATCACCTTCTGATGTGTTCTTTATCTCTGCATGTAATGTAGCTGTTTTTTTGTCCTCAGCATAATTTATTTCATATATTATTTTCTTTGCTTTTTGTGATACTGTATCATATACTATCTCACCAGATTTATTATAAATATCATAATCTGAATAATGGAAATAAGTTAAATCACTTATATAAAAATTAGCTGAAGAACCTTCGCCAAAAGCTGAAGAATAAACTCCGTCAGAATAATAAATCGATATCTTATAAGGCTTAAGAAAACTATTATTTGAATCATAAAAAACCATACAATTAGAAGACGTATCATTTTCCTTAATATATGAAATTTTGTCAGCATAATCTTCTCTAACTACAACAGCTGTATGACTTTGAGCTCCAAATTGATTACAAGTAGAAAATAAAATATAATTACCATTTGCGTATTGAGAATAGCCCTCAGACACTAAAAACTCTTTAATACCTTCTTTGGTAAAGCCTTCAATTCCAGATTCATCCACTTCAAAAGAAGAAAAAGCAAACACAGAAGTGCTAACCATTAATATAGTTAGCATTATAAACATACTAGATATAAATTTTACAGAATTATTTTTAATAAATTTTATCATTTGTTTATTACTCCTTTTTATCTTTTGTTAAATCTATTTATAGGGGGGTCAGCATTCTTATTTTTCTCTAGACCAATCATATGGCCTTTTCTCATATTCCCTCTTGAATTCTTTTATTACGTTTATCATTTGCCATATTGCATATGGCATTTTGATTAAACAATATAAATATATTATTATCATTCATTTCTCCAACCTAACATTATAATTACAAAATCTATTAAATCCAATATTTTTGAATTAAATTGTTTTGCTTCCATTGTCTCATAATCATAAACTAAAACTGTTTTATTACTTGTATTAAAAAATACAGCTAAATCTGTTGAGGCTTCTAAATAAAAGAAACCTTCGGCAGTCATAAATCGATTAAAACCTGCGCGATTAAAAATAACATCTATATCATTTAAAACAATTAAATTAACCATTTTTATCTTCCTTTTCAAAATTTAATATTACATTTACATATTTTTGTCTTTCTTTTACTCTATTTAAATTTAATTCTTTTTCTTGTTTAGCTAATTCTAAAATCTCATTTCTCTTTTTTGTATTTTTCGTTTCTTCATTACACCAAATAGCTACAAAAATTAATACTACACAAAAAAATATCTCTACAAACATAATTTATCTCCTTTAGATAAAATCTCTCTCATTTTTCTTATACCAAATTCACTAACAAATAAAAATAACGGAGTAATAAGCAAAGAATGTCTTGCTTTAATCCAAATACTTAATGGATAAATAGAATTTGATATATATCTATATCTTTTAATTTCATTTGTTTTACTCAGTATATACATAAATTACTTCCTTATATATCTTCAAACCATTTTCTCGACCAACATCAATTTGTCCAATTATAAAAATTAATAAAATAGCAATACAAAATAATATAACAATTATTCCTGATAATCCTTCTTCCATTAAACTACCTCACGATATTTACAATTGTTTACAAAAGGCATAAAATCTACAAATTTAACATTTGTTTCAATCTTTTCCTCAACTATAAAAGCTTGTTGTGTAAAATCTATACCACATTCTTTTAATTCTAAAATGTTTCTATAAAATGAAGAACTTGAAAATTGTTCCTTTACATTATTAATACCGTCATTTATACAACATAAATAAAATCCGAATAATCTTCTAGCTTTACAATCTTTATATCTACTATATAATAAATTTTTAACATCATTTTGACTTCTTACAATACATATATTATTATCATTAACTTTAAACAACTTCATAAAATCACCAACAACATAATTATTTAACTTTTCTATATCAATATCTAAAACTTTGTTTTTATCTTCTCCTAAAATTTCATATAACTTTTTCTTTCGTAACTCACACTCAAATCTAACAAACCCTTTTATTTGTTCACAATAATTATCTATATCAAAATTATCAAATTTATTTAATTTTTTATAATCATGCTTTTTAAATTCTAGAAACTTATTGTATATTTTTAAGGTAGAACGACTACCAGCAAAATAAACACATTCATTTAAAAAATATTGAGTTTTTCTTCTTGGGTAAACTAAATATCTACAATTGTTTATATAATTAGAAACGTTTTCTTGATTTTCTAAATCATATACAAAAGATATATCTATTCTGTGTACATACCAATTTTCAAAACTTGGTAATTCCAAATTGTATGCATTAGAGAACAAATCTATCATACCTTGACAAACATTTTCTATATCATAAAAGCCATTATGTGAGTTATAACCATAGCATAATTTATGATAACTTCCGTTCAAGCTCTAACCAATAACCCATACCATACTTTGCTTGAGAAGGTCGAAAATGTAGAGAACTGTCATATGAACCTTTCACAGAACCACTAGACAACTTATAATAAATAATGTCTTGTCCTACGTTATACTTTGCAACTGTATCAGACAGCTTGTCTATTTCATTATATAAACACTCGCTAATCTTTGTATAAATCTTAACTGTGTCTATCATTTTTTATAACCTCTTTGAAATATAAAATTCTCATTTTTGGGACACTCGCCCAATGTTATTAAGTCTTGGGCGAGATTTTTTTAAAGTGAAACGGCAACAGGTTTTACTTTCCAATTGTTTTGATAATCAAGATATAATTCATAATATAAATTAAAATCATGATTTACTGGAATAGCTAAAACTTCGGTATATAAATCTTCGTCTTTAGTAAAAAATGTTAATAGCTGTGCTTTATCTCCAAAACGAACTATACCATTAAACATATAATATTCTTCACCGTTTTTTGTTTGCTGCTTTAAACAATCTAGTCTACGCATTTTAAAAGACGGTAAATCTTTATAATCTTCTTCTTTAGTAACATTTTTTTCTTTTTCCATAATATTTCCTCCTAAAAAAAATAAAAAATGATGCGAAACAAAGTAATATTAACAGTTAAAAATATTACTTCTTGTTTCACATCAATTGTAACTCAACAAATAATTTTTTAATGTTTATAATTTTTAGTTGACATATTTCCAAAAATATTGTAAAATATATTAGCATATGTTTTGCATATTAATATTTTTCGGTAATTTTTATTAGTATACAAGATATAATTAATTTTTAGGAGGAGACATCTAAAATGAATAATAAGACTTATAGCGCAAAAGCAAGCGAAATACAAAAAAAATGGTACATAATAGATGGTGCTGGTAAACCTTTAGGAAGAGTTGCCGCTGAAGCCGCAAAACTATTAAAAGGAAAACACAAACCAACTTATTCAACACATATTGATTGTGGTGATCATGTTATTATCCTTAACTCAGATAAGGTTATATTAACAGGAGATAAATTAAATAAAAAAGTTTATACTTCTTTCTCTGGATATATTGGAGGATTAAAAGAAGTTAAAGCCAAAGATATGATGAGCAAACATTCTACAAGAGCTGTTACTATAGCAGTTAAAGGAATGCTACCTAAAAACAGTCTAGGTAGAGCAATGCTTACTAAATTAAGAGTATATACTGGTGCTGAGCATGAACAACAAGCTCAAAAGCCAGAAATATGGGAATTTTAATAGGAGGTAATGTAAAATGGCAAAAAAAGAAATTGCAAATTCACAAAAATTTATATATGCAACTGGTAAAAGAAAATCTGCTATAGCTAGAGTAAGAATTACTCCAGGAACAGGTAAAATAACAATTAACGAAAAACCTCTTGATGAATTCTATTCTTTAGAAACATTAAAAGCTGTTGTTACAAGACCTTTTGCTGTAGCTAACACAATAGAAAAATATGACGTAATAGCTACTGTTCATGGCGGTGGATTTTCAGCCCAAGCTGGTGCTGTAGCTCACGGTATTGCTAAAGCTTTAGCTACTACAGATGGCGATGTTAAAACTTTAGTTAAAAGAGCTGGTCTTCTTACTCGTGATTCACGTGTTAAAGAAAGAAGAAAATATGGTCTTAAGAAGGCAAGAAAAGCGCCACAATTCAGCAAACGTTAATATTTATACATACAAGAATCCGTTTATACGGATTCTTTTTTTGACTTAAATTATTATTGTGATATAATTACAATCAAACAAATAAAAATAAAAGGTGATTTTAAATGAGTTTAATTGGTGCTATGTTCAAAACATACGAAGCAAATAATATAAGTAGAGAAAGCTTAAGTAAATTACAATACAAAAGACTAAAAAAGCTTGTAAAATTTACAAAAAGCAATAGTCCTTATTTTAACAAGTTATATACAAATATCAAAGATAATTTTTCTTTGCAAGATTTGCCAGTAACAAATAAAATAGAAATGATGAAAAATTTTGATACATGGATTACAGATAAAAATATTAACATGCAAAAAATTGAGAATTTTACAAGTAATATAGATAACGTTGGCCGTATGATAGAAGGAAAGTATTTGATATTCAAAACTTCTGGTTCTACAGGGAATCCAGCAATAATATTATATGACAAGCAAAATATTGATGTGGCATCAGCAGTTGCTGCTTTTAGAACTTTTGCCAGAAAAGAAGATTTTAAAAAATTTATGAATAATGGGAAAAGAACCGCAGGAGTGTTTGCTAATTACGGTTTTTATCTTGCTTGTGGTATGTCAAGATACCTGCAGCTTAGAATGCCTACTAAAAAAAACAAAATAACTATTGACGTTAATTCTAAAGAAGAGCTTATTATACAAGAATTAAATAATTTCAAGCCTTCTATGCTAAGCGGATATCCTTCAAACCTTGCCCTTTTAGCTAATTTTGAAGAATTAGTTATAAAGCCAGATGTAGTAATTACTGGCGGAGAACTATTAACAGATGAAATTAGGAAAAAATTAACAGATAAATTTAATTGCTACGTACAAACACATTATTCATGTACTGAAGCTGGTGAAATAGCCTGTGAATGTCCAATGAAACACTTACATATAAACGAAGATTGGGTAATAGTAGAACCAGTAGATAAAAACAACAACCCCGTTCCTTATGGACAACTTTCAGATAAAGTTTTAATTACTAATTTATCTAACTATATTCAACCAATTATAAGATATGAATTAAACGACCGCATCATCGTTCACAACGATAAATGCAAATGTGGTAAAAATTCCCTTTGGCTTGAAATTGAAGGTAGAACAGATAATATATTAGAATTTGAAAATAATGTTTTAATTGCACCAATGTCTTTTTATAAAATTTTAGAAGAAATAAAAGAAATTACAAGATTTCAATTAATTCAAAAATCATATAATATATTAGAATTAAGACTTATTTCTGAAAATACAAAATCCGCTTTCGAACACGCAAAAGAAGATTTGTTAGATTTTCTAAAAAGTAAAAACATCTCAGATATCGAAATACATTTATCCAACGAACCACCACAAGCAAATAAGGTAAGCGGCAAATTTAATCATATATATAAAGATTTTAATGATTAACTATTATGTTAAAAGAACTGGATTACTCCAGTTCTTTTAAATTATTGTATAATAAAAACACTTTGTTTTCACCAATGCTAAAGTCATATTTAGCACCTAATTTTTTAACGAATCTTTCTGCACTTTTATTCTTGTTTGAAACCGTAAATTTCAAAACAAAACATCTATCTACTTGTTTGCAAAACGCAATGATTGCCTCTTGCATAAACCCTTGCCCTCTTTTATCTTTTGTCAAGCAGCAAATAACCTCTATTATTTTAGGAACAATTGCAATTCCACAGAAACAGCCAATTACCTCTTTAGAGGCTTTCTCAACTATGACAAAGCAGAACTCATTAACAAAGTCAGAAGACTTATATACATTGATCTTTTTTTTCAAACTTCTTTTGTCTGTTACAAGAATATCTGTGTACTTTTTAATATCCTCTTCCATTGACATCCGATAAAGAGCATCCATATCATTCAAAGAAAAAGGTCTGAGCACAGTTCTTTCAGATATAATAATCATAATTACCTCCTAAATAATAAACTCTAAACTCATTTTATGAACGCATACCAACTTAGCTCTTAATTTTTCCAGTAGTCTTATTGATTCTTTATTGTCTTTTTTTACGAAAAAGTGAACAATAGCCCTTACAATTGTCTTTTTAATACTCCGACAAAAGGCCTCTAGCGCTTCAAACATATACCCTTTATCTCTTTGAAATTTAGAAATAAAATACGACATATCATATGTGTTCCCTATAGTTCTTACGCACACAATAGCTCCAATAATTTTATTAGTTTGTTTATCTATAATCGCATAATAAAAATCATTCGAAAAATCCGCATTTTGATATATTTCTATATTTTCTCTAATTTCTTCCTTGTTATTAGAATAAATTCCTGGTAAATATTTTTCTATTTTATCCTCTTGAAGTATATTAAAAAAATCATCCAAATCTTCTATACAAAAAGGTCTTAAAATTAACCGTTCAGTAGATATAATCATATGCTCCTCCAAAACTTTTAGTGGTTAATATTATATCATTTTTGCTGGCATTTGTAAAGTCAACCATTATTCTCCCACTAAAACATTAGGTAACTCTAAATATGTATCTGGAATATCTCCTATTATTACCGTCTCTGCAACGGTGAGCACATTCTTAGATTCTATAACATCACTTGTAAATGGCGCTATAACAGTAATACCTGTAATAATTTCTATATAAACAGTGTGTTTTGTTTGATTTATGCCTTGTGCTGCAAATTCAGTTTTAAAATCTGCAGATACGTTGCCTGCAGGAATGATTTTAATACTCATCTCTGGGCCATATCCTGAAAAAATAGACCATCCAAGAAGCTTACCTAAAGGAATTTGTACTATTGATTCTTCTATTACTAGCAATTTCCCCTGAATCTCCTTTATTATCTGGTTAGATAACTTATTCATTTCTGTAATATTAGCACTAATAGTCATTAATTTCCCACTGTCATTATAATTTAAATTCATTAAAGTATCATAATTGAATTCATTCATATGAGCTTCTATTACCTCAGAACTTATAGTAAGCGCTATTGCTTGAGCTCTACTTTCACAAATTGTTTTTATTGTTGGCATTATACCATTTTTAATGTACATTGTCGCATATATAGTAATTGTTAATAAAACAAACAAAAAGGCAATGAGTCTTTTATGCCTCATTTGCCCCCAAATTCTTTTATAAAATTTATATCTCATAATATTACCTAATTAGTAATAGCTTTTGTCCTATCTGGATATTGCTTTCGTCATTTATATTATTAACATTAGCAATTTTTGATACTGTAGTTTTATATTTTTTAGCGATATCCCATAAAGTATCTCCTTTTTTTACTATATATATATACATACTCTCAAAATTATTCACATCTATTTCTTGTTCAGAAACCTCTTGAATAGTAGTAATATTACCTACATTTTCGATTTCTATGTTAGCCCTTAGAATAATATTTGCTTCGACATTACCAGAAGATAAATAAATATCATCTTTAAAAACTTCTAAACTAACAACTACATTAGACTCCCCTATGTCTTTTCCTATTGTAAAAGAATTCTCAACCGGCACTTCAAATGTTTTAGAATCTACCATTCCTGTAATAGAATTTTGATATACTACTGGAATTTTCACATTACCACTAATGTATAAATTGCCGCCTGAAACCATAGTTATTAGCGAGTTTGTATCTATTTGATATTGTAAAATTTGACTACCTTCTTCTAATTGCCCAATTCTTTCTTTTATTGTAATATCTTTATCTAACTTTGTTTTATTTTTTATAACAGCTATGTCTGCATAATCATAAATCAAATCTTTATTGGTACTATAAAAATCTGCTATATGTATTATACTTCTTTCTTCGTACATTACTCCTCTGGCTAATATAGCTCCATCAACAGTTAAAGTCCCATTTTCCTCCCCATTTAATATTATTTGTAAATTTTGAAGAGAATACTTAATATCAAACTTATAGTTGTCTGCTATATTATCAAATTCTATCATCCCTGCAAAAGGGATAGTCAAATTATATGTTCCAACAGCGTTAGTTTGCTCTCCTTTAAGATAAAGTATCTGTAATTGTAATTCTCCCTTTACAAGTATCTTATTATAACTCACCTTGTAATCCGTATTTTTTATAGTTGTACCCACTTTTATTATATCATTAATTGGCCCTATATCATCTGGTATTATCACTTCTTCATTTACTGCTATGGTTTCTTTTTTTGTAGAAATTACATTATTGAACAACTCTTCTTTGGTCTTATATTCTATATCTTTTCCAACATCAAAGCCTATTGCAATAGGGACAACAACAGTGTCCATAACGGAAAACTTAAATAGAATCTCTGTTTTTAATAAAATTTTCCTTTCATTAGGTATCGAATATATTGTGTTTTTTGCTACAGCATCTACGTCGAACTGCATATTAGATTTTGCTAATGATGTATTAATATTTTGGACAAATGGATATTCCATTGTTATTCCTGTTATCGCACCACCATCCATAGAACGATATAGAATATAATAAGTAATAGTTCCACTTACTTTTATAGTTCCGTCTGTAATCTCACTATTTTCTATAAACGGTATAGCCTCAACTCTAATAATTTTCATCACATCCGGTTTTATATCAGGAACTAATACATCCTGCTCTATCCATGTAGAAAATTTATCTCTGGATATAAATTTATTTAAAGTTAACTCCTCTTTATTTAAACTAACTGACATTGTTTATCCTCCTACTTTTACTACAATATATGTAATATAACTTTTTTTATGCTAATACAATCACAAAAAACGTTATAAAGAATATAATGTAATATGTAAAGCAAAACTTTACAAGTTAGATGAAAAAAGATTGTTACTTTGTTTATCTAAATACATGTATCTCCCCAAAAAGGGTGCCTATATATAGGTACCCTTCTTTAATTTTTCTTTAACATTAGACTTACAAAATATATAATAGCAGACAAAACTACTATTGTGGGTCCCGTTGCTAATCCAAAAACAAATGATACAAATAAGCCTAATATACCGCAAAGCAACGAAAACGCAATAGTCAGTCTAGTATACTGACGCACATTAGAAGAAATATTCCTACTAGATGCTGCCGGCAATATTAATAAAGAATTTATTAATAATATTCCCACCCATCTTATAGTTAACATTACTATAACAGCAATCAAAACGACAAAAATATTTTCTATTAAAGCGGTATTGATCCCTTTTGTTTTGGCTAAACTAGAATTTACACTAATAGCTAATAACTTATTAAAAATCATTATCCAAATTATTGTAATTATAACTAAAGCAATCAGCAACACCAATAATTCTATGGTGGTTATGCTTAATATGTCTCCCACCAAATAAGCTGAATATTTATTTATTCCTCCATATTTAGATAAAACTACTAAACCTATTGCTATAGCTGTTGAAGAAAACACGCTTATAATAGTGTTCGCTTCTGTTTTACTTTTTCGCTTAACAAAATTTAATAAAAGTGCAAATGCTATTGCAAAAATTATCATTGAAATTGAGTAGTCAGAAATCCCAATAACAGCACCTAATGCTACACCTGTTAAAGCAGAATGTCCTAATGCATCTGAAAAAAACGACATTTTATTATTTACAACCATTGTTCCCAATAATCCTAGCAAAGGAGACACAAAAATCACAGCCAAAAACGCGTTTTTCATAAAATCATATTGCATAAAATCAAAGGGGAGAATAAATTCCATTATATTATAAATAACTTCCATTCTAATATCCTCCTATTCCAAATTCTTTAGCAAACAACTCACCAGAAAAAACTTCTTTAGGGTTTCCTTCTTGCAACATCTTTTTATTTAAGAGAATTACTTTATCAGCATATTCTTTCACTTTATCAAAATCGTGTGAAACCATTAATATTGCTATATCCTGAGATTTTTTTATTTTATCTATTAATTGATAAAATATTTCTTTTCCTTTAGCATCTATTCCTGAAACAGGCTCGTCCAAAATTAATAATTCAGGAAAAGGGAGCGTTGCTATAGCAATTAATACTTTTTGCAACTCTCCACCAGATAAAGAAGAAACTTTTTTATCTATCAACCCATCTGCTTCTAAAAACTTTAAATGTTCTATAATCTTGCTATATTCACTTTTACTTTTAAATGCAAAAACCGGTTTAGATGAAGAAAAGCTACTTATTAAGTCATATACGCTAATTGGTGAATGCTCTAAGTCAATTTTTTGAGGAACATATCCAATAGTTAGCTTTTTTGAATTATTATGCTTACTAGAAAACGTTATATTCCCTGTATGTCTTATTTCGCCAATAATAGATTTTAAAAGTGTAGATTTTCCTGCACCATTCTTACCAATAATAACAGCGAGTTCTCCACAATGAAGATGAAAAGAAACATCTTCTAAAATCGTGGCATCCTCTGTTTTAACTCCTATGTTTTTTATTTCAGTACAACAAAATTTGCACTCACTCATTATTATTCACTCCTTTTAAAGCTTGTACTAGATTTTGAACATTAAATTTCATGTCATTAATATATTGCTCACTTAAATATTCTCCCGAAATTGAAGCATTAAATTCACAAATAACAGTCCCAGTTTCTTTAGCTATAGCTTCTGCTGTGTTTGTTGAACTATCTTTTTCAACAACTATAACTTTGATTCCTTCCATCTTAATTAGTTTAATAATTTCTGCTATCTCAGTAGCTGATACCGCTGCCCCCTCTTCTTCCTCTATAATAGTCGAAACAGTTATTCCAAAGTCCTTTGCAAAATATTCAAAAGAATCATGCAAAGCTACAACTTTTTTATTAGAAATATCCAAAAGTTCTTTGGCTATATTCTCTTTAAGACCTTCTAGTTCCTTTAAATAATTATTTGCGTTTTGTCTTAGTTCCTCTTTATATTGTGGATACAACTCGCATAATTCTCTAGCTATGTTTTTTACTTGGACAATATAATTATTAATACTAACAAAAGTATGTGAATTGTTTTCATGATGCCCTCTAATTATGTGCACTCCTTCTGAACTATCTATAATTTTAAGTTCTGAATAATTATTTAATACATCTTGTAAAAAATTTTCCATACCAGAACCATTAATAATAAAAACTTTAGCTTGAGATAAGTTCATCATGTCATGAGGTGTTAAAGTATAATCATGAATGCAACCTACTGAATTACTGGTCAAATTTATTAATTCTATATTATCTATCCCAGCAACTATATTTGAAGTGGCTATATACATAGGATAAAAAGAAGTAACTATTTTTTCTTTACTACTATTGTTTTTTTGCCCTTTAAATATATTACCAGCCACAATTAACCCTAACACTAAAACAAAGCATATCCCTAATATTATAAAATTCCTTTTCAATGTATTTTCTCCTTTAAACATACACTATATATTATACCATATATTTAAGGTTTTTTATATATTTCCCGTATATTTTAACCAATTTATGCCTTCTTTTTTATTTTTAAAACTATAAAAGCAATTACTGGTAAAACCATTCCTAAAAATATGTTTAAATATATTACTATGTTATTTGTAAATTCTGTTATTACAAAAAAGTTTTTAGCCAAAGCAAGCGCTAATATATAAGATATAAATATTATTGGAGCTACCATTGTAGACCTTGATTGTAATTTAAAAAGTTTTTGTAGTATTGCTCCGCTTATTACCGTATGATATATTATCATTGCATAGTCAGTTAGTATCCAAAACGAAACAAACATACTGTCAATTCCTTCAAAAACGCCAAGAATATCTGCACTCTTTAAAGCCATAAAAAAAGGTTGTGAAAAAGCAGTTACTACATTAGGTCCAAACGCGCCTATAGTTATACAAATTACTCCCAAACCAATAGCGCAAATTATAACAGCACTTGTAATTCCGCTCTTCAATATTTGATGTCTATCAGTAATGCTCTCTCCTAATATAAAGATATAACTATAGCTAGCAAACAAAGCTAAAAACGCCACAGTGCTAAACAAAATGTCTGGTATATCATAAGTAATTACAGGATATAAATTAGTTATATCAAAATTCTGTAAACAAATGCTTATAATTATAGCAAATACAATAAATAACACTATTTCCATTAATTCAGAGAATCGTCCTAAAAATTTAAGTTTTAATTTACTAGCGACAAAAACAGCAGATAGCAATACTATCATAAACAAACTTGGAACTGTATCTACAAAAAGTAAAGTTTCAAGTCTTTCTGTAAAAACCCTTAATCTAACCGCTATTAAAAGTAGTTGTATTACAAGTAGCAACACAAGCAATCCCTTTGTAATTGCCTTGCCAAAAGCATGTTCAAAAGCATTTTCTAAATTAATAATATTTTTCTTCTTATTATTAAATAAATTGTTAACAATAACAGCAAAACCCACACAAAATCCCAGTGCAATAAATGCACTTATCCACCCCGCTTTTCCAGCGTGAGAAGCAACAAAATTAGGTATTAAAATTATTAACGGTGAAATAGCCGCAATTAAAAATAGCTTTGTCGCTTGTCTCCCACTCATTCTTTCACTATTGTCCATTTATTTACCTCCTTTAATGTTAAGAATTTCAAGAACTCCTTTTGCTAATTCAAAATCTTTGCCATATATTTCGTATACAAAACATACTATTGTAACACACACCATTGCTATTATGTATGGAATTTTATCTTTATGATTTTTAGATTTTATTAAAGTTATCATATCTAAACAAAAAGTTGTTATTAACAATAAATAAATGGTCATTTTATTGCCCCTCCTTTTGATACCTATTAGATTCTAGAACATCGTAAGTATTATTTATTCTGCACTCTACATTTACTTCTATATCAGCCTTTTTTAAATATTCAAAAAAATCACTTTTTATCTTTCTATAAACATATGGATGCTGAATTTCAAAAGGCTTATTTAAATTCATAAAATCCAAGTTCATTTCCTTACTTTTTGTTATGATATTTATTACTTTTTCCTCTATTTGGTTTTCTGCATCTGTTTGAATTTCCCCAAAAGTATCTAAATCAAATATTGGTTTTTTAGAATGTACCTCGTCTATATCACATGTGTACTCCAAATATAATACAACGCTTTGTATGCTATTATCATTTGTTTTAAATCGTAATTTAAAATTCTCAGTATTACCTGCAAGTACATACGTATTTTCATCCAACTTTACAGTTAGCATTATGCTTGTTACCTCATTTATTGTAATATTGTATGCTTCCGCTTCTTTGAAACTCAGACTATCCACCACTTTCATATCTGAAATTATCCCCAAAGAATTCTTGGTAAAAACAGGAGTTTCTTTTGGTTCTTCCGCCATTTCAACCATCTTAAAATTTTCTTTATCTTTTACTGCAACATAAGGAATAACTCCAACTATTTTATCCTGCAAAAACATGTCTACGACATCTATTACTGATTTATTTGAAGTATAATTTTTAGCAATCGAGTCCTTAGAAACCCCCTCAACTGCACTTACTATATCTGTCCCAACTTCATTTACCTTTGTTAAAAAACTTTCCGCCGTCATTTCCTGTGATACTAAAACTCCTGCTGTAACCCTGGTTTCATCAGTTCTAGATATAAAATCAACAACATTTCTTAAGCTTTTCTTTGCCGTTTCATCCCCAATTATAAAATATTCAACATGACTTATTGGTATATATTTTTCTGTAATGTTTCTTAAAATATCTATTGCTTGACTATAAGTTTCACCTTCTACAGTTAATATTTTACCGGTTCCCGGAGTTACAGCACCCCCAGATTGTGCCCCCCCATCCCCTTGTGATGACTCTTTTAAAATTGCAGTTACTCTAACTTTATTTTCCAGTTCATCAAAGCCAAGAACCTGTATTACTTCCAAATATTCAACGTCAACTTTAGTAGGTATTACATCCTCACCAATTAACGAAAAAACAATTAGAGCCAAACAAAATTGAATTACTATGTAATATTTTTTCATCCAATCACCACCATATTTTTTTCTTATTGTTTAAACTACCTCTAATGAACGTATCCTTAGTCATCTGATTATAGTTCCCCGCCACAAACGGTTTCATATATGGATGCCCAAACGATTCATAAGAAGCCAAGTAAAGCAACACCATTGCTATCCCAAATGATAGACCAAAAAAGCCAGCAATAGATGCTAGAATAACCAAACCAAATCTACAAATTCTTATTGCATTTGTTAAATCTTGATTAGGAATTATAAAACCACTTACTCCAACAGCGGCAACAACAACTACAACCGCAGGAGATACAAGTTTTGCAACTACCGCAGCATCCCCTATAATTAATCCCCCTATAATTGATATAGTCTGCCCTATATTTTTAGGGAGTCTTGCGCCAGCCTCCAAAATCATCTCAAAAGCAATTAACATTATAATAACTTCTGTATATGTTTGAAAAGGGACATCCTGTTTACTTCTTACTATAGACATTACTAGTTTTGTTGGTAACATTTCTGGATGAAACGTTGTTATGGCTACGTAAAATCCTGCAAGTAGTAAAGAAATAAATAATGCAATATACCTTAATAGTCTTTTTATATTTGCCATAGTCGGGCTGATTGAATATTCTTCTGGATCTTGCATAAGCATATTAAACAACCCTGGGGCAATATAGCCTATAGGTATTCCATCAACAAAAATCCCCACTTTTCCTTCTATAATACATGAGCAAAATTTATCTGGCCTTTCAGTATACTCCAACTGCGGAAATATACTCTTGTTTCTTTCACAAATATTTTCTTCAAAAGCAGAAGGAGAAGTAATTGCGTTTACTTGAATTATATTAATTTTTTCTCTAACATTACTCAAAACTTCGTCATTAACAACACCCTCCATATATACCATGTAAATTTTAACTTTAGCTTCACTTCCCACTTCAAATTGTTCACTTTTAAATTTATTACTTCTAATTCTACGTCTTACTAAAGATAAATTTGTAGCAGCAATTTCAATAAAAGAATCTTTTGCACCTTTTACAGAAGCCTCTACAGAAGCATCTCCTATACTCCTTTTTTCATATTTCTTGGCGTCAAAAATATATGCTTCATCTTCACATACAATAACAAAGTTGCCATCATATAATTTATCACATATTTCATTTATATTACTTAAAGAAGAAATCTCTGCATGATATACGTTACCTGAAATTATAAAATCATGCAAATCCTTTTTGTTTTTTAAGTTTTTTAAATTTGTACAAATTGGTCTTAAAATATCTATATCCACAATTTCTATATTTACTAAGTTATTAAAATAAAAAATATAAATATCAAGGTTTTCTGATTTTTTGTCTGTAATTGGTCTTACTACTAAATCCGCACACTCCTTAAACTTTTTCTTTAATTCTTGCACCAGATTTGATGATTTACCTTTTTTTATTCTCTTTGTAACTGTTACTATTTTAATCACCTCCATATAAATAAAGCCATTTAAGAATTAAACCTTAAATGGCAAGAACTTAATTTTCCATGTTTATTGGCTTTTTATTTTTACAAAGCTTACTATTTACTAGCTCCATTGTTTTATCTAACAAATCCGGAACAATGTCTACTAATTTGTCTAGCGGTCTATCTGCCTCTACAGTTAATAATTTTACATTGCTATCTTTCACTACTAAAAAGGCTACAGGATTTATCTTTACCCCTGCTCCACTTCCACCTCCAAAAGGTAATTTTGCATTTTCTGAAAATTTATTAAGTTTATTAGTATTAAATTCACTACCTCCTGCCGCAAAGCCAAAAGATACTTTTGACACTGGGATTATAACTGTGCCATCTACAGTCTCTATAGTGTCCCCCAAAATAGTATTAACATCTATCATATCTCTTAAAGAGCTCATAGCTGTTACCATTAAATTTTCTATTGGATGTTCTGACATATACTCTTCTCCTTTTCTTTTACACAAATAATATGTTACCTTAGTTTAAGAATTATTCAATTTCTTTTTCTTTTTTAAATATTCCATCAAAACTTTTACAACGCATATAGAAAAAACAGAATCAATTTCTAATAAAAACGGTTCATTTGTAATTACTGTTTCATATTGTATATTTTGTATATTAACTCCAAAAACATTTATTATGCTAGGAAACAGCACATTAAATAACGCCATTAATTTTGCGTTACTTATATAATCATAAGAATTAAATCCCAGTATACAATTTAAGTTAATAACTTTAAACTTTTTTATTAAATGCAAATATTTTTTTATTCCTGTTTTTTTATTCTTCTTTTTTCTAGAATCTTTAGATAAGAATATATCTTTTTTATATA
Organism: Clostridia bacterium; assembly: GCA_017549425.1. Classification (GTDB taxonomy): domain Bacteria; phylum Bacillota; class Clostridia; order TANB77; family CAG-465; genus UMGS1649. The sequence goes on along the minus strand of JAFYUV010000017.1, from coordinate 8,261 downwards.
CTGGAATGAAGTATAAAATTTTTAATAAAATATAATTTTCGTTTAATCCTTTAATGTTAATCTTATTTTGATTATATTCTAAAAAAAAACTAAGTTTTACACGCATCCTAACCGGAATTAACAAAAGCACAGATAAAAAAATAACAGGTAGTAGAATAATCATAATACTCACCTGTTATATTATTTACAATTTTTACTAATTTATTCTTTTAGAAGAGAAATATCAAAATCACCATTACCAATTTGTTCAACAACTATATCACCAAACAAGCCTTCTTGATTAACTTTTACTTGTTTTAGTCTAGATAATTCTAATACACTTAAAAAAGCAGTTACAATATCTATTTTTTTGTTATTTGTTTTACTAAATAATTTGCCAAATATGAAAGTGGTTTTCTTTTTAAAATAATCTAAAATAATTTTCACTTTGCTTTTAACAGTTACTTTTTCATATATTGCAATTTTCTCTATTTCTTCTGCCTTTTTATTAATTTTGTCATCATTTTTTTGTTTAATATCCGAATAACTTTGCAAAATATTTTGAACACTTAAATTTGCCGGAATAAAAGTTTCATTTTTCGCCTTTATTTTTTCAGGTAATTTTTCAAAAGCCCCAAAATTATCCCTATACATTTGTAATAACTGTTCCTGTTTTTCTTTATACATCTTGTATATAGCAATTTTTTGCAAAAGCTCTTCTTCAGTCATTTCTTCAAATTCTTCGTTTTGTTCAGGTTCTAGTACCGGAAGCAATTTCTTTGATTTTATATATAGCAAAGTAGATGCCATTACTAAAAACTCTGTCGCTATTTCCATATTCATTTGACTCATGCTGTCCAAATATTCAATATACTTATCTGTTAACTCACTAAGCGAAATTTCAAAAATATCTTTCTTGTTTTTACTAATTAAAAAGCATAACAAATCTAGCGGTCCTTCAAAATTCGATATAGACACAGAATATTTATTTTCAACAACTTCTAATTTTTCTTCATTCATTTATTCTAAATCCTCTTCTATACAAGTAATTTTTTACCTTTATAGGTTCTAAATTGGATAATTTTGATTTTTTTAATCTAGCTATAATGCGTTCCTCGTAGTCTGTCTCTGCTAGATATCCAATTTCTCTTTCAACTAAGTCTTTATTTATCCCCTTAATCAACAACTTTTGTGTGAGTTCTAATACAGAGTATTTCTCCATTTTCTTTTCCTGTCTAATAAAAGCTTTAACATATTCATTATCATTTATATATTTTAAATCTTTCAAATAAATTATTACTTTATCAATAATTTCTTCCTCAAATTTAAGATTTTTTAGCTTCTTATACACTTCTGCTTCTGTTTTTTTAGAAATACCTATATAGCTAATCGCTTTTTGCTTAGCCATTTCAAACTCCATATTAAATCCTCACTTAATCTTCAATTTCATCTTCATCATCAGTATCATCTATTGGATCAACCAAGCTTTTTTCAAAAGCTTCATTAAAATTATCTCTTACTTTTTTCTCTATCTCAGCCATTGTTTCAGCGTGTGTTTCAAGATAAAGTTTTGCTGCTTCTCTTCCTTGTCCTATTTTCTCACTGTTATAAGAGAACCACGCACCGCTTTTGTTTACAATATCCAAGTTTACAGCTAAATCAAGAATACACCCTGAAGTAGATATTCCTTTTCCATAAACAATATCAAATTCAGCTTCTCTAAATGGAGGCGCTACTTTGTTTTTTACAACTTTAACCTTTGTCCTATTTCCCATATTTTCTCCATTTATTTTAATAGCTTCTTGTTTTCTTACATCTAGTCTAACCGAAGCATAGAATTTTAAAGCCCTTCCACCAGGAGTTGTTTCTGGGTTACCAAACATAATTCCAACCTTCTCACGCAATTGGTTAATGAATACCGCTACGGTTTTGGATTTAGCCAAAACACCTGTTAATTTTCTTAATGCTTGAGACATAAGTCTTGCTTGCAATCCCACGTGAGAGTCTCCCATTTCCCCATCAATTTCAGCCTTAGGCACTAAAGCCGCAACAGAATCTATTACAACTATATCTATAGCTCCACTTCTTACTAATTGCTCTGTTATTTCCAAAGCTTGTTCCCCTGTGTCCGGTTGAGATACTATTAAATTATCTACATCTACTCCCAGATTTTTAGCATATACTGGGTCTAATGCATGCTCTGCATCAATAAATGCAGCTATTCCACCCATTTTTTGAGCTTCTGCTATCATATGTAAAGCAACCGTTGTCTTACCAGAAGATTCTGGTCCATATATTTCAACCACTCTTCCCCTAGGCACACCACCAATTCCAAGAGCTATATCCAAACTTAATGCTCCTGTTGGAATTGCATCAACAGCAACTTTTCCAACTTCTCCCAATTTCATTACTGAACCTTTTCCAAAATTCTTCTCAATTTGTGATAAAGCAATATCTAACGCTTTTTTTCTTTCTTCTGATATCATAATAACCTCCTTAAACGCATGAACGTTTGTTTGACAATATTATATAGTGTACATTTGTTCTTGTCAATACCCTTTTTGTATTTTTTTTACTTTTCTAGTATAACACTTATATTTCAAGATTATCAACATATTATTAAAAATTATGTGTTTCTCTTTGAATCTCTTGCTATTCATACAAAATAATCTTTTACAATATTCGACAAAAATATAAAAAGCACATGTTAACATGTGCTCATTTGTATCTTATAATTGTACATATCTTTTAGGTTGCTCAAAATTGTAATCCATAATTACTTGACCATCATTAACCTTTGTTATTTCCAAAGAGTTCATAACAACATCTGCATAACTATAAGACAATTTTCTTTGACTATCTGCTTCTTTAACTATAAACAAATTAGAATATGCACTATCTATTGTACCTCTTTTGTTAATTTTTTTATTTCTTCCTGCATTAGACTGGATAAAAATTTCCTCACCAATATAAGACTCTACATCTTTTCTTATCTGTGACAAAGTTTCCTTGGCAACCATAAAATCACCTCTTAATATGTGCCAAATTATATCATTTTTCGCTGTTTTTGTCAAAACGAAACAGGCCTTCCAGCCTGTTTTGTTTCATTATTATGTTGATTTGGTTCAAATTAATTATTGTCCTTACACGATTGCTATGATTAATATTACTTTTTTGTTACAAATCATTCAACATAGAATTTATTTGTTCTACAGCCTCATTAAATTGATTATCCTTTGAGGTACAAATAACGGCATCTAAATTTAATCCTGAAGTTAGTTCGACTTCAATATTAGGTTCTATACCAACTCCATGTATTTCTGTACCAGAAGCTGTATAAAACTTTGCTGAAGTTATAGACAGCCCCCCGCCACCTTCTAATCCTATTACAGACTGCATTATGCCTTTACCAAAAGTTGTTGTTCCAACGACTACACCTTGTTTCAAATCCTTAATTGCTCCAGCTAATATTTCAGAAGCACTAGCGCTATTTTCATTTACTAAAACAACTAATGGAATTTCACATTGTGTTGAATTTGCTTTATATGATTTTACAGTGTTGTCTCCATACATAACCTTCAATATTGTTCCGTTATCTATCAAGAGATTAGCTATGTTTATAGTTTCATTAACTAATCCTCCTGGGTTATCTCTTAAGTCTATAATTAACCCTTTTACGTTTTTCTCTAATAATTTATCATATTCTGCTTTGAATTGTTCGTATACGTCAGTATCAAATTGTAATATTCTGATATATCCAATGTTATCTATTATATTTGATTCAATATTATTCGCTATAATATGAGCTCGTTGCATAGAAAATTCTATATTTTTACCTTCACGTGCTACAACTAATTTTACAGTTGTTCCTTCTTCGCCTTTAATAGCGTCAGATATAGTTGTAATATTATCCATTGTAACAGACACTCCATCAACGCTAACTATCACATCTCCAGCTCTTAACCCCGCTTTTTTAGCCGGAGTGTCAGGCATTACTCCAATAATTCTTAAGTTTCCCGTTTTCAAGCTCCATGACATATGTATACCAATACCCGAATATTCTTCTGCAGAATCTCTAGTTTGTTCAAGATACTCTTCTTCTGTAAGATATCTAGTATACGGGTCTTCTATTTTAGATAAAATTCCCTCAATAGCCCCCTCTGTTAATTCATTTACATCTAACTCACCCATATATTTACTTTGCAATAAAGACAATACTTCTTCTATCCTGTCACTACCCACAGATACTGCAATCTTATTGCTTGGATTATATATATCTACACTTTGATCTGAAATAACAATAAATGAAATAATTGCAACTGCAGATATAATAATTATAAGCGAAGTTGTTATTACCTCTGACCAAATCTTTTTATAATCTAAATCTAATTTCATGATTTCCTCCACGTTTGATACATTAATATTACTACAAATACAGCTTTTAGTCAATGTTTCTACTATTAAATTAGTATTACCCACTTTAAAAAAACATATTACATGTTGACTTAAAACTAATTTTATAGTATAATTTTATGAGTAATTTGAAATACTTATGTGAAATAATGTATTTCCCACTGAAGGGAGGGAAATTTAATGCCAGGAATTAAAATAAAAGAAAATGAGACACTAGATAACGCATTACAACGTTTTAAAAGACAATGTGCTAAATCTGGTGTGCTTGCTGAAATAAAGAAAAGAGAACATTACGAAAAGCCAAGCGTAAAAAGAAAAAAGAAATCAGAAGCCGCAAGGAAAAGAAAACATTAATAGCAACAAACGACTTATACTTTTGTATAAGTCGTTTTTATTTAAATATCTTCTGAATGTCTTCATTTTTTAGTAATACATACTCACCTGGTTTTAATTTTCCCAATTCAAGTTTTCCAATCTTTACTCTCTTTAAGCTCATAACCTTAAAACCGATAGCTTCACACATTTTTCTAATTTGTCTATTTTTTCCCTCATATATTGCAATTTCTAATTTTTTAGAAGAAATCATTTCTACTTCTGCCTTTTTCGTTATATATCCACCAATATCTATTCCGTTTATTAGTTTATCAATATCATTTTGAGATGCTTCTTTATTTAAAGTGACTTCATATAGTTTTCTTATATGGTTACGAGGATGAATAACTTTGTTTGCAAAATGCCCATCGTTAGTTAAAAGAAGCAATCCTTCTGAATACATATCCAATCTCCCTATTGGAAAAACTCTTCCTTCCTCTTTAATTAAATCTGTTACACAAGGTCTAGCGAATTGCTCTTTAACTGTTGTAACATATCCAATCGGTTTATTTAGCATTATGTACTTTTTATCTATATTTTCTTGTATAATTTCATTATCTAGCATCACTTCATCAGTTTCTTTTACTTTATACCCTAATTCTTTAATCACTTCTCCATTAACCGCAATTCTTCCCGCTACGATTAATTCGTCAGCTTTTCTTCTAGAGCACACACCACAAGATGATATAAATTTATTAAGTCTTTCTTCCACCTAATCACCTCTTTTATAATTTTACATATACTATATTATCATAAGCTTATGTTTATATAGATTCTAGAGCAGCATTTATTGCTGTTCTTCTTTTTTATCCAAACACTCTAATACTTTTTTAAAATCTTCATGAATCTCTGAACTAAATTCCACATACTTATCACTTGAAGGATGTTTAAACCCTAACAATTTAGCATGTAATAATTGCCCCACCACTTCAAATTCATTTGTCTTTTTGCCATAAGTATCATCTCCAACTAGAGGGTGCTCAATATATGACATATGAACTCTTATTTGATGAGTTCTTCCTGTTTCTAAAGCGGCCTCAACCAAAGTGTAATTACTTTTTATATATCTTTTTAATACTGTTATATTTGTCACTGCATTTTTTGAATTTTTAGTTGTCACCGCCATCTTTATTCTATTTTTTTCATCACGGCCTATTGGTAAGTTTATTTTTAGTTTATCCTTTTCTATTATTCCTTCTACCAAAGCAACATATTTTCTGTTTATACTATGCGCTTTAAATTGTTCAGAAAGACTTTTATGAGCATTATCATTTTTAGCGACAACTATTATGCCTGTTGTGTTTTTGTCTATTCTATGCACTATTCCGGGCCTTATAACGCCATTAATTCCAGACAAACTTTCTTTATGTGAAAACATTAAAGAATTAACTAAAGTTTCTTCATAATTTCCATTTCCGGGATGTACTACCATATCCTTGTCTTTGTCTATAATAATAACGTCGTCATCCTCATAAACTATATTAATAGGAATTTCTTTAGCTATAATTTTTCGTTCTTCGTTTTCTAACTCAAAAACATCTATTTTATCGTTTAATTTTAATTTATATGAAGCTTTAACCGCCGCCCCATTAACCAGCACTTTAGTCGTCTCTATTAATCTTTGAGACAATCCTCTTGTAATATTTAATTTTTCACTCAATACAATATCTATTCTTTTATTTAACGAACTCTCTTCTACTAAAAAAAACAAAACTCTCCCTCACTTATCACATATATATGATAACATAAAAAGAGAATTTTTTCAATTTATTTTATATATTAGTAGCTATATGTTTTAATGCTTTTGGAGTAACTTGCCTATTGTATAAATTTGTTATATATTCTTTAACATCATTTTCATTTATTCCCACTTCTTTTAAAATAGCTTGTTCTTTTATACTATTATGATTTACCAAATCAATTTTTACTCCGTAGGTTATAATTTTATTTTTATTGTCACTGAATGTTTTAATAGATTTTGTAATATAATATTTACATTTAAAATTTTCTAAATAACATGAATATAACACTTTTTCTTTACTCATTGCTTTCTCCTATTCCTTTACAGTTCTTAATCTTTTTGTCATTGTAATTTTTGTACCTTGGCCAATTGTAGAATCAATAACAACCTCATCCATAAATGTTTCCATTATAGTAAATCCCATCCCAGCATGTTCTAGCTCTGGCTTGCTAGTATACGCCGGGGTAGTAGCTAGTCCAACATCTTGAATTCCTATTCCGTTATCTTTTACCTCTACCACAAGAAACACCATATTATCTACGTTAGCAATTTTTGCAATAACATTTACATTCCCTTTGGTTTCTACATAACCGTGTTCAATGCTATTTGTAACAGCTTCAGACACAGCGGTCTTTATGTCAGACAATTCATCTATTGTAATATTTTGCTTTGCCAAAAAAGCAGCAATGCACACTCTAACAACGCTCACATTCTCTAATATTCCATTTACTATCAATTCAATTTTATTATTCATCTATACCACCTTTATATTCTTAGAAATGCTCGACATCTCTAATAGCTTTCTTATACTTGCATTCGGCTTTTTTATAACCAAATCACATCCTAACATCTTAGCTAAATTATATCTCCCTGCTATAAAGCCAATACCAGAACTATCCATAAAATTTACCTTTTCCATATCTAATTCACACTCTCTAGGGTTATATTTTAAAATATATCCATCTACAACACTTCTTAAAGTAGTACAGGTGTCTATATCTATTTCCTCATTTAATTCTATTAACAATTTATTCTCTATATCTATATATTTGTATTTCATTTTTTCCACTCCTCTATGCAAACATTGTAACAAATTCCCACATACTATTTTGTCGAAATATATATAATATATTTAAAAAAAATGACAAAAAAGGTCCCCTAAAATTAATTAGGGGACCTCTGAGATTAATCATAGTTGAAAACTATAATAAACTCAAGCTTCATGTTAGTAATCTCATCGTAAAGAACGAAAGTACCACCAACATTGGGAGACTTCTGTACAAGTTCTACGTTGTTTGCATTGATAGCTTTCATCTCGAATTGTTTCTTACTCTGCTGAAGCACCAGGTTACCAGCTTTGCCGGTTGTGCAGATTTTTACTACACAATTGGAAGCATTTACAAAGTTAAGTAGTTTTCTACCGTTCTTTGTAACAAGCTCGATATCCACATTCTTACCGGTTTCCTTGTCAACAAATGCTACAACAAACTTATAGGTATTGTTGCAATCAGAACAAGTACTCGTAACAGTTATAGATTTGTTTTCCTCAACCTTGTAACTATTCACAGAACAGTTATGACCAAGAGCATCGATTGTCTTTGTGCTAAGCACCTTGCCGCAAGAGCAAACTTCTTCAATCTTACCAGCAGTCTCACATGTTGCTTCAGTTCTCTTTGTTTCTACTGCTTTGCATGTGTGGTCAAGCTTAGGAATTGATTCAGTGTAGCTATCTCCGCAGCGTTCGCATGTGAACTTC
>JAFYUV010000002.1 GCA_017549425.1 Clostridia bacterium | reverse complement strand
TATTGTCTAAACTAACTGCTTGTACTCCTGTTCTTGGGAATCCATCTAAAACTGCTCCGTTTTCTACATCGCTTGCTATTAATCTTTCTTTTAGCATTTTTATTGTTACTTCATCTGGAACAAGTTCACCTTTGTCCATATATTGTTTTGCTTCTTTTCCTAATTCTGTTTCGTTTTTTAGATTTTCTCTAAATAAATCTCCTGTTGATATATGTGCTAATTTTAAATCTTCTGCTATTATTTTTCCTGCTGTTCCTTTTCCACTTCCTGGTGCTCCTAATAATACTATAAACATTCTTTTCTCCAATCCGAACGAATGAAAACCTTCGTCTTACTACGTCAAACTTCACTCAAAATTTTTCAATGTACCTTTGTACTATTTCAAAATTTTTCATTCGTTTTCCTTGTAATACTTGCTTTTGATTCGCTCTAACTTTTTTATATTTTTTTATTTTAGTTTAACATTAACAAAAAACGAAGCAAAAGTGGTAAGTTGCACATTTTGCTTATATTCAAAATGTGCAAGATGCCGCTTTTCATTCGTTTTATTCTAAAAATCCTTTATAATGTCTCATCACTAATCTAGATTCTAATTGTTGTACTGTCTCTAGAGCTACACCTACAACGATAAGTATTGATGTTCCTCCAAAAGCCATATTTAATCCTGTAAATCTCATTAACATTGGAAGTATTGCTATTAAACTTAAGAACAATCCTCCAAATAATGTTAATTTACTCATTATTGATGATAAATATTCTGTTGTTGGTTTACCTGCTCTTATTCCAGGTATAAAACCACCATTTTTCTTTATATTATTTGATACTTCAGCTGGATTAAATGTTGCATATGTATAAAAATATGTAAATCCTAGTATTAATAATAAATATACTATAGCATTGGCAATTGTGTATCCAATTCCTACTTGTGATGTTGAACTTGCCATTGAAAATTTATATATTGTTGCCCAAAATCCAGTTTGTTCTGCAATATTTGCGTTGAACATTTGTATTATCATTGCAGGAAATGTCATAAATGATGAAGCAAAAATTACTGGCATTACTCCAGCCATTGCTAATTTAAATGGAATATGTGTATTTTGTCCTCCATACATTTTTCTTCCTACTACTTTTTTTGCATATTGTACAGGAATTTTTCTTTCTGCCCCTTGTACAAATACAACTCCTGCTACTAATACAGCAGCTCCTATTACCATAGCTAAAGCTATTAATAATCCTGTTGTACTAAATCCTACTTGTGTAAACATTAGTTGATATATTTCTTTTACAGCAGATGGTAAAGAAGATATAATACCAATAAATATAATTATTGAAATTCCATTTCCTATACCTTTAGCTGTAATTTGTTCTCCTAACCACATTAAAAGAGCAGTACCTGTAACTAATGATAATACTATTAATGCAGCTGTTTTAAATCCAGGATTTATAAATACTCCATATGCAGAATATGTACTGCTATATGACATATATATACCTATTGCTTCTGCTAAAGCTAAAATTAATGTAAGCATTTTTGTATATTTGTTTATTTTTGCTTTTCCTTCTTCTCCTCCCTCTTTTATTATTCTTTCTAAAGAAGGAATTACCATTCCTAATAATTGAATAACAATTGAGGCTGTAATATATGGACTTATTGTCATTGCAAATATAGAGAATCTTGAAAAAGCCCCTCCTGATATTAAATCTATAAGTCCAGAAATTCCATTTGATTGTACTTGTGCTAAATTGCTAAGTGCAATAGTGTCAACTCCTGGTACAGATATATGACATCCTAATCTGAATATTACAATTAATAATAATGTATATAATATTCTCTTTCTTACATCAGGTGTTTTGAAAGCATTTTTAATTGTTTGGAACAAATTAAATCACCTCTGCTTTTCCACCAGCTGCTTCGATTTTTTCTTTAGCAGCTTTTGTAAATCTTGTTGCTTTTACTGTTAATTTTTTATCTAAACTTCCAGTAGCTAAAACAACGATACCATCATTTGCTTTGCTTATTATTCCATCTGCAATTAAGCTTTCACTTGTTACTTCTTCTGATTTACTTTGGTTAAGCATTGTTAATGTTACTTCTGTATATGTAGATGCATGAATATTTTTAAAACCTCTTTTTGGTAATCTTCTATATAATGGTGTTTGACCACCTTCAAATCCACGTCTAACTCCACCGCCAGATCTTGCTTTTTGTCCTTTATGTCCTCTTCCTGATGTTTTACCTAAGCCAGAACCCATTCCACGGCCAACTCTTCTTCTTGTAACTTTTTCTTGGCTTGCTTTTATATTTCCTAATTCCATCTCGCTTTTTCCCTCCTTCAAAATTTGCGAAGAGCAAATTTTGTGCTACTCACTATCTCTTTACTCTTCACTATATTTTCAATTCTTTTATCTAAAAGTCAATTTGCACATTGTCCCTTATACATTTCCAATGTGTTATATTTTATCTACATTACTTCTTCTACTTTTTTTCCTCTTTTTTTAGCTATTTCTTCAGCTGTTGCCATATTTTCTAATGCATTTATTGTTGCATATCCTACGTTTCTTGGATTGTTTGTACCTATAACTTTTGTTTTTATATCTCTATATCCAGCAAGTTCAAGAATTGGTCTTACACTTCCTCCTGCTATTAATCCAGATCCTTCTGCACCTGGTTTTAATAAAACACTTGCTGCACCAAAAGTTCC
>JAFYUV010000016.1 GCA_017549425.1 Clostridia bacterium | reverse complement strand
GATAGAGGATATAGACCCTTTTAAAGGGTAGCGAGTGACAATTGCAAATGTCAGTCGCAAAAGGCCACTTTAGTGGAAGCCAGTAGTATAGGCTTTTAGCCGAAAATGAAAAACCACCAGCTAAGCTGGTGGAAATTTATTCTATTGGTATAAATAATTTACAACAACATTTCCCTTCTGTTATAAATTTGTCACATGGACAAAGAGTGGTATCGTCAGACTTCACTTGACAAGGACAATGACCATCCTTTTTTAAAGTACCTGTAATTATTTTTTCGACATATTCTTTATCGGGATTTAATCTAAAACCTTTCATAATAATCCTCCATAATAAGTTAACAAATATATTATATCAGCACAAAAAACAAAGTCAATAGTGCTAAATTTTTGTTATCTATGTAAAATAACATCATGAATGATTTAAACAAAAGCAGAGCCAATATTTTAGCTCTGCTTTTGCTATATTATGGTCGGAGTGACAGGACTTGAACCTGCAACCCCATGGTCCCAAACCACGTGCGCTACCAATTGCGCTACACCCCGCTGACCTTAATGATTATAGCATTATAACCAAGTAAAGTCAAGACTTTGAAGTAAAAATGTTAAATTTATATAGCCTTTTAAAAGTTATCCGGTTATTTTTGAGTTTAATCCTAATCCGTCTCCTGGACGTATATCTGTTTCAACATTGGTTTTAGTTCTTTTCGAATCAGGAATAATTACTTGTTGTTTTAGTTGTTCAATAAACGAATTCTTTATCTGTTTGCTAGTAGAAAACGCGTCATTATTACCATTATTTGTTAATATAGTCATAGTTCTAATTCCTCACTTTTTATTTCTTTAGTTGCTTCAATATTTCCTGAGCTTCTAGTCAAATCTTCCTCTTCTAATTCATACTCCCATGTCATTAGACCGCCGTTTTTTTCTTTGTCCATATCATAGCAGTCAAACTTTTGTTGAAAGTATTCTTTTGGAAGTTGTTTGAAATCTCCAGATTGTTTATCAGCATAAAAAAACATTTCTCCTTCATCTGGACTGTCAAAATAGGTATACAATACTGGGGATTTGTTTGGATCAGATTTATCATATACTCTTGAAACAACGCATCTATCATAGTCAAAATTATTGCCGCGGGTAAAGACGGCCTTGCTTAAAATATTTTGAGTTGAGTTTATACATTGCGCATACTCTGGACAAGCTTTCTTAAGTAATTCCATTCGCTTTATTATATTCTCTTTTGTACTTATTTGTGCATTGTTTAATTGTTCGATTTCGTCTAGTAGTTCCGCTATTGGAAATTGACCATCCTTATCTGCGATGCCTATGCTTGAATAGATTTCTCTTAGAGATTCTTCGTCCATGTGAATTAAATCGGCATGTTCTAATTCTTCATTTTTGTGACAATTATGGTCCTTGCCGTTAGAATCGATATCAGCTTTTCTTATCTCATCATAACCGTTACAAAAATGTTGTGGTTTTCCACCATATCTTGATGCTGCTAAATTCCAAGTTGGATCAACAAGAGTATCGCCTTTTTTAATTCCATCTTTAGTAGGAATTTCTATTCCACTAACTTTTAAAAATGCGTGAACACCTGAAGTCATTAGATCACTTTGGATTCCTACCTTAGAAAATAAATATTGTTCTACTTGAGCAATGCCATTGCATACACCATATCCGCTTGATATGATTTTCCATAAAGCCCTTTCATCACCAGGGGCTTCTACTTCAGTTCCGAAGTTTGGGGAATAACTAATCTTTTTGCCCACCTCGGTGTCGATAAAAGCCATTTTTTGTACATCTGTCCACTCTGGATTTATTTTTTCAATAACGGAAGCTATCCATTGCTCTCCTTCTATGAATTCTTTTCCTGTTGATGAACCAATCGCAAGATTATCGCAAATAATCATATTGGGACACATTTTAGCAAGTTCTAAAAGCTTTTGTTTATCTTGGTCGCCTAATGTTAATGGTGCTGTGTATAAAAGTTCATCTAAATCCTTATATACTTCTAAATCGCCATCTAAATCTGGTATTATTTGATTCATTTTGCGAATATCGCCATTCCAGTTTTCTAATTTTAAGTTTAAAAGAGGTCTAAGACTGGATTCTATTGAACTTGGATCTATTTTTTCTTTTGTCTCGTTTGAAAGGCCTGCAATAATCATCCTAGTTTCTTTTTCATCTAGATTTAATTGTGGCATATTGTTTATAAATTCTAGTTGTTGTTCGCTGTCAAGCTTTCGCACTATATCAAATGTGCGGATATTTTTTCCTTTCATAAAATCTTGATTTGATTGTAAAAAAATTGCCAAATCATCTTTTTTGAAAGAGCCAATTATTCTTATAATATCGTTTTTATTTAAATCTGGGGTTGTAGCTAGATAATAGGTTTTGTATTTATATGAAAAAGAAGTTAAAATATTTGTTTTTTCACTAGCTGTTAAATCGTATTTTGCCATAGTTTCTTCTTTTAATTTATCATCCTCGATTTTGGACAATAATCCAGGCACACTGTATTTATCAATGCCTATTTTTTCAATTAACTCAGGATTGCTCATAAGGTGTGATATATGTTCGGGAGACAGTTTCTTTACTATTCCTGTTATTTTGTAGGAAGATAGCCCTAATTGTTCTATAGTGGTACCATCTTGTAAGAGTTCCAATTGCTTTTCGTAAGATAAAGATATTAACATTTGTTCATATAAAATTGAATCGTCCACTATTGTTTTTATATAACCATTTTTTAATAATTTACTTTTAATTTTTTCATCTTTAATAGCTCCTAAAGCTAGTCTTTTTAGAAAATACCCTTGTTTTTTAAAAAAATCACTACGTAGCACCTCAAACTTTTCGTCATCATTAAGCATAGAAAACACATCTAAATAATCTTGTGTTGTCTCTACATATTGTAAGAGCCTTTCTCTATTTGTAATTAAGCTTAATTTATCTTCAATTTGCGTTAATTCTTCTAAATTTTTCATGTATACCTCACCAAAATTATTATTGATAAATAAAGGAATACGTTAACTCTAATTGGGCACTAGAGTTAACTCAAATATAAATAATATACTTTACTTAATATTATAATTACTGTAATATAAAATTTGAAAAAAATCAATGTTTATGATAAAATTTTACAATAATAAGTGAAAGGCAGGATATATACATGCAAGGTTTTTGTGGTACAGATATAATTGAAGTAGAAAGAATAAAAGAAGCTATATTAAATACAGAGGGGTTTAAAGAGAAAGTGTATACTCAGAAAGAAATAGAAGTTGGGGATAAAAAATCCGAAACAATTAGGTATCAATATTATGCAGGTAGATTTGCAGCAAAAGAGGCAGTATATAAAGCATTATCCAGAGAATATGGAGATAAAATAGTTTTTTTAGATGTCGAGATTTTAAATGATAAAAATTGCAAGGAAAGACCTATTGTAAATATTTTAAATAAAGAAGTGTTACAAGATGTTGAAATCGGTAAACTCTATATAGATGTTAGTATATCTCATTTAAAAGAATATGCAACAGCTAATGCTTACATAACAATTAAGATGGATTAACACTATGTGTGTTCTTATTCAAACTAAAAGATTGTTTTGTTTTACACACTATTACTATATATTTAGTTATAGGTGAGAAAAATGGCAAGTTATTTGAATTTAAAAATGTTAGGAAAGAGAGTAAGACAAGGAAGATTAAATAAAGACATGACTCAGTTTGCTTTAGCTGAAGAAATTGGTGTATCTCAAAACTTTTTGGGAGATATTGAAAGAGGAATAAAAGCGCCTAGTATTACAACATCAATTAGGTTGGCAAATGTTTTAAATATGAGTTTAGATACATTGTTTGCAGATTCTTTAGAAGTTCCGGCAAAGGAAATAGAAGATGTATATTTAACAGATAAACAATTGGCTGTTTTGAAGAAAATAGTTAAAGAATTTAAGGATAATTTTATAGAATAAAACAAGGCTTGAATTTCAAGCCTTGTTTTTTATATATTTAATTTAATCCATTTACTAAAGATATAAAATGGTCTCCTCTTTGTTCGAAGTTTTTATACATATCAAAAGAAGCAGATGCAGGTGACATTACAACAATATCTCCATGTTTGGCAATTTGGTGACAGTAGTTTACACATTCTTCTAGAGAGTTAAGAGTGGTAATATTTAATAATTCATTTGAAGGAATATTTAATTCTTTTTCAGCATTTCTCACGGCTTCTTCAATTTTAGGAGCAGTTTTCCCTAATAAAACAAGTTCTTTAACGTTATCTAAAATTGGTTTGCCTAATACATCATAAGGAATATTTTTATCATATCCTCCGGCTATTAATATTATTTTCTCTTCAAAAGATTTTAAACCTGCCATAGTTCTTGAAGGACTAGTGCCTATAGAATCGTTATACCACGTAACCCCATTAACCGTTTTAATATATTGCATCCTGTGCTTAACTCCATCAAAAGTTGTAATAACATTTTTTATGGCATCGATACTTTGGGACCCTGCAAAGGATATTACAGCAGAAGCGGCAGCGCAAATATTTGCAATATTGTGCATGCCAACTAGACGGATGTTATCTTTATGTTCAATAAGAGTTTTATCTAATCCGGAGTTGTAGTAAATAGCACCATTATCATAGAATACTCCTTTTTGGTCTGAAGGTAATAAGCTAAAGAATGAAGTGTCGCAAGATACGTCTTTGCTTGTTATATCATTTAAAAATTTATTTGTCATATTATCATCTTTATTAAATATAACTTTTCCTTCTTGTTGATATAAAAATATATTTTCTTTGGCTTCAATATATTCATCATAGCTTCTGTGGTAGTCTAAGTGATTTGGTGAAATATTTGTTACTATAGATATGTTTGGACTTTTGGTTAAAGTCATAAGTTGGAAACTGCTTAATTCTAATACAATAACATCCTCTGGTTGCATTTCATCTAATTTATTAAATAAGGGAGTACCAATATTACCTCCTAACCATACTTTAAAACCAGCTTGCTCTAGAAATTTTGCTGTTAAAGTAGTAGTTGTTGTTTTTCCATCACTACCTGTTATTCCAATAATTTTGCAAGGAGCTAGCTCGATTAGGAGTTCAATTTCAGATGTAAGTTTTGCACCTTTTTTAATAGCTTCTTCAATTTGAGGAGTAAACGGTTTTACCCCAGGAGAACGCAAAATGTAATCAAAATCACACAAACTGTCTAAATATTTATCGCCTAAAATAAATTGTACGCCTGATTCTTTTAATTCTTTAGCTTCATCGCTTAAGGTTTCGTTCCTATCTAATGCTGTTATACGCGCGCCTAAATTATGTAAATATTTTATTGCAGGAATGTTACTTATTCCAATTCCTATAACCCCTACTTTTTTGTTTTTTACAGCTTTTTTGAAATTTTCTAATAAGTCATTTGTTATCATAAAAGTCTCCTTTCTTGTTATATAATACAGTATATTACAATTTAAAGTTAATTACAATAAAATAGTTACATAATTGCTTTAAATACTGTATAAAGTAAAGGTATAAAAATTGACAAAACGTTAAAACTATCAT
This sequence comes from Clostridia bacterium, assembly GCA_017549425.1. Taxonomy (GTDB): domain Bacteria; phylum Bacillota; class Clostridia; order TANB77; family CAG-465; genus UMGS1649. The sequence continues at coordinate 58,960 of JAFYUV010000016.1, read as the reverse complement.
ATAATTGTACAAGTGAAATTTTATATTTCGGAGGATTGAAATGGATAAAGAAAAATTTTATATAACAACAGCTATTGCATATACTTCAAAAAAACCTCACATAGGGAATACATATGAAATAATTCTTACAGATGCTATAGCTAGATATAATAGATTAAAAGGAAAAGATGTATATTTTTTAACAGGGACAGATGAACATGGCCAAAAAATTCAAGAGCTTGCAGAAAACGCAGGAATTACACCAAAAGCATATGTAGATAATATAGCAGGAGAAATTAAAAATATATGGGATTTAATGGATACGACTTATGATAAGTTTATCCGTACAACAGATGATTATCATGAGAATACTGTTCAAAAAATATTTAAAAAGTTATATGAGCAAGGCGATATATATTTAGGAGAATATGAAGGTTCTTACTGTACACCTTGTGAATCATTTTTTACTGAATCTCAATTAGTAGATGGTAAATGTCCCGATTGTGGAAGAGAAGTGAAGAAAGCAAAAGAGGAAGCCTATTTCTTAAAATGCAGCAAATACCAAGATAGATTAATTGAATATATTGAATCTCATCCTGAGTTTATAGAACCAGAATCTAGGAAAAAAGAGATAATGAACAACTTCTTAAAAGCTGGTTTGCAAGACTTATGTGTTTCTAGAACATCTTTTACTTGGGGAGTACCAGTATCTTTTAATGAAAAACATGTTACTTATGTTTGGATAGATGCTTTGTCTAACTATATAACAGCTTTAGGCTATACAGTGGATGAAAAAAGCGAAACATATAATAAAAATTGGCCAGCAGATTTGCATGTTATAGGAAAAGATATTCTAAGATTTCACGCTATTTATTGGCCAATAATATTAATGGCTTTAGGCGAATCGCTTCCTAAAAAGATTTATGCACATGGCTGGATGCTTTTTGGAAATGACAAGATGAGCAAATCGAAAGGAAACGTTATATATGCAGATGAACTTGCTAAAGAATTTGGAACAGATGCTGTTAGATATTTTTGTTTATCTGAAATGCCATATTCTCAAGATGGAAATATAACTTATGAATCTGTTATAAATAGATACAATACAGATTTAGCGAATACTCTTGGAAACTTAGTAAATAGAAGTGTTACTATGGTTAACAAATATTTTGATGGAAATGTATATGTAACAGAAGAATCAGAAGATGTAGATAATGATTTAAAAGGTTATATAGGAGAAGCAGTAAAACTATATAAAGAAAAAATGGATTCTTTAAAAGTTTCTGAAGCTGTTGAGCAAGTTATGAATATAGCTAGAAGAAGTAACAAATATATAGATGAAACTACTCCTTGGATATTGGCAAAAACAGAAGAAGGTAAAGAACGTTTAAAGACAGTACTATATAATTTAGTAGAAGCTATAAGAATAATAGCTGTAATGTTGGAGCCATTTATGCCAACTACTTCAAAAAGTATAATGGAACAAATAAACAGTAGTAATTCTGATTTAAGTAGCATAGAAACTTTTGGAAAGATAGAAAATAATTCAAAAGTAGGAAATGCAAAAGTGCTTTTTGCAAGAATAGATGAAAAGGAAAAATTAGAGGAGTTAAATAAAAAGATGGAAGAAAAAGTTGTGGAAGAAGCGGAAAAAGCTCCAGAAATAACCATTGAAGAAGTGGAAAAAGTAGAAATGAAAGTAGCCCAAATATTATCTGCAGAAAAAATAGAGGGAGCAAAAAAATTATATAAATTAGAAGTTGACTTAGGAACGGAGAAACGTACAGTTGTATCTGGGTTGGTTCCCTATTATAAAGAGGAAGAACTTATAGGAAAGAAAGTAGCTATGATTACTAACTTAAAACCAGCTAAATTGAGAGGAATAGAATCAAATGGAATGTTACTTGCTGCTGGGGATAATGATGTAGTGAAAGTATTGTTTGTAGATGATTCTGTGCCTTTAGGAGAAGGTATACATTAAAGAAAAGAGGAAAGCTTTTGAAACAAATCTTAAAAAATAAAGTGGCAAACGAAATTTTAGAATGGGTGTTGTGTTTTGTTATAGCGTATGTAATATATACACTTATTAACTTTTTTATAGGGACTATTGCTGGAATAAAACAAAGTTCAATGTATCCGACCGCGGTTGAGGGAGAAAGAGTGCTTGTAGGAAGAAGAATATTGTTTAATAAAACAATATTAAGAGGAGACATTGTAACCTTGGAGGCTCCAATAGAAACTGCAGAATACAATAAAGAAGATATTTATGCAAAATATGAGCAATACTCAGGAGTTAATTGGTTTATACATGATGTGCTAGATATAGGAAAGAAAAGTTATATTAAAAGGGTAATTGCTGTTGGTGGAGATAAGCTATTTATTTCAGAACAAGGTGAAGTGTTTATAAATGATGAGTTGTTGGAAGAAACATATCTTACAGAAGGACTAAAAACCACTAGAACTGGTGAATATTATGAATTAGTAGTACCAGAAAACCATGTGTTTGTTATGGGGGACAATAGAGAGGGAAGTATGGATAGTAGAGTTTTTGGGGTTGTACCATTAGAAAAAATAGATGGGAAAGTACATATTAGAATATGGCCTCTAAACAAAATAGGAGAAATATAATATGTTTGAAAACATTTTAGGACACTCGGGGCCAAAGAAAATTATAGCCCAAAGTTTACATACAGGAGCCATCTCTCACGCATATACATTTTATGGTAAAGAGGGAATTGGTAAACTAAAAATTGCTTTAGAATTTTCTAAAAAATTATTAAATAATGAAAATTTAAATAATTGTGTGGATTTTAAACTAATAACCAAACTAGAAGATAAGCAAAACATATTGGTAGAACAAATAAGAGATGAAATTATATCAGATGTGTATATTGCTCCTGCTCTAGGAGAATATAAGGTGTATATAATTGATGATGCAGATAAAATGAACTCTGCAGCTCAAAATACTTTGCTAAAGACATTAGAAGAACCGCCACAAAGTGTTATAATAATATTAATCACTAGTAATATTGATGCTTTGTTACCAACAATTTTATCTAGGACAAGCAATATATTCTTTGAAAATTTATCAATGAGTGAAATGAAAGAATATTGTAAAACTAATAACATAGAAATTGATTCTACGATGTTAGAATTTGCCGATGGCTCTATTAAAGAATTGTTGAATATGGCGGGAGAAGATGTTCTTAAGAAATATACAACAATTCAATCAGTTATTTGTGGCATGAATACTAAAGACAAGCTAAAGCTCATAGAATTATTCCAAGAAATAGATTTAAAAGATAGAAGCACAGTGGAATATTTGGAATTTTTATTGTTAAAAGAAGGCAAGTATGCTAAAATACAATTAATAGAAGATGCAAAAAAAGCGCTTTTGGCAAATGCTAGTGAAGATATGCAAAAATGTAAATTGGTTATAGAATTAATGAAATAAAGGAAGGTAAAAAGTGGAAAATAAAATGCTTGGTATTAGATTTACCAAAACAGGAAAACTTTGTTATGCAGAAATGCAAAACTTTCTATTAAAAAGTGGAGATTTAGTTATAGCTCAAACAGATAAAGGTCTAGAAATGGGAAGAGTTGTATCTAAGGTAAACAAGGAAGAAATAATAGATAAAATTTCTGAGCAAGACATTGTGAAAATAGAAAGGCAAGCTACTCCATCAGATATAAAAAGACAAGAAGAGTTAAAAGAAAAAGCGAAAAAATCTTTAGAAATATGCAAAAATAAAATAAAAAAATATAATTTAGATATGAAACTTGTTTTTGCCACATATACATTAGATGAGTCTAAGGTGATTTTCTATTTTACTGCAGAACAAAGAGTAGATTTTAGAGATTTAGTAAAAGAATTAGCAAATGAATTTAAAACAAGAATAGAGTTGAGGCAAATAGGTCCTAGAGATGAGGTGAAATCTTTCCCTAGTTTAGGAACATGCGGTAAAGAGTTGTGCTGCAGAACTTTTTTGCCAGATTTTGAATCTGTTACTATAAAAACAGCGAAGGAGCAAGGTTTGCAAATTAATATGCAAAAACTGTCTGGTTGTTGTGGGAAATTAAAATGTTGCTTAAAATATGAGGAAGATATATATAAAGAAAAATTAAAAACATTGCCTAAAATGAATGAAATCATAGAATATCAAGGAGAGAATGGAAAAGTTGTAGGGCAAGATATTTTAGCTCAAAAATTGAAATTAAAACTTGGCCAACCGGGTGAAGAAAGATTTGTTTTCTGTCATGTGGATGAAGTGAAAAGAATTAATAAAAAAGGTTCTAAAGAGGAAGGAAGTGAAGAATAATGGCATATAGAATTTCTGAAGAATGTATTTCTTGCGGTGCTTGTGCGACTGAATGCCCTGTAGGCGCAATAGAAGCTGGGGAAGATAGATACGTAATTGATAGTGAAAAATGTATATCATGCGGAACTTGTGCATCAGTTTGCCCAGTTTCTGCACCAGTAGAAGAATAATAAAAGGTAGAAGAAGGATAGTTCGTACTTAAAGTGAGCTATCTTTTTTTATAAATCTTGTTATTACAAGCAAAATATAGTATAATATATAACATAAAACGGAGGGTGTTATGGATATAGCAGAGATGTTGGGAATAAAAAAAGAAGTGTTAGATTTAATGAGAAAGTGTGAAGGCGAACACGCAAATATTTTTAAGCGCTGTGAAGAAATTGCGGAATTCAACACAGCTAAAGTAATGAATGCATTTTTTAATAATAGGGTAAGTGAAACTCATTTTATAAAATCTACTGGTTATGGCTATGATGATATAGGAAGAGAAACAATAGAAAGAATATATGCAGATATATTTAAAGCCGAAGACGCTTTGGTTAGAATTCAATTTGTAAACGGAACACATGCGTTATCTACAGCGCTATTTGGAAATCTATTGCCAGGAGATACAATGTTATCTATTACTGGAGAACCCTATGATACTTTGGCAGAAAGCATTGGCATTGTGGAGAATAAAATGTCTTTAATAAATCTTGGGGTGAAATATAGACAAGTGGATTTAATTAATAATTCTTTTAATTTTGCTAAGATAAAAGAGGAATTAGAGTCTAATAAAATTAAGCTAGTATTTATTGGTAGATCAAGAGGATATTCTACAAGAGAATCATTAACTATAGAGACAATAGAAGAAGTAATAAAATACATAAAAGAAATAGATAAAGATGTATTAATTATGGTAGATAATTGCTATGGTGAGTTTGTTGAAAAAAAAGAACCTATAGAGGTTGGGGCAGATATTATTGCTGGCTCTTTAATAAAGAACCTTGGAGGATCCCTTTGCGAAACCGGTGGATACATTGTTGGAAAGAAAGAATGTGTAGAAAGAGCGGCAGAACGTTTAACTGCACCAGGAATAGGAAAAGAATGTGGTGCTACTTTAGGAAAAAACAAAGAAATATTGCAAGGTTTGTTTATGGCGCCTCATATAGTACTTAATGCAGTTAAGACAAGTATATTAACAGCAGCAATGATGGAAAAAATGGGCTATGTAGTATCTCCAACTAGCAAGGTTAATAGAACAGATATAATTCAATCTGTTACTTTTGGAGATAAAGAAAAACTAGTATCTTTCATCCAAGGAATTCAATCAGCTAGTCCGGTAGATAGCTTTGTTAGACCAGAACCTTGGGACATGCCTGGATATACTGACCCAGTTATCATGGCAGCTGGAACTTTTGTATCTGGAGCAAGTATTGAACTATCTGCGGACGCTCCAGTTAAACCACCATATATGGCTTATTTACAAGGTGGTATTACTTATGAAAGTGCAAGTTTAGCTATTTGTAGAGCAATATCAAATATAAGTTAGGAGAAGAAATTGAAAGTTTGTGTTATAGGGGCCGGCCCAGCGGGTATAATGGCCGCAATAGAAGCTAGAAAAAAGAATTATGATGTTGAGATAATAGAAAAAAATAATTGTATAGGCAAGAAATTAAATATAACAGGAAAAGGCAGATGTAATTTAACGCATAGTTTAGATAATCAATATTTTTTAAACAATGTTATAACAAACTCTAAATTTTTAATGAGTAGTATTAATTCTTTTGATAATACAAATTTAATAGAATTTGTAAATGACTTGGGAGTAAAGACCAAAATAGAACGTGGAAACAGAGTGTTTTTGGCGTCAGACGAGGCTAAAGAATTAACTAAAGCTTTTGAAAAATTACTAAAAAAGATGAATGTAACTATCAGATATAATTCCATAGTAGAAGGACTTGAACTACAAAACGGAAAAGTTATAGGCTTAAAATTACTTGATGGTTCTAAAATATTTGCGGAAAAAATAGTTATAGCTACAGGTGGTAAAAGTTATCCTGGAACTGGGAGTACAGGCGATGGTTATGAGTTGGCAAAAAAAGTTGGACACAGTGTTGTAGAACCGAAAGCTGCTTTGGTTCCATTTATAGTTGAAGAAAAAGAATTGTGTAAAAACCTAGAAGGTTTAACTTTAAAAAATGTTAATCTGACTGTTAAGGCAGAAAGAAAAGTTATAGACACAAGATTTGGAGAATTGGTGTTTACAGATAAAGGCATAAGTGGGCCAATTGTTTTAAGCAGTAGCAGTATTGTTAATAAATTGAATAATATTGATGAATTATTCAATGATAATAAAATTATTGCAAGCATAGATTTAAAACCAGCTCTAGATTTTAATACATTATATAAAAGGCTTACAAGAGATTTTACTAAGTACATAAATAAAGATGCAAAAAATGCATTGGTTGACCTTTTGCCTAAAAGCATTATTACTCCAATATTAACCCAAGCCAATATTGTTGAGGATAAAAAAGTCAATGCTATAACTAAACAAGAAAAAGAAGAGATAGTAAAAACTATTAAAAACTTTGATTTAACAGTTAAAGCATTAGCGCCAATTAGTGTGGGTATAGTTACAAGTGGCGGGATAAACGTAAAGGAATTAAATCCTAAAACGATGGAGTCAAAATTGGTGTCTGGATTATATTTTGCGGGAGAAGTAATAGATGTCGATGCGTTTACAGGCGGGTTTAATTTGCAAATTGCATTTTCTACAGGACATAGTGCTGGATCTAATATGTGAGGTGTAAAATGGGATTAAAATATACAATTGAAGGTGAAGAAGACGTTTTAATAGCTGAAGCCGAAGATGTTATAAAAAAATCTATATTTACCGCATATTTATACAATGTGTCAAATGAAGAACAAATTTTTAAAATTATAGATAATATTAAAAACCAAAACAGAGACGCAAAACATGTGGTTTTCGCGTATAGATTAGAAAATACAGGGAAATACACAGATGATAAAGAACCTCAAAACACAGCGGGCAAACCAATATATTCTATGTTAGAAAAAGAAAATTTAGTAAATGTTTTAATAGTTGTAACTAGATATTTTGGGGGTATATTATTAGGAACAGGACCTCTTACAAGAGCATATTTAGGAGTTGCGAGCAAAGCATTAAATAAAGCAACAAAATGTGAGTTCGTAAAATATGAGATAAAAGAATATGAACTAGACTATAGCCAAGAAAAGCAAAAGGTATTAGAAATAAACAAATTAAATGGCAAAGTATTAGAGATTAAGTATGAACAAAATGTAAAAATTATAGCTAAAATGCCAATAAAATAAAGGATAAAAAATCGCTTAAAGTAAAATTTAGGTGATTTTTTTCATATAAATTTGTAATCGACACAAAAATACAAAACTTTACGATAATTATGCTTGAAAAATGTAATATAGAATTGTAAAATATTAAAGTCGGCTGGAAAAAATTAGGAGGAAAAATGGAAGAAAAATTGAGGATAATGGTAGTAGATGACAATGTAGAATTTGTAAAATTATTAACGATGTATATAAATGCTCAAAGCGGCATGGAAGTAGTAGGTAGCTTAAACGACGGTACAAATGTTATTCCTAAGATCAAAGAATTAAAACCAGATATATTATTATTAGATATAATAATGCCAGAAAAAGATGGGCTTGTTGTTTTAGAAGAACTGGATGAGTCTGTTTTAGAAAAAAGACCTTTTACAGTAGTAATGTCGGCAATAGGGCAAGAGAAAATAACGCACAAAGCAATATCTTTAGGGGCTTCATATTATGTTATAAAACCATTTGATTTAGAAACTTTAACCAATAGATTGAAAGAAATGGTTGGAACAACATCAACAGCATTTTATGAAAACAAAGGAACAAAATATGTTACAGCAAAAACTTCAGTACATACTGGTGAACCAATTGAAGTTAAAGTAACTAATATAATACACGATTTAGGAGTTCCAGCACATATAAAAGGGTATCAATATCTAAGAGAAGCAATAATAATTTCTGTTGAAAATGAAGAAATAATAAACGCTATTACAAAAACAATGTATCCTTTACTAGCAAAAAAATTTAAAACTACACCATCAAGAGTAGAAAGAGCAATAAGACACGCAATAGAAGTTGCTTGGAATAGAGGAGAAATTGCTATGCATGATAAAATATTTGGATACACTGTAAATTCAAATAAAGGTAAACCAACAAATAGTGAGTTTATAGCTATGATAGCAGATAAAATTAGATTAGAAGCAATGCAATTAAATAAATCTATGGTATAGTTTAAAACTAAGGTCTCAACACGAGTTGGGATTTTTTTGTTATAAAATAAGTTCTAGTTATAATTTCCATTGTAACCGGCTATAATACTTGAAATACAAACAAAAAAATGTTAAAATGTTTAGTGGAAGAAAGAGGGACAATATGTTAGAAAAATTAGAACAAGTAGAAGCAAGATATGAAGAATTAAATAACTTAATATCAGACCCACAAGTTATATCAGATACAAATATGTTTAAAAAATACATGAAAGAACATTCTGGATTAACTGAGGTAGTAGAAAAATATAGAGAGTACAAGAAAGTAAAACAAAATGTTCAAGATGCAGAAGAATTGATGAGTGACCCTGAAATGAAAGAAATGGCAGAATTAGAATATTATGAAGGTAAAGAAAAATTAGTTAATATAGAAGAAGAATTAAAAATACTTTTATTACCAAAAGATGAAGCTGATGATAGTAACGTTATTATAGAAATACGTGGTGGTGCTGGCGGTGAAGAAGCTGCATTGTTTGCGTATAACTTGTATAGAATGTATTCTATGTATGCAGATTTGATGCATTGGCAAGTAGAGGTTATGGATTTAAATGAAACGGAACTAGGTGGAATAAAAGAAATATCTTTTAATATAAAAGGTAAAGGTGCATATAGCAAACTAAAATTCGAAAGCGGTGTTCACAGAGTTCAGCGTGTTCCTGAGACTGAGGCTAGTGGTAGAATACACACTTCTACAGTAACTGTAGCAGTTCTGCCTGAGGTGGATGATATTGAAGTTGAAATAAACCAATCAGATTTGAAGTTTGATACATATAGAGCGAGTGGAGCAGGCGGACAACACGTTAATAAAACAGAATCAGCCGTTAGAATTACACATATTCCAACTGGTTTTGTTGTTGCTTGTCAGACAGAAAGGTCTCAAATTCAAAATAGAGAAACTTGTATGAGAATGCTAAAAGCAAAATTATATGATTATATGAAAGAAAAACAAAATTCTGAGATGGCTAACACAAGAAAACTTCAAGTTGGAAGTGGAGCTAGAAGCGAGAAAATAAGGACATATAATTACCCTCAAGGAAGAATAACAGACCACAGAATAAACTTTACGGTTTACCAATTAGAAAGTTTTATGAATGGAAATATAGAAGAATTACTAGAAGCTCTTCAAGCATATGATAGAGCCGAAAGATTACAATCAGGACAATAAAATAAAATCCCAACAATTTTGTTGGGATTTTATTTTATTTACTAGACATCATGCTAATAATTCATCCAGCAAAATTACCAAAATTTTGAGTTTGAAGTATAACTTCTTCCAATCATAAATTTCACAATCAATTTTAGGAAACAACCCTAATAAAATGAAGTATATAATTGATAAAAATAAAATAGAAAATTATACTGTTATGTTAGTTTTTTATGCGGGAAAAATTGTTGTTTTTGTCTAAAAATCGTGATATAATTTAACAAAATTTTTAGGGGGTAAATATATGGCTTTGTCACCAATGATGCAGCAGTATATGGATATAAGAGAAAGGTATCCAGATAGCATCTTGTTTTTTAGATTAGGGGATTTTTATGAGATGTTCTTTGAACAAGCAGAACTTTGCAGTAGAGAATTAGATTTAACACTAACTGGTAAAGAATGCGGTTTAGAAGAAAGAGCTCCTATGTGCGGAATACCTTTTCATAGCGCAGACATTTATATAGCAAAACTTGTAGAAAAGGGATATAAAGTGGCTATATGTGAACAGATAGAAGACGCGTCTCAAGCAAAAGGTTTGGTTAAAAGAGATATAGTAAAAATTGTAACGCCAGGCACAATTACATCAAATGATTTGCTAGATGAAAAACAAAATAACTATATTGCTAACATGTATGTTATAGGAAGAACATATGCTTTGTCTTATGCTGATATATCCACTGGTGAGTGCTTTGTAACTAGCAGCGAAGATTTAAATGCCCCATATAAGTTGATTGATGAAGTATTGAAGTTAAAACCTAAAGAATTGGTTTTGGAAGATAATATGCTTAGCGATAGGTATATAATAGAGAATGTTATAAAAAGGGATAAAATATATGTTTCTAGATATACTAATCAAGATGAACAAACGGTTCAAGATTTAAATGTAATAAAAGAAAAAATAAATATTGCAGAACATAAAAGTATAGTGTTACTTTTAAATTATATCTTTGAAACTCAAAAAAATTCCGTAGCTCAAATAAATAATGTCATAAGATATGATATTGAAGGCTCCATGAGATTAGATATAAATACAAGAAGAAATCTAGAGATAACAGAATCAAATAGAGAGAAAACTAAAAAAGGAAGTTTGTTGTGGGTTTTAGATAAAACTGTTACTGCTATGGGGGCAAGAAAGTTAAGGACATGGGTTGAGAATCCATTGCTTAATAAAAAGGAAATAGATGAAAGATTAGAAAGTGTTGAAATATTAGTAAACAATATGTTTGTAAAAGATGAACTAATTGAACTTCTAAGAAATGTAAGAGATACAAAAAGAATAGTAACCAAATTAACTAATGGGAATTGTAATGGGAGAGATTTAATTTGTTTGAAAAATTCTTTTGCTGTATTTCCTAATATTAAAAAGGCTCTAAAAGAATTAGTTCAAAAAAATTCAGAACAAAAAGTTAAGTTATTAAGGAAACTGGAAGAAAACATAGATAGTCTAGAAGATATTTTTAATATAATTGAAAATGCTATAGAAGAAGAACCACCTTTAGTAATAAAGGAAGGCGGAATTATAAAAAAAGGATACAACGAAGAGGTTGATGCTTTGCGTATGGCAAGCAAAGACGGTAAAAATTGGATTATGACCTTAGAAGCAAAAGAGAGAGAAGAGACGGGTATTAAAGGTTTAAAAATTGGATATAATAGAGTTTTTGGATATTATATTGAAATAACAAAATCAAATTATAAAGATATACCAGAAGGAAGATATATAAGGAAACAAACATTAGCAGATAAAGAAAGATTTATTACGCCAGAGCTTAAAGAAATAGAGGACAAGATTCTTGGAAGCGAAGACAAATTGGTGGATTTGGAATATAAATTATTTACACAGATAAGAGAAAGAATTTCTAGGGAAGTTGTAAGAATACAAACAACAGCAGACGCTATAGCTATATTAGATACATTATGTAGTTTTGCTACGGTTGCTCAAGATAATAACTATGTAAAACCTAATATTACATTAGATGACAAATTAGAAATTATTGAAGGAAGGCATCCTGTCGTAGAGAAAAATGCAAATGTTATTTTTATACCTAATTCTACATACTTAAACTGTGAAGGTAATAGATTCCATATTATAACAGGACCTAATATGGCAGGAAAATCTACATATATGAGGCAAGTAGCTTTAATTACTTATATGGCTCAAATAGGCAGCTTTGTTCCAGCAAAACAAGCCTCTATAGGTATAGTAGACAGAATATTTACGAGGGTCGGGGCCAGTGATGATTTGGCTAGCGGTGAGTCTACTTTTATGGTGGAAATGAGTGAACTTGCTAATATTTTAGAAAATGCTACATCTAAATCATTAGTTATATTAGATGAAATAGGAAGAGGCACTTCTACTTATGATGGTATGGCTATAGCGTGGGCTACAGTAGAGCATATTGTAAATAAGGAAAAATTAGGAGCGAAAACGCTATTTGCCACACACTATCACGAACTTACAGATCTTGAACAAGAAATTGAAGGCATAAAGAATTTTTCTGTTGAAGTTAAAGAAAAAGGCGATGATGTTATTTTCTTAAGGAAAATAATTGAAGGACCTGCAGATGGTTCTTATGGTATATATGTTGCAAGACTTGCTGGTATTTCAAACAATATAGTAAATAGAGCAAAAGCTATTTTAAATAAGTTAGAAGAAGAAAGTACTGTAAAAAATGCAAAGAAAAATACCACTCAGGTTATAACTAATTCTATGCAAGTAGATATGTTCAATTACAAGCTTGCAGAAGTTGGTAGAATATTAGATAAAATGAGTCTAGATGAATTAACTGCAAAAGAAGCGTTAGATACATTGTATAAATTAAAAGAAAAGATACAATAATTTAGAAATTATGGAGATAGGATAAAGATGAGTTCATATGTAATGCATTTATGCATATCCAACAAAATAAAAGAAAATTTAAATTTAACAGATAAGTTTCTATATGGAAGTGTATTGCCTGATATTATAAAAGAAATTACTGGCGATAGAGAAGGAACTCACTTTTTAAAAGAAAGTATAGTTGAGGGCCAGTTAAGAAAGTTACCACAGATAGAAAAGGCAATTGCTGAGTTAGACATAGGAGATAAGGAAATAAAACTTGGGTATATAGCACACCTAATAGAAGATTATATATGGTTTAGTGAATATATACCAAAATTTACTAAAAAAGTATCAAATGAGGAAATTAAATATCTTAAAGATGGAACTATTCATAGTATAGAGGAGTATAGAAATAATATATATTTTGATTATTCTAATAGTAACAAATATCTTATAGATAATAATATCGATTTTGAAAAGATGAAGGAAGGTATTGTCAGTTTAATGCCTGACGAAAATCAAATAAAAGTATTCTCTAAAAGTACAGATTGTACAATAAATTTGGGAATTGCTTCAAACACATTTCTTACAAAAGAAGTTATGGACGAATATTTGAAAATAGCGCAAAGGCTTACAGAAGCCAAAATATTGGAATTGTTAGGGGAATAATATGGGTAAAATAGCAATATTAGATGAAGCTACTATAAATAAGATTGCGGCTGGAGAGGTTGTAGATAGACCAGCTTCTATAGTAAAAGAATTAGTAGAAAATTCAATAGATGCAGGAGCAACAAGCATTAGTGTAGAAATTAAAAATGGAGGCATTAGTTATATAAATATAACGGATAATGGTCATGGTATAGCTAAAGACGATATCGCTTTGGCGTTTGAACGCCACGCCACAAGTAAAATAAGAAAAGAAGTGGATATTTTAAATATTAGGTCTATGGGATTTAGAGGTGAAGCTTTGGCCTCTGTAGCTAGTATTGCTAAAGTTACATTGAAAACGAAAACAAAAAATGAATATACTGGAACTAAATATGTTATTGAGGGTGGAATTGAGAAAGAATTTGATGAAATTGCATGGAATGAAGGGACTAGTATTACTGTTGAAAATGTATTTTTCAATGTACCAGCAAGATTTAAGTTCTTGAAAAAAGATGCGACAGAAGCTGGGTATATAGAAGATGTAATTACAAGAATTGCTTTGTCACATCCCGATGTGAGCTTTAAATTTATTTCTAACGGAAAAAGAGTTATAAACACAATTGGTAATGGAGACATTTCTGCTGCTATATATAGCATATTTGGAAAAGAAATTTCCCAGGAATTGCAACAAGTCTCTTATGAACAAGACGGTATAGGCGTTACTGGGGTTATCGGCAGTCCAAAAATTTCTCGTTCAACAAGACAATATGAATTTACATATATTAACACTAGGTTTATAAAAGATAAAACAGTTACATCAGCTATAGAGAAAGCCTTTGACCAAAACTTAAATATTGGGAAATTCCCGTTTGTGGTGATAAACATAGAAATACAACCAAATCAGGTTGATGTTAATGTTCATCCAGCAAAATTAGAAGTAAAATTTGAAAATGAAAACAAAGTTTTTGAAGCAGTATATTATGCTGTAAAAAATGCTATATTAGAATACCATAGAAAAAACAGCCCTTTTGTAAATCAGGAGCAAGATATTATAGAAGAAAAAGAAATAGTGGAAACTGTGCATATCTCAGAAGAAAAAACAATTCCGATTGTGGATAACACAAATACAGAAGTTCAAAAAGTCACTACTTTTTCACCAATTTATTATACAGCACAAGAATCTGAAATAGAAATAAAAGATTTAGTAAGTGAAAAAATATCTCAAACTCTTGAAGAAAATGAATACACCAAGGAAGAAATAAAGAAAGAGATAGAAGCTTATGAAACGAAAGTAAAGTATAAATATGTAGGCTGCGTATTTGATACTTATATATTAATTCAAATTAATGATAAAATGTATATTATAGATCAGCATGCAGCTCATGAGAGATTGTTGTATGAACAGATAAAGGAAAGGTATTATTCGAAGGAAAAACAAACACAAATGTTATTAATTCCTACAATAGTTGAATTGAAAAATAGTGAGAAGGAATTGATGCAACAAAACATAGATATGTTTGAAAAGGCTGGCTTTGTAATAGAAGATTTTGGAGATAATGCAATAAAGATATCTGGAGCCCCAAATGTTGGATTTAATATGAATTTTGAAGAGATGTTTAAGGATATTTTAGACGAGCTTTCAGGAAGTAGTAAGACTACAACAGAGGAAAAAGAAAAAAGATTTGTATATACTATGGCTTGTAAAGCGGCAGTAAAAGCTAATATGAAGTTAACAGAACAAGAACATATTGCACTTTTAGATGATATGATGAAGTTAGATAGGCCGTTTACCTGTCCGCATGGTAGACCTACAGCTTATGAAATATCTAAATATGAAATAGAAAGGCGTTTTGCAAGGAAGTAAAGTATGAATAATAAAGTTATTGTTATTGTAGGTCCTACAGCTTCTGGGAAGAGTGGTCTTGCGATAGAATTAGCTAAGAAAATAGAGTCTGTAGTTATATCTGCGGATTCTATGCAAATATATAAAA
The DNA here is from genome assembly GCA_017549425.1 of Clostridia bacterium. Taxonomy (GTDB): domain Bacteria; phylum Bacillota; class Clostridia; order TANB77; family CAG-465; genus UMGS1649. The sequence goes on along the minus strand of JAFYUV010000016.1, from coordinate 43,658 downwards.
AGTTAGATGTAGGAACAGCAAAGGTCACAAAAGAAGAAGCTCAAGGTATAAAACATGAGTTAATAGATATTTGTAATATTGAAGACAACTTTGACGTTTCTAAGTATAAAGAGTTGTGTTATCAAAAAATAGATGAAATATTACAAGAGGGTAAAACTCCAATTGTTGTTGGAGGAACAGGACTATATATTAATGCGGTAGTAAATAATATTAAATTTGAAAATGTAGAAAAAGAAAAAGAGTTAGAAGTTAAAGATCAACTTGAAAAATTATCTTTAGATAAAACTACGGAAGAACTTTATGAATATTTAAAAAGCATAGATAGTGATAGCGCTCAAAAAGTAGATTTTAATAATAGAAGAAGAGTGTTAAGAGCAATTGAACTTTATTTACTTGGAACTAGTAAAACTCAAAGCGAAAATAACAATAGCCTGTGGGAAGATAATGGTAGTAAATATAACTTTTCTGTATTTTATATTGATATGCCAAGAGATTTATTATATGATAGAATAAATAAAAGAGTAGATGGCATGGTTGAAGCGGGAGTATTAGAGGAAGCAAAAATGCTTTATGATAAAAAGGAAAAAGGAAATACGACAGTTTACCAAGCTATTGGTTATAAAGAGTTTTTTGATTTCTTTGCTGGACTTAAACCATTAGAGGAATGTGTAGAATTATTAAAAATAAATACTAGGCATTACGCGAAAAGACAAATAACGTGGTTTAAGAAATTTAAAAACAAATGCAGTATAGACGGAACTAAGTCTAAAGGGGAACTAGTAAATAAAATTTTAAAGGAGTTTTATGAAAATTAAATTAAAAAAGTTTGATTTAGGTATAGAAAAGAAACATATGAAATATGTGTACTTTTTTGGTGGAATTGTAATTATAGGGGGATTATTGCTTTTAGGCGCAAGTTTATTTAGCATAGGCGAGCAAAAACACTTAGTGAAATCTGATGAATTAGAATTTACTCAATTAGCAACAGCCTATGTTATAAAAAATGAAACTATAATAGAAAGAGATAAGAATAAAAGTTTAATTCCTGTTGTGGCTGAAGGACACCGAGTATCTAATAAAAGTATAATAGCAACATATAAAAGCGCAGAATATGATTTTTATCTAGCTGAATTAGAAAGAATGGATAACGAAATTTTGGGTTTGATGAAAGATTTGCCGCCGGTTTATTCTGGAGAGATTGAGTCTATGGAAAACCAAATTAGAAGCGAATTAAAAAAAGCAGTAGGAGAAACTTCTTATGTAGAAATGCAAGATTATATAAATACTATAAACGGTTTGGTTAATAAAAGAGCAGTTATAGTTGGTCAGTTGGCGCCTGAGGGCTCAGCTATAAAAGAACTAATTGATAAAAGGAATGAATATGAAACAACAATGAAAAGTTCTAATGACAATATAATAGCTACTGATTCGGGTATTGTTTCATATAAAACGGATGGGTTAGAAGCGGTCCTAAAAGCAGACAAGATTACTTCATTAGATTATAATTTTGTTAGAGAGAATATTTCTAAAAAACACATAAGTAGTGATATTAAAATAATAGATAATTTTTGCTGTTATATAATGACTAAAGTGGATATTGCAGATAGAGAATATATTACTCCAAATAAAACCTATAAAATAAGAATAGTAGGAGATACAACTTATGAATTAAAAGCTAAACTTGTAAGCTATAATATAAATAACGAAGAAAATACTGTTGATTTGACTTTTCAAATACAAAATCAGATTGAAAATATAGCTACATTAAGAGAAGTTGAGATAGAGATTATATGGTGGTCTGCAAAAGGAATGTATGTACCAAATGAAGCGATATTTGAACAAGATGGAATAAAATATGTAAGTGTGATTAAATATGGCAAATACGTAGAGATTCCAATAAAAGTATACAAGCAAAACGATAGGAATTCAGTTGTAGAAAATTATGAAAGTTCAGAGTTAGAAGAATTAAATATACAAAGAGAATACATTCTAAAACTGTATGATAATGTAGTTGTAAAAAACTAGGAGGAAGTTTATATGAAAAAAGGTATAACGATTACTGTCTTATCTGTTACAGTTGCTATTATGTTAATAATAGTAACAACAGTAAGTGTTGTTGGAACTAGAAGCATAGATACTGCAAATTTTGAAGAATACAAAAGCAAATTAAAAAGAGTTTCAGACATAGTTTTAGAATATGTTAAGACTAATAAAGAATTACCTATAACAGGCGAAGTGGTATCTAAAAATGGGTTTGGTGATGATTTTATAAATGAATTGACAGTAAATGGTGATGAGGACAGTAAATTATATGTTGTAGATTTAGATAAACTAGATATAGTTATAAATATTGGTGATGGAGACACTTCTGATGAAAACATTTTTGTAGTAAGTGAAGAAACTAATAATGTTTATTATTTAAAAGGTAGAACATATAGAGGGACAACATATTACGGTTATTAAAAAATATTAAAAAATTACAAAAAATACTTGAATTTATATAAGTGATATAGTATTATATCGTTGTAAGAGAGTATAGGAGGACTGACCATGATATTAGATAAGTGCATGGGACTACTGGGTATTGGGACAAGCGATTACGATGAGGAAGAAGAATTTGAAAACGAGTTTGAAGAAGAAGTTGTAGAGATTGAGAAACCTGCAAGAGCAGGATACTTTGGACGTAGAAATTTAGAAAAAAAAGAAGAAGTTTCTCAAGCTAAACAACCAAAGATAATTCCTATGACTAATAATACTAATTCTAAAATGGTAATAACACAACCTCTTTGTTTTGATGATGTCAAAGAAATTGGAGAACATTTAAAAGACAAAAAGTCAGTTATAGTTAATTTAGAAACAGTTAACAAAGAAGATCATAGAAGAATAGTTGATTTTATTAGTGGAGCTACATTTGTTTTGGATGGAAGTGTACAAAAGATATCTTCGTTGATATATTTAGTTACACCAAAAACTATGGAAATTCAAAATGATATTGAAAGAGCTCAATACAGAAATAAACTTCCATTTACATGGATGAAGTAGTTGGTAAAAGTAAGTGGCGAGTTTAAAACTTAGCCACTTTAGCTGTTTAGGAGGTATATATTATGATAACAGCACAAGATATAGAAAACAAAGTTTTTAAAAAAGCTAAAATCGGTGGATATGATATTAACGATGTTGAAGAATTCTTAGAAAAATTAATAATCGATTATGAGCAACTTACAAAAGATAACACAGAACTAAGTGATAAGTGTGAAAACTTGCAAGAGTCTGTTAGATATTATAAAACTTTAGAACAGGGAATAGAACAAACTATAAGCAATGCTAAAGAACAAGCAGATAAAATAAAAGAAGTAGCTTTACAAGAAGCAACTAATTTAAAAGCGTCGCAAGAAATTAGTTTCCAAAATAAAATTGCTGAATATGAAGGTAAAATTAGAGAAAAAGAGCTTCAATTAGAAGAAATTAAAAAACAGATGCAAATATATAAAATTAAAGTACAATCTATGCTTGAAGCACAACTTAAAATTTTAAATGAAGATGAGGAATAACCCCTAAAAGCCACTAGTAAACTAGTGGCTTTTAAAATGTAATTAATAAACAAAGGAACTAGGGATAACCTAGTTCCTTTGTACGAGTTAACAACCTCTTAAATGATTTAAATGACCAATGAATTCATTAGGAGAAAGCAGGGTTAAAGTTCTGTCGTGGCAACCAATGGTGTGTATAAGAGAATAGCCTTTGTCTTTAGTTAAATCTAAAGCGTATTTGAATATAGCAGACTGTGAATATAGTTCATAGTATGCGTTATACAACAATGTAGAATATTCATCACTGTGTCTGTCTATTTCTATACCTCTCCAGTAAACCTTTTGACTATTGCGCCAATCAGGCAACATTGTCCGAATGTTATAGCTAAATAAGCCGGTCATTGAACATATTTCTTCTTGAAGATTTACATCGGGCGTGCGCAGAGATTGGATAAAGGATTCCATTGATTGACATTCAACGTTGTCAAAAGAGAACTTGTAGTTGCAGATATTACTTAAAGCCTTAGCAATACCTTGGCTTTTAAAAGAAATATCTATGGAGTTTGTGTCAGGTAAAAGGTAATAACAATCTCTGTTTTTACAATGACCAGAGGTCAAAAGACCGGAGCCACAAATAGGGCAGTAAAGGGACAACGAATCTAAAATAGAGTTCATAAAAACCTCCAAAAAAATATTTTTAGAATAAATTTAAATTTTAACCATTATACCAAATTTATGCCCTAAAAGCAAGCGTAATTGTTATTACAAATCTTGACAACAAGGCTATTTGCTGGTAATATATTATGTATATTAAATGGTGATAAAAATGAAGAATGAAATATTTTTAATTATCTCGTTAATCTTTTTAGGGGTAGGAATTACGGGAATATTTTTTTCTGGAGATATATTAGAGAAAATGAATGTTAAAAAGAAATCAAATAACGTACGAGTCTGTAAAGCAGTTGGATTTGTAATTTGTTTAATAGCATTAGGATTAATGTATTTTTTAGAAAGATAGGAGATAATAAATAATGGAAATGAATAGTAAATATAATCCTTTAGAGATAGAGGATAAAATATATAAAATGTGGGAAGAAAAGGACTATTTCAAACCAGTAATTGACAAAAGTAAGAAACCTTTTGTAATAGTTATTCCCCCTCCAAATGTAACAGGTCAATTACATATGGGACATGCCCTAGATGAGACTATACAAGATATATTTATAAGATACAATAGAATGAAAGGTGTTCCTACACTTTGGTTACCAGGAACAGATCATGCGAGTATTGCAACTGAGATGAAGGTTGTAGAAAAACTTAAAAAAGAAGGTAAAACTAAAGATGAACTAGGAAGAGAAGGCTTCTTAGAGGAAGCTTGGGCTTGGAAAAACCAATATGGAGATAGGATTGTAAATCAATTAAAAAAATTAGGTGCTTCTTGTGACTGGTCAAGAGAGCGCTTTACAATGGATGAAGGTTTATCTAAAGCCGTTGAATATGTTTTTGTAAAGCTATATGAGAAAGGTTTGATTTATAAGGGTGAAAGAATAGTAAACTGGTGTACTCATTGTGGAACATCTATTTCAGATAACGAAGTAGAATATACAGAAGAAGAGTCAAATCTATGGCATATTGAATATAAAACAGAAGATGGTAAAAGCAGTATTGTTGTTGCAACAACTCGTCCTGAAACAATGCTTGGAGATACAGCAATAGCAGTAAATCCAGAGGATGAGAGATATAAAAAAATTATTGGTAAAAACGTTGTATTACCTATAGTTGGAAGAAAAATACCAGTGATTGCAGATGAATATGTAGAAAAAGAATTTGGAACAGGTGCTGTAAAAATTACTCCAGCGCATGATCCTAACGATTATGAAGTAGGACAACGTCATGGATTAGAAGTAATTTCGGTAATAGACGAAAAAGGAATTATAGCTGAAGGATACGGCAAATTCTCAGGATTAACTCGTGAAGAAGCAAGAAAAGCAATTGTTGAAGAGTTAGAAAATACAGGAGCATTGGTTAAAACAGAAAAATATTCGCATAATGTAGGAAAATGTTATAGATGTAATACAACTATAGAACCTTATGCTTCAAAGCAATGGTTTGTTGCTATGAAAGATTTAGCAGCCCCTGCAATAGAGGCAGTAAGAAATAAAGAAGTTAGATTTGTTCCAGAACGCTTTGAAAAAACATATATGAATTGGATGGAAAATATCAGAGATTGGTGTATTTCAAGACAATTATGGTGGGGACATAGAATTCCAGCATATTATTGTGAAAAGTGTGGAAAAATGGAAGTTACAATGGACAAGCCTGTGGATTGTTCATGCGGTGGAAAATTCGTTCAAGATGAAGATGTATTAGATACTTGGTTTAGTTCTGCATTATGGCCTTTCTCGACACTAGGTTGGCCAGAAAAAACAGAAGATTTAGAGTATTTCTATCCAACATCAATGCTTGTTACAGGTTATGATATAATAACATTCTGGGTTTCTAAGATGATATTTAGCGCTATAGAACATACTGGCGTAGTTCCATTTAAAGATGTATTCATTCACGGTCTTGTAAGAGATTCTCAAGGTAGAAAAATGTCTAAGTCATTAGGTAATGGAGTAGACCCACTTGAAGTAATAGATCAATATGGAACAGATGCATTAAGATTTTCTTTAATACAAAATATAGCTCCAGGAAATGACATCCGCTATATACCTGAAAAGGTAGAAGCTGGACGTAATTTTGCAAATAAATTATGGAATGCTGCAAGATTTACATTGACGTATACTTCAAAAGAAGCAAATTTAGCTATTAATGAACAAGAACTATATCCAGAAGATAAGTGGATATTAACAAAATTATCTAAGATAATCGCTAATGTTAGAGAAAATATAGAAAAATATGAAATTGGAGTAGCTTTAGGAGAACTTTATGATTTTGTTTGGTCAGATTTCTGTGATTTATACATAGAGATGGCAAAATCAAGATTATATGATGAAGCGGGAAGTGGATATAAAGCTGCTGTAAGCACATTAAATTATGTATTAGAAAATATATTAAAGTTATTACATCCATATATGCCATATATAACTGAAGAAATATATGGTTATATAAAAAACAGAGATGAAGCATTAATAATAGCAGAATATCCAGAACCAAAGTATTCTTTTGATATTGAATTTAACTTTGAACAAGAGCTAATAGAAGTAATAAGACAAGTAAGAAATGCGAGAGCAACAGCTGGGTTGACTAATTCAAAGAAAATAAATGCGGCTATAGCAACTAATAATCAAGAATTGTTAGAAAAGTCTGTTCCGATGATAAAAAAACTATGTGGAATAGAGGAATTAATAATAGGAAATATATCGGCTATTGATGGAACTGCTATTCATACACAAAATATAGATATAGTACTAGATTTATCTGTTGGAATAAATAAGGAAGAACAAAATGCTAAAGTGCAAGCTGAAATAGCTAAAGCAGAGGCTGAGTTAAAGAGAGCACAAGGTATGCTTGCAAATGAAAAATTTGTATCTAAGGCACCACCTGCTCTTATAGAAGCAGAAAAAGAAAAAGTAAAAAAATATACAGATATTATATCTAAATTGAAAGAAAGTTTAAAATAAAATAAAAGGTATAGATTAAAGTCTATGCCTTTTTTGTAGCTATAAGATTGATTTATACAAAATATGTGATAAAATGAAAAGAAAGGGGGATATAAATGTACATAGCAAGTTTGATTTTTGGAATAATTGCTTTAATTACATCTTGGATTCCATTTTTTGGTTTAGCTGTTACAGTGATTTCATTAATAATAACAATAATAGCCTTTTGTGTTAAGAAACCAAATGGAAAAGGAATGAGAATAGCAGGACTAGTATTAACTTTAATAGCTCTTGTGATTTCTGGCTTTATGACATATTCTGTATTTATGCTAGCTGATGCGAATGAGGAGCTGCTGAAAGAAGCTTCAGAAGCAAAGCTTAAATCAGATTTGTCTAATGCAAAATTTGCTGTTAGTTTAGCATATGCGCAAGGATTGGCAAATGGTCAAAGTATGAATAATGGTTTGGCTTATACATCAAATGGTGAATTAATGGTAGCTGAAGATTATTATGAGGCTTTAGTGGGACTTGAAGGTGATAATTTGAATGAAGTAAAGACTAAATACAAAATAACAGTATCTGTTCCAGGAGGAGCACCTAATCTAGAAGCAAAATAGCAACCAAAATTTAAACATAGCATATATTCTAAATGCTATGTTTTTGTATATTTTGCAACTTCTTGTTGACAAAAGTTGCAATTTGTTATATTATAAACTAAAGTTGGAGGAGAAGACAAATGATAAACTGCCTTGGAAAATATTGTAAATGGGGGGGGCAAAACAACCCTTTAAATATACGTGAGAAAGACTATATGTAAATAGCCTTAGTTTTGTATATTGATTTATATAAAACTAAGGCTAAAAGTCTTCTCTAAGAACTTGAAAAGGAAGGATGATTTATATGAAAAAGGGAAATGCAGGAGTTATTGTGTTAATAACTTTGTTGTTTGTTACTGTGATAGCTTTGGCAGTAGCGTTATTGTATTTTAATAAAGAGGAAGCACCTTTAAACAATGAAGGTCAATCAAATAATAATTCTGGATTAATTGAGAATGAGAATGAAAGTACTATAGATAATAGTCAACAAAATAAAGATAATGAAGATAAAATAGATAACAGTCAGCAAAATACAATACAAAGTTTGAAAACAGATGATGCACTAGTGGTTAAATTGTATAGATATATATTAAAGCAAAATTTTTATGGAGAAAAAGTAGTTTATCAAACTCAAAAAATTACAAATAAAAATCTAGCCAATGAAATAAAATTATTAACAATTTTTGAAAATTTAGAATTAAGCGATGCTCAAAAAGTAAAAACAGATGTACCTGGTGTGCGAGTAGATGCTGATGGAAATGCATATAAATATGTTTATTCAAAAGCAATGGTAGAAAAGAAGGCAAAAGAACTTTTTGGAAAAGATGTTGCTTTAGTACATGAAGATTGTTTTGTAAACAATTCGTATAAATTAGAGTACACAAATGGTCAATATGAAGGTTATTTATTAAGTGCTGGTTCAGGCCCTTCATCAGCTGAAAATTCTTATCGTGAATTAATAAAAGCAGAAAAAGATAATAATAATATTTATATTTATGATAAATATTTACATGTTGTAAAAGAAGATGTTGCAGTGTTTGGAATATATACAGCTTCGGATAGAAAGGTTAAAATTGGTACGGTTCAAGGATTTGAAGGTATTGAAGCAAATAAAAATAAAGCTTCTGAATTCAAGCATACTTTTACAAAAAATGAGGATGGAAATTATTATTGGGTAAGTACAGAAATAATTAAAAGCAGTAGTGCTAATACAATTCAAAATTTAAAAACAGATGATAACTTAGTAATAAAATTGTATAATTATATATTAAAATTAAATATTAACGGAGAAAAACAAGTATATCAAAGCCAAAAAGTTACAAATAAAAATGTAGACAATGAAATAAAATTATTAACAATTTTTGAAAATTTAGAATTAAGTGATGCACAAAAGGTAAAAACTGATGAACCAGCAGTTCGTGTCGATGCTGATGGAAATGCATACAAATATGTTTATTCAAAAGAATTAGTAATGAATAAAGCGAAAGAAATTTTTGGTGAAGATGTTACTTTAGTTCATAAGGGTTTTTTCATTGGAAATTCTAATAAAGTAGTATATTCAGATGGGCAATATAGCAGTTACATGCTAAGTACTGGAAGTGGTCCTGTTGCTTGGGAAAATTCTTATCACGAAATAGTAAAGGCAGAGAAAGATAATGACAATATATATATTTATGACAAATATTTACATGTTGTTAGAAACAATGAAAACAATACATATAACATCTATTCTTCTTCAGATAGAATAGGTTTAATAGCTGAGGGGGTATCTTTAGATAAGATAAATTCATATAAAAATGAAGCAAAAACGTATAAACACACATTTACAAAAAATAAAGATGGCAATTATTATTGGGTGAGTACAGAAATGATGTAAGGCATTACATTCTAACATAATTAAGGATTATTTATAAAAACTTTATGGTAGAATAATGAACTCGGTATATAATAACGTTAACACAACAACTGTGCTGTATCAAATTTGGTTGACAATAATCTTGTGCTGTGATATAATTTTTGCATAATTTCAAGAAAACTCATATTATAATTAAAAAGGAGAAAAATGATGGAAGCTATTGTAAAAAATGAAAATTTAGACAAGATGCAAATTGCGGGAGTGAATATCCCATCACTTTCTGCAAAATCGTTGGAACGGTTTGATGAAGAAAAACAGCAGGCCATATTAAAAGTGGCAGAGTCTATAGATGTGTTGGAAACAGAAAAGATTATGGAGTATGGTTCAGCTCCACTTTTGATGTCATTTGAAGCATCAGGAAGACTCTTAAAAACAGTTGAAGGAACAACAGTAGACCAGGAAGTTATAAAACAAGTTATAGAATTATCTAAGCAGGCAAATAGTAGTCAGGATGAATTTAATCTTGTGTTGCATGAACCTAGTATCATACAGAAAATTATGTTAAAACTTTCTTCCTCTGCAAGAGGAAAGCGAGAAAAAGAAATAAAGGTAAGAGCGGTTACTTGTTACAAATTGCTTGAGCAGTTAAGAGCGTCGTGTGAGTCTTGGATAGATATGCTTCAGGAAGGTTATGGCCAAATCAGTCTTGCAGCTCATGACGATAAAGATAATTGTGAGCTCCTAGAACAGTATATTGTAGCTGGTTACATAGCTAAGGAAAGAATCGCTTCTCAGGTGGAAGAATCAAGGCTTTTAAGTGAAAGCTCAGGCTTGTATCAGGATAAGCAAAAATATGAAGATATGAAGGAAGGATTGCAAATTTTTGATACAGTTCTTCTTAATCTTGAAAAGTCAAGAGCTGCTTTTTGGATAAGCATAGGTCAGCTCGTTTTACAGGAGAAGACAAATAAGAATATTCAAATTGCAGTAAGAACTCAGAAGGCAAATAGCATGGCTCTTGCGGCACAGCAGTTGAGAAACGCAATTCTTGATGCGCAGAATCGTGAAGCTTTGGAAGGACAGAAGTCTATTACTAAGCTTAATGATGAACTCGTGAAAAAAGTTGCAACAAGTTCTGCATTAACCGCTGAGGAATCTGAAAAGGTTCTATTAAACGGGGTTTATACAGTTGAAGCGGCACTTCAGGCTGCAAAGACCGTAATGTCAGGTTGTGATGCTATAAAGAGAGCTCGCGAAGAAAGACAGGCTAATATTTCTGCTGAAATAAACAAGCTGAAGTCTTTACTTGATGAACTTTCTCCTTACGTAGGACAGTTAAATGGCGAAGAGTCAGATGACAAGAAAAGTTCTCAAGGACTTACTTTTTAAATTAAAAACAAAGGTAGAGTAAATACTCTACCTTTGTTTCTTTATATTAGCTTTAAAACTGGGGGTAAAATATTAGCTTGGATAACATAAATATTGAAAAAAGGCTTTTTTTGTGATAAAATATCTGCGATATAAATTCGATTTTAAATTTTAATAAAATTAAAGGAGAAATGCTATGTTAATATGTAGACAAGGAAATGGACATTATTTAGAAGGTATAAACAATCAAGATTTTTGTTACGCAGAAGGAAATTTAAAGCTTATTACAGATGGATGTAGTGAAGCTAAATATTCTGAGGTTGGCACAAGACTTTTTTGTCAATTTTTTTCGGCTTTAGAAAATCGTTTCGACATAAATAAATTTGAAGAAAATGTGGAGATTACTTTTTCTAAAATTTACAAGATGTTGGAATTTGAAAAAGCCGAAAAGCTTAAAGAGTTCATCATGAATAATATGCTCTTTACTGTTTTGGCTTGTTTTGAACTAGAAGACAAATTTGTTGTTAAATTCATAGGAGATGGTTATATAGTCACAGTGAATAATCAAGATATGGTGAGTTATATACGGTTGTTTTACGGAAAAACTCCGCCATATTATGCGTATAATTCTGTGCATACAGATACCTATGATAGGAAACTAGAATTTAAAACTTTTGAGTTTGACAAAAAACACTTTAAGAAAGTTGGAATTGCAACTGACGGAATAATGCCGATTGTAGAGAAAAAAATAGACGAAAATTTTGACCCATTTATTCAGGGAATAAATTCACAGTATTCTCCTGAAGGGGTTATAAAATCTAATCAATCAAGCTTTTTTGATGATATTACAATTCTTATATAGGAGAAAAAATATGGGCAAAAAAAATTTCTTTAGCAAATTTATAAAAGGCGAAAATGATTCTAGTGAAAGAAGACAATTTGAACAATATGCGTCTTATGATTTAGAAGCTTTTGATAGAATCGTAAAAGAAAAAAAGGGAAATATTGTAGACAAAAGTATCCCGAGAACTGTTGAATCAACTCCTCAAAAAGAAGAACCCTTAGTGGGTGAGGCTTATTCAAAAAAAAGTGGGGCAGAAACATCAATTATGGATTTGGAAGATATACTAAGAAAAACGGATGAAATTCCGAAGCTAACCCCTGTTCCAGAAACGATGAAATCTATAAAGACTTACAATCCTTTTTCATACAGAGAAAAGAAGAATGTTATATTCTTTGTTATTGAGAATTCTAAGGAAGTGTGTGATAACAATGGTCTTGTTAGTGGTGTAATGAATAAAATTATATCATCAAATAAGGATAGCTTTTTTAGGATACTCACTATGTACAATGAAAAGAAAATATCAGATGTATTAGATTTTGCTACTTTAGATTCTATAGCAGAGATAAATAAAAAACTAAATGTGGCTGAAAACGATACTGATGAAACATACATCTCAGATGCCTTAAGATATATTTGGGATTATTTAATAAGTATTGATACAACTTCTAAAACAATTGAGTTTAAAGATAAAAAGTATGATTTTTTAAAGGCAAGCATAATTTTTATAGGAACGGGTAGAGGAAACATTGAAGATGAAGCGGTTGGTAAATATATAAATTTGTTAAAGTTAAATTCAAAGGTATCAACCATAAAATATATTTGTTTGAAAGATAAACAAGCTATCAATGTATCTGCAATGGGCTTCCCTGTTATAGGACATATCAACCCCAATTTCTATGATTAAGAAGGAGTAACCTTATGACAATTATAAATTATCTTAAGGAATTGTTCAAAAAGTTGTTTAAACTTAAAGAAAAAAAAGAAGTTAAAGAACAAGAGGAAAGTAAAACAGAAATTAATTCCTTGGACATAGAAGATATAGAAATTGACGAAAAATATGTTTTCAGGAATCAGATTTTTGAAAAACTTGAATATCTTGAACAATATATAAAGATTTTTTCTTTAAATTATCCAGAAGAATATAACAACTTTTTGCGACTTATTCTCAAAGAACGTCAAGAATATGATGAAGAGTTGAAGGAGTTTAATCAGGGGAAGGTAGGGAATCTTGTTTTTGCAATTGACCCTGAAAGTGAGTGCGACAGGTATGTGAGAATCGCAAAACTTGAAGATGAGATTCGTAATTTTATAGAATTTACAGTAAATTACGAAACAAGCAGGGAAAAGCTTTTGAAACTTTGTAAAAAGCTTAATGTATTTTATAATGTAATACTTAATGCGGACAAAGAGTATGAAATTTATGAATCTTTGCATAATGCATTAGACTCGCTAGAGAAAAACTTGTTTCAAGTTAAAAATATGTTTTTCTTTAAAAACGATTCAAGACTTAGAGAACAACTTTTAAATTACGTTGTATATTGTGATTACATTATATTTAAATCAACGCTTCGTTGTTTAAATAATGAAGTACAAAATCTTTGTGATTACAAGGCTAGTGTATCTAAAGTATATACTTTTTTTCAAGATGATTCCTATGACAAGCTTATGTTTCAATTTTTTATAGAAGATTTGGAGCTTTTTCAAATTTTTATACAACAAAAATTATCTAGTGATAGTTCGTATGACATTTTGCTTAGTAAAAGCCAAGAATTTCAAAGTAAGTTGCAAAATAATATGAAAAGTACAGATAATTATGAGTTCTTTGAACAGTTAATAGTGTTTGAGAGAACAGTTATTAGCATAGCAAAAGCTCATAATATAAAATTTGAACTTTGTGTTCCTTCTGATTTTGATAATGGTATACAAGAAAATATATCGTGTGATGTAAAAAATATAGCAATAACCATTTTAAGTATGATAAATAGTGATAAAGCTAAAGTTTTACATAAAGTAATTAGCTCTTTTAAGCATAATATTTCTTGGAGAGATTTTTACTTTTTTAGTAAAATTTTTGAACTTTCAGAAGATATTATACAAATGGCTAGTGATACTATTTTTTCATCCGTACCCAAAAAATTCATGAAAATGGAACGAGAGTATCCAGAATACAGTACTTCATACATTGCGGTTAAAAAGCATAAATTGTTGGAACACTCTATAGGAAAGAACCAAAAATATTGTTTGTTAGTCAGAAGTAATTTAAAAGAACTAAACAATATTTCAAAAACACTTCAAGGTTTATCTCTAGATTTTAAAATTATAGGCGTGGAAATTTATTTGAATTACTCGTATATAAAAGGATTTACAGGTTTAGAATCAAACTTAAACACAATAAAAATACTTTAAATAAGGAGAAGCATTATGTCTTTTGATATAAGAGAGTGTAAGTATAATTTTTCTACCGACAACATTAATATAATTGTGTTGGTATATGATTATTCAGGGTCAATGGGTAATCATGTGAACGCGATGAAAGAAGCGAATATAGCTTTTTACAACGATTTTTCGAAGTTTGAAGAAAAGGGCTCTATAGCTATTTCAAAAGTGTTGTTCAATAACTATATTGAAATGACTTCGTTTAAAAGTGTCAAAGATTTTGATACGGGATATTATGCTAATGGCGGAACAAGACTCTATGAGGCTATTACACATTCTGCTAATAACACAAAATATTATTATAATGAAATTGTTAAGAGGCTAAATATTAGACCTAGAATTACCTATCTGGTATTTAGCGATGGCGAAGATAGTGAAGAATCGACAAGAAAGCGCAACGAAGCAAGAGAGACGGTAAAAAGTCTTAATTTACTAGATGCCACAACAGTATTTGTTGCTTTTGATGAGGCAATAAATTCGGAGATTGGTTCTAAACTGGGATTTAGTTGTATTAGAAATATTACAACTGTTCGCGAACTTGTTTCTTGCCTTGGAACAGAGCTTTCTAAAAGTTGTAAAGAACAGTCAAAGAGTGCTTATTCTTTAAAATCACAGTTTTTCTCTAACGTGGCAGAAACTGCAACTGATTCTAAAATAGAACAAGTTCTGTTTGATGATGACTTTTTTAACGTATAAAAAAACTTTGGTTTAGGAGGAGAGTTGCTCTCCTCCTAAAAAGGAGGAAAAATGTTTTTTAAACGGTATAGCATAAAAGACATAATAAGTAAGGTCTTTAATGAATACAATTACATAATTGAACTAAGAAAAGGCCATTATAAATGTTTATCTCAATTAGATTCGTATACAGTAAGTTCTAAATATGTAGATGTTGTGAGAAAGTATTATTATGATTTTGACTACTACGATATTTTCTATATAAAAGACGAGGTCTTAGCAAGCTTGCTATATAAGTATTCTGATGAACAGAGTTTATCTGGACTTGGTTTAGATAATTGCTTAGCTGAATTTCGTTTCATTAAGAGAAAGAAAGATAAGTACATATCTTATGTCATTTGTAAGTGTACCCGGCATAATCATTTCGGAGATAAACTTATCTATGGATGTAAGATTCCTGTTAATTTAAAACTGGAAGGATTAAGCTTAAACTATTCAACGTTATTTTCTAATTTTTCAGATGGTGAAGATTATAAATTTTCGGTAATATCTTCCTTAAGACCGTACAATTATGTGCCAGACCCAAATGATATTTCAATTGCTATAAGCTTTTTTAGGAATAGATATAGTGATGTGGATAAGGCGCTTGGTTATTCTACACAAAAACTATTAAATAGGGGAGCGTTGGAAGTACCTGATTTGCATTTAACCAATGCAGAAAAAGAGATAGTTTTAAAAGCAATAGTCTTTAAGAAATTCCCTGAAACTTTTGAAAATATTCAAGAATTTTTAAAAGCAGAATATCATCTATTTGGAGCATATGAAGAGCCTTTGGTTGATGAAGATGATTTTGTTAAAACACTTACTTACCATGAAGAAACGGATGAATTTGTAATTTATGAAGATAATCACAATGCTGGCTATAAAGTGTATAAACTAAAGAATTTTGAAACAGTAAAGATTTTAAGAAAAAATAATACTTATCTTGAGTTCTTTAATGTCAAGGTGTTAACATCTTTAGATGATACTAAGCATTATTTGGTGGTAGATGAAGAAGGGGTAACTTTCAGTTCTCTTAAAAGTTTTATTGAGCAGGATGTAAAACAACAGACTATAAGCATAGGAAAGAGAATTTCTGATTTAGTAACTATTTTACATTACAAGTATAGTTGGTTAAAAGATATCTATTTTGCAGATAATGCAAATATACTTGAGCTCTTTACCTATATGGATACCAATATAAATGAAGTAAACGGAAGTATTAACGAAATAAGAAATATTTCTTTTAAACCAATGCAAGGCTATAGCAAAATAACAATATCTCATATAATAATAAGGTTTATTGATTATTATAGAGAGATTATTGGCTATAGCATACAAGACTTGTATAAAATGGACTTCATGAAAATATTGCCGTATTCTTTAGGTCAAAAAGTTATTTCTATTTGCCAGTCTAAACAATATAATTTAGCGGATTTAGATTCTAGAATAGAAAATTTTAAGGATTTTAATTTATCAAATAAAATAGAATTCTTAGAAAACATAAGTGACGAAGCAACTCTTAGCAAAATTTGTTTGTTTAAGGAATTAGAAAAAAGTGAAATAGGGAACAAAATACATGCTATAAAAAATAGAATATCTAGTTTACCAAATTGGCCAAACTCAAATGTTCAACCGTCTTCGTTCTCTTTTGAGGATAGGGCTAAAAAGTTAAAACCTTTTATTTCAAAGTTTGTTCAAGTAGACAGTGCTTTAGAAAACTTATATTTAATTCCAGAAAAAATTATTATATCCAATTCTAGAATTGTTAGTAACAATTATGACATTTTGGGAGTAATATGGAATAAAAATGTGCCGCTATATAGTTTTTTGCAATTAGTAAAGGAAAAGGCAATTGACACCAAGCAGCTTTACCAAGTAATTGTAAAACTTATGGCGTATTATAAGTGTAGTTGCGGTTATGAACCGTTGGATAATGTTTTTGTTGATTCAAAACTAGAGGTTACAATTTTTAACCCTAAAGCTAATTTGACTATAAAGAATTATAGGTATAGTTTTGCTTCTTTATATAACAAGATTATAGAAGAAATAAAAGAAAAGTGTGTTAATAGCATACAAGCATTTGATTTGTTGGAGTATAGTGAAGGCTTTGGCGCTTGTGAAAGAGAGTATTATGCTGAAACAATAATAGAGTTCAACAAACTTGTAGACAAGCTTAGTTTGTGTGAAGAGCATAAGCGTTGGCATTTTCAAGGTGAACTTTGTCCTGAATGTTCAAAAATTTATTATATTGGTAGTATAGACACAACAGCACCTATTGTTTACCAAGATAAAGTATCAAGAACGTGCAAGTTTTTTAGAAGTTCGTATTATTACATTAGAACTGTTAGCAAAAAGTCAATGAACAAATATGAACGACTGGTAAAGACGGGACTCATTAACAACTTATATGCTTCTATATCTCCTGTTGAAAACTTAGGAATTTCAAAAATAGCAGTAAGCTGCGACAATGGAACCATTAAACCTATAGGTTTTTTGCAAAAACGAATTGATTATTCTAAAGTAATAAATCTCGACGCATTTTCTACTAATCAGAGACTCAAGGTAGTTTTGACTTTTATCAATTATATATTGCCTTTAATTGAGCAGGGAACGTTTTTGTGTGAGGACATAAGAATATTTACGACAAGTTTTATGCATAAAGACTTCAAGGGAGAAATCTTATTTCCTAATATATTTTTATTGGAAACAGATGCTATAATTTCAAATAGTCAGCAATTAAAAGATTTAAAAATATTAAATACAAAGAAAGCTTTTGCAAACTTCCTTGTAAACTATATTCTTAAAGATGAATTGTTCTTACATGAATATGGTAAAAAAGATTCTACTATAACAAAAGCAGTAGAAAAATTTTTAAAACTTGATTTTGCTACTGAGGAAATTAAAGAGTATATCAATTTGAATAATAGATATTGTAAGACACACAATTTATACTTTTCAGATAAAGATTGTATCTGTTACGAATGTAGACAAAATGGAATAAGTAAGCCTAGAACAATAGTAGAAACGTCAAAATATTTTGAAAAGTTGCAAAGTGTGACACCTAAGTTTGATGGTGGCGAAGCAAATCTATATGATTTTAAATCTGGCACAAAGATACAAAAGATTTTTAAACCTTGTGTGAATTTAGAGCTAAAATCTAAAATTATAGGTAAGGTTTTAAATCGAGAAAAGAAGTTCAAGAAGTTTAACGAAGAGAATCCTTCAATACAATTTGTAATGATAGATTCAATTCTTTATGAAGAAAATAAGGGCTGTGTAGAGCTTAAGGGTTATACGCAAAACCAAATTCAAGGAGCATATAAAATTTCTTGTTTAAAAGATAAGGAGTTTGTTAACACAAATAACATATCTCACAAACATGTAATTGAAATATTGCAAAAAATTTGTAAAGGAATTGAATTTATACATTCTTTAGGCGGGTTTATAGGAGATTTGAACGGCGGGAATATACTAATTAAAGAGGACACGGTATATTTTATAGATTTTGATGGTATGAGTTTTGATGAAGTGAAAAACTGTGTATTTACTAATTTATATATATATCCTCCATCAGCAGAGCAGAATAATATTACTGCGGCTGATGATTGGTACTCGCTAGCGGTACAAGCTTTTTATTATTTGACTCATTCGCATCCTTTTAGGGGAATATCTACCAAAAGAGATGTACCTCAAGATGAAATTGAAAGAATGAAAAAAGGCTGTTCCGTGCTTGGAGCTCATAGAATAAAACCGCCTGTTATAACTAAAGGTTGGGATTTTATGCCGGATTACATGCTTAATTTCTTTTTGGATACTTTTGAAGGAACAAAAAGAGAGAGTATGTTTGAGGTCTTGCATAAATATAGTACATCTATGTATAAGGGCGGACTTACTTTCTCTAAAGTAGAGACAAAAAACGAAGTTAAATTTTCTTTATATGAAGATATTTATGTAGATGTGGACAATTTTGTACAATACAAAGAACATCCCATAATCAATTTGTTAGAAGGACATCTTTATGGATATTTTACTCCAGAGAGCTGTGTTGTTTATGGAAATCACTCCTTATGTTTAATTGATAGAAAAACGGAGAAAAAATTCATAACAACAAGGATACCCATGGGTATACAGTGTATTTGTGACAACAATATATATTATTTGGGTAACGGTAGGACAACATTGTTTGTAGATAGCTTATCTGAAACTGAAGAAACTCCAACAACTCATATAGTAAAAGATTTCCCTGCTCAAAGTCATATACTTGCAGTTGGCGTTTCAAATAACAGGAAATTTGTTTTTGTTATTGAAAATAAAGACACCCATTCTTTTGAAATTTATTGCAATTCAACACTTTTTTATTCTTGTAATTCTTTTGAGTTTACCAAGGTAGATGTTGAGTATGATAAATTATCTAATAAATGGATTGTTCTATTTAACAAAAATGAGCATGCTGAAGTTATAGTTATAAAAGACGACAAAACATATGAGAAATTGCAAATCTCAGATAAGATAAGTAAAAACTGGTGCTTTTATGGAAATGTTATATATTATGTTAAAGATGGAGAAATTTGCCATTATAACATTAATACCAAGCTGAAGGCTTCGATTTTGTGTGAAGCGGTAAATACGCAATCTGCTGTTTTAAGAGACGCCAATAAATTTATAATAGTTAATGAAAAGGAATGCTACGTCTATACCAAAACTTGATAAGTCCAGTTAAACATGTTATAATTAATAATGAGGTTATAACTCAAATTCAAATTTAATTAAATTTTTGGAGGTTTTTATGAAAAGTGATTTCTTTGAACGGGCGGCAAAAATTGCCGAGCAGGCAGCAGATTTTGCTTGTGAAAAATTTGATGCAGCAAAAGAGGCTACATCAAAAAGACTTGAAGAGATTAAGATAAAGTCATCTCTTCATGAAGCTTTGGAAATGAAGGATACACTGTTTGCTGAATATGGCAAGCTTGTATATTTGGGAAATTTCGACGAAGAACATAAGAGCGAAATCGAAGAAATGATAGAAGAAAACAGTGCGTGCATTGCAGAACTTGAAGAAAAACTTGAACTGCTTTATCCTGAAGAAGAGTGCTCAACTTGTGAATGCGACTGCGAAAAGCAGACAGAAGGTGAAGAACATTTCGTATTTTGTTCCAAATGTGGAAGAAAATTTGAAACTTCAGAAAACTTCTGCTCATCTTGTGGTGCAATACTGCACAAAGATTAAACAAAAAAGCAGCCGGCTTAAAAGCCGGTTGCTTTTTATCATTAAATGACAATTAACAAACTAAATTGTTTTATCATAAGATAACATATGAGGTGATTTTGATGACACAATTTAGAATAGGAGATATAGTTGCCAGAAAGTCTTACAACTATGATGTCTTATTTAGAATAACTAACATTAAAGGGGAAATTGTTGATTTAATAGGAATAACAGTCAGAATAGTAGCAGATGCTCCTATTTATGATTTAAAATATATCTCTAAAGAAGAAGCAACTAATATTATGAACCTTAATGAAAAAAATAATAATGATAGATTAACTAGAACATATTCTGGTTTAAAAAATCGTTTTAATATACGAAGTAATTTAAATTATATAAATGAACAAATCCCAATATATACAAAAGATAGTATATATAAAAAGCCAGGGGTTGTATTACATATAGATGGAGATGTTGAATACGCAAGAAAATGTAAGGATGTATATAAAAGGATGGGGTTAACTGCTCATGTATATAATATACCTGAGGCGGAGCAGCCAAGGCATGTGTATAATTTACTTACTAAAATTAGACCTAATATTTTAGTTATTACAGGACATGATGCATTTATACGAAAGAAAAATGATTTGTACAATATAGATAATTACAAAAATTCAAGATATTTTATAGAATCTGTTTTAGAAGCAAGACGCTATGAACATTCTTTAGATAACTTAGTTATATTTGCTGGGGCTTGCCAGTCATATTATGAAGCAATTATTTCTGCTGGAGCTAATTTTGCGTCTGCACCTAAAAGAGTGTTGATAGACATGCTTGACCCTATTATAGTAGCTCAGACGGTAGCTTATACTCCGGTAGATAAATTTGCACCTTTAGCTGGAATAATATCTAATACAAGGGAAGGGTTAAAAGGAATTGGCGGAGTACAAACAAGAGGACAGTATAGAGAAGGAATGCCAGGAATAAATTAAGCGAAGTAGAATATCTACTTCGCTTTGTTTTTAATTATTTTGAAAGTAATTTTGCAAGAGCTGCTTTTTTTCTGTCTGCTGTATTTCTTTTTAATACACCTTTAGACCAAGCTTTATCTACGCTACTAACAGCTGCTTTATATAGTTCTTCTGTTGGGTTTGCTTCAAAAGCTTTAACAGCTTCTCTATACATTTTCTTTACTATTTTATTTTCAGAATTATTAGATGCACTTACTTTAACTCTTTTTATAGCTGACTTAATGTTTGGCATTTTGTTTCCCTCCTTAAAAGCATAATTATTTTTACATATCACATTTTAACATAATATTTGCATAAAATCAATAATTTGTTTTAAAATTAATGAAAAAGGTTAAAATTACTTGTCTTCTAATTACTTTATAGATATAATTAACTTAATTTATTAGGGGGGTATTTATGAAAAGATTGATAATTACAATTGCTGTTTGTGCGGCTGTATTAATAGGAGTGGCAGCAATAGTTAATATAAGTAGAAATAGTGAAGTTAAAATAGAACAGTATGATTTGGTTGAAATATTAAAGTATAATATAAGGTTGGATAATTATAAAGTAGGAGATTTCTATGGAAATGGAAGCTGTATTGATTTATACAAGAAAGAGAATAAACTAAAGTGCGTAGGAAAAGACACTGTAAAAATATTTGAAGGCAAACAGGTATGGTCTTATTATACAACATCAAGGGAAGGTATAATAGGTGAAATGTCTTTTGAGAGCAGCGTCGGAGGCTATCAGGCACTTTGCGAAGACTTTCTTTCTTATATTGAAAATAATAAAGTAGATTATACAATGCAAAAAGATAAATTAACGGATTGGATAAAAGTCACATTTAAACATAAGGAAACTAAAGAGATAGCAAATATATATTTTAATCCACAGACTTTATTAATTGAGTATTTTGACCTCGGGGAAGAAAAAATATTAACAGAAATTCAAATAAATTGTGTAACAGATGAAGATATGGAAATACCAAGTGATATAGAGTTTATAGAAGTTAAAAAATAGTTGGAATATTTAAATTAATGTAAATTTAAAAATAACGGGGGAGAGTTTATGAAAAGATTGATAATTACAATTGCTGTTTGTGCGGCTGTATTAATAGCAATAGCAATAATAGTTAATATAAGTAGAAATAGAGAAATTAAAATAGAAGATTATGATTTGTTTAGTATATTGCAGTATAATATGGGCCTGGATAATTATAAAACAGTAGATTGGTTTCAAGCAGATGGGTATGAAAGCATGTACACTAAAGGTGAGAAAAATAAATATGTGAAAAAAATGGTTATGTATTGGTTTTTAATAACGAGGATGCGTGGGTTTATAATATAAACACAAGAGAAGGAATAATAGCTTATGGGACGGGACTAGGAGAAAGTAAATATAAGCAGTATATTTCAGAATATTATAATCGTTGGGGAACTTATGATTATACAATGGAGTTTGTTGATAAACTAGGATGGATAAAAGTTACTTTTAAACACAAAAAATATAATACGGTAAGCGTATTATATTTTAATCCTAAAACAAAGCTTATGGAAGCTACTGAAGATAGAGAAACTGGTGAAATTTTTATAACAAATATGCAGATAAATTGTGTAACAGATGAAGATATGGAAATACCAAGTGATATAAAATTTACAGAATATCGGAAATAAATAAAAGAATAACAAAAACGGAGGGATTGTTTTAATATAAAACCTCCGTTTTGCGTGTTTAAGCAAGTTGAGTAAGTGTTGATTTTTTCATCAAAATGTGATATAAGTTACGTGGCAAAAAATAATATCCTAAAAATATAATTTGAAAGGAGTTTAATGTTATGGACTTAAAAGGTAAAATCATAGTTATAGAAGGAACTGATGGCAGTGGTAAACAAACGCAAGCAAAGCTTCTAACTCAAAGATTAGAAGAGCTTGGAGCAAAAGTATATTCTAAATCGTTTCCTAATTATGACAGTGAATCATCAAGCTTAGTTAAAATGTATTTAAATGGAGAAATTTCTTCATCAGTGTCTGATGTAAGCGCAAAAGCAGCTTCTGTATTTTATGCAGCAGACAGATACGTAACGTATAAAAAAGAAATTGAACCTTTGTATAAAACAGGGGAGCATACTTTTGTGTTTGATAGATATGTTGAGTCAAACATTATACATCAAGGTGCAAAGATGCTTACTCAAGACGGTGACGAGAAAACAAATAATGCTAATTTAAGTGATTTTGTTGAATGGGTGAGTTCACTTGAATATAATGATATGGCTATACCAAGACCGGATTTAACTATTTATCTGTATGTTCCTATAGAATATACAATAAAAATGAGAGAAAATAGGGCAAATAAAAGTAATGGCGAAGCAAAACAAGATATTCATGAATCAAATGTTGATTATTTAAAAAGCGCTTGTAAAACTGGTTTACTTGCAGCTAAGAAGTATAACTGGCAAGTTATAAATTGTGTTGAGAACGACATTTTAAGAAGTATAGAAGATATTTCTGAAGAAATATTTACAATAATTAAAAATAATTTATAAAGGAGATATTTATTATGTCTAAATTTGATTTTGAATATGCAAAGCTTTGTAACTACATCTTAAACGAGGGCGTCTATTGTAGAAATAGAACTGGCATAAATACTTATGCGGTAACCCCTTATGTTATGCAGTTTGATTTGGAAGAGGAATTCCCAATTCTCACAATCAAAAAGGTAGCGTATAAAAGCGCTATAAAAGAAATGCTTTGGTTCTACCAGATGCAGTCTAACGATGTGAGAGAACTCAGAGAACGCGGAGTCAAAGTATGGAATGAATGGGAAGTTGATGAGGATGGATGGTACAGAATTTATGAAAAAGACGGTACTACTATCAAGAGTCAAAAACATTTCGGCGAAGAGTATGCTCATACTATAGGTACGGCTTATGGTTGGATCGTAAATAATTATGGGCTTATTGATAAGCTTATAGATAAGCTTAAAAACAATCCGGATGACAGAAGAATGGTTATGAGCTTGTGGCAAGATGCACACCTCGATACCGCGGTATTGCCTTCTTGCGTTTGGTCTACAACATGGCGCGTGCTTGATGGTAAGCTTAATGTTGTGGTTAATCAGCGCTCCTGTGATGTTTTCTTGGGTTTCCCGTTTAACGTTACACAATATGCGGTCCTTCTTCATATGCTTGCACAGGTAACTGGATATAAACCGGGAAAAATGACTTGGGTTATATCTGATGCTCATATATATGAAAATCATATAGAGCAGGTAAAGAAAGCAATAGGCAATCTGGATAAGGCTTATCCTGCACCTAAACTTTGCTTAAATCCTGAAATCAAGGACTTTTATGATTTTGATAATTCCAAGGAACTTAAAGATATTTGGCTTGAGAATTACCAAAATCATGGTTCTATAACTGCGGAGGTTGCAATATGATAAAAATAATAGCGGCTATTGGTAAAAACCGAGAGCTTGGAAAAAACAATGACCTTATTTGGCATTTGCCGGGAGATTTGAAGTTTTTCAAAGAGCAGACGCTTGGCTCAGTTGTTGCGATGGGAAAAAATACCTTTAATTCTCTTCCGAAGAAATTGCCGGATAGAAAGCATATCGTGCTTGCAGACGACGACATCTTTAACAAAGACGTAGAGGATGTTATAGTTATGCATGACAAGCTTGAATTCATAAAGCTTTGCAATTTGGAAGCTGAAAAAGCAGATATCTTTATTATCGGCGGTGCAAGCATCTATAATATGTTTATAGGGTTGGCAGATGAACTCTATTTAACAGAAATAGAAGCTGAAGCGCCAGCGGATGTATATTTTCCGGAATTTGATAAAAATAATTGGAAAAAAGAAGTACTTAGTTCGCATGAATATGACGGAATAAAGTATAGTCACGTTAAATATTACGATAGGACTGATTATGGAAGTTATTTTGATTTAGGCTAAAAAAATTAGAGGATACGAAAGTATCCTCTTTTTCTTTAGTATGTTTTCTGTATAAGACATACTTGCCGGTAGAATCTAATTAGGTTCTAACTGTCCGACCTTTTTCCAAGAACTTCTAAATATATCCTTTAGGGGTAGATATTTTTAGAAAATGCATATATGCTTTCATACATTCCTGGTATGATTTGATATTATCACAAAAATGCTTTAAGTCAACGACAAAAGTGTTACAAGTAAATTACAAAAAAGTTACATTGGCAATTGACGTATTGGTATTACTGTGTTAGAATAATGTAAATTAAATTTTGAAATTTTGCTTATTATGTCGAAATAAATAAAAAGGAGATAAATATATGAAAGTGCGGAATCAATTTGCATTAGCTAGTTATATAATAGCTTTGCCATATTTTATTACAAGTCAATATAATATGTTTGTTCTGTTTATTGGAGTCGTTCTCTATTTTTGCGATTTGAAACTTATTAAACCTGTTGAAAGTGAAAATTTAAGTATTGCAATTTCTTGCGTAAATCGTTTGATATGGACTTATTCTGTGCTTGCTATAAATTATGTTTTTGAAGGTGAGATTACAGGTTATGTGTTTTTACTGTTAGGTTTAGAAATATATCTTCAATACATACTTATCATGTCGATAAAAGATGATGGGTATGAAGAGGGGATGCAAGAGGTGTTCGCTGATACTTTGTATGAGGTGTATGATAAGATCGGTGAAGAAGAGTGGCAAGAATTTATGTCGTTCTATGACTCTGTAGATGAAGAGAAAATGATTAAGTTTGTTTTAATGTATTATCCAAATGAAATAGTTAAATTATTTTATGGAGATAGAAAGATTCTTGCTAAGTGTATAAATGAAGAAAAATATGAAGTGTTAAATAAGTTACTTCAAGAATAGTTGTGAGAGACTGAACATTATTATACGTTCAGTCTCTTTGCTATGCTGATTTGAATTGACATAAAAATATTAATGTGTTATAATGAAGAAGATGTTTATATTTATAAAAAATTGATTAAATTTTTGGAGGATTTAAATTAATGCGAATAAGAAACAGCTTATCGATTTTTCTCTCGTCCGTTTCACTACTTTTTTTGCCTGAATTATCTGATTCTTGTGCTTTGTTGATGCTCGCTATATCGGCTGGATTAATGACATTGAATTTCTTTTTACTTAATCCAGAGTTAACTGGCAAAGCAATGTTGTTTTTTGGTATAATAAATTGTATTATATTGATTTCAACATTTGGCGTCATTATTAATGTAACAAGCGGATTTTCAACAAAGTTGATAATGTATTTGATGGTGAGCTTTATTGCATCTTTTTTCTTAATAAAAGTTCTGTTAAAGGATCTTGACTTATATCTAAGATATGTAAGCTACAAAAATACATTTGATGAATTAAGAGAGATTTTGAGCGAAGATGAGAAGAAAAAAATAGAATTCATTAATTCACGCGTTGATCCATCTAACATGTTGGAACTTTTGGTTGAATTTGAAGCCAAAGAAATTCAGACTTTGTTAAAGTTGGATGAACAAGTGGTTATTGAACTTATTAACAACTTTGATATTGTTCAAATTGAAGGCTATTTATGAAAAAACTCAAGCATCTTAAAAGGTGCTTGAGTTTTTCTTTATTTTTACAACAAATTTAATAAAAAAGCTTGCTTTTAAGACGATTATGGTTTATAATAATGATGTTGATTTGCGTTGAAGTGGTAGATGGCTATGCGTAGACATAGGGAACTTCCATGGAGCATGTCTGATTTAAAATCGGGCGGCAAGTAGAGAATTTGTATTTGCCAAATGTATATTTGGCTTTATATTAGACAACAAATTTGAAACACACGGGGTAGTGTATAACTTGCGAGACCTTGAAATTATAGTAAAGGAGTGAAAAATATGGCAAAAACAAATGTATCTAAAATGAGAATAAGATTAAAAGCTTATGATCACGTAGTGCTAGAACAAACTGCAGCTAAGTTAGTTGAGGTGGCAAAAAGTTCAGGAGCAATAGTTTCAGGACCTGTACCATTGCCTACTAGAAAAGAGATAGTAACAATATTACGTTCACCTCATAAACACAAAGATTCAAGAGAACAATTTGAATTAAGAACTCATAAAAGAGTTATTGATGTTACAGCACCTAATCAAGCAACAATCGATGCTTTGATGGCAATAGATATGCCTGCTGGTGTTGAAATTGATGTTAAACTTTAATATATTTAATAGTTACCCTCTAAATGTTAAGAGGCAATAACATACCCTATATTAAATATGGCAATATAGTTAAACATAAAAAGTTTATTTAAATTATTTGGGAGGAAAACATGAAAGAATTATACGGTAAAAAGTTAGGAATGACTCAATACTTTAACGAAGATGGCACAGTTGTTCCAGTAACAGTAATCGAAGCTTATCCTATGACAGTAGTTGCTAAAAAAACTACAGACAAAGAAGGATATAACGCAATTGTTGTTGGCTTTGGCGATATTAAAGAAAACAAAGTTAACAAACCACAAAAAGGAATATTCACAAAAGCTGGTGTTCCAGTAAAAAAATATTTAAAAGAAATAAAAGTTGAAAATACTGATGAATATGAAATTGGCTCAACAATCACTTTAGAAGTTTTAACTGCTGGTGATAGAGTTGATGCTCATGGAGTATCTAAAGGTAAGGGATTTGCAGGTGTAATCAAAAGATATGGTTTACATAGAGGACCTACAACTCACGGTTCTAACTATCACAGAAGACCAGGTTCTATGGGTGCAGGAACAAATCCAGGAAGAGTATTTAAAAACAAAAAACTTGCAGGTCATATGGGACATGTAAATAGAACTGCATTAAACTTAGAAGTAGTTAAAGTTGACGTTGAGAAAAACGCAGTATTAGTAAAAGGATCTATTCCTGGAGCTAAAAACTCAGTTGTAAACTTAACTTCAAGTGTAAAGTAATTTTGAGGAAGAAAGGAGAAAAAGACAATGCAAAAGGCAGATGTATTAGATATAACAGGTAAAAAAGTTTCAGAAATCGAATTATCAGAAGCTGTTTTTGGTATAGAAGTAAATGAAACTGTAGTACATCAAGTACTAGTAAATTTCCTTGCTAATCAAAGACAAGGTACTCAAAGTACAAAAACAAGAGCAGAAGTTCGTGGTGGTGGAATAAAACCATGGAGACAAAAAGGAACAGGTAGAGCTAGACAAGGTTCTATAAGAGCTCCACAATGGATTAAAGGTGGTATAGCTTTAGGTCCAAAACCAAGAGACTATAGATACAAATTACCTAAAAAAGTAAAAGCTTTAGCTATAAAATCAGTTCTTACTTCAAAAGTAGCTGAAGGAAAATTAATAGTTGTAGATAATGTTGAATTAGCAGAAATCAAAACTAAGAAAATGGTAGAAGTTTTAAATAACTTAAAAGCAAACAAAGCTTTAGTTGTTTTAAATGAAAAGAACTTAAATGTTCAAGCTAGTAGTAGAAATATAGAAAACGTTAAAACAATTACTGTAAATACTATAAACATATTTGATTTATTAAAATATGATAGTTTGGTAATTGAAGTTAACGCAGTTAAGACATTAGAGGAGGTGTACGCTTAATGTTATACGCAGAAGACGTTATTATAAGACCTATAATTACAGAAAAAAGTTATTCTGAAATGGCTAACGGAAAATATACATTCCAAACTAAAATTGATGCTACTAAAATAGATATCAAAAATGCAGTTGAAGAATTATTTAATGTAAAAGTTTTAAAAGTTAACACTTTAAGATATGACGGAAAAACAAAAAGAGTTGGAGTACACCAAGGAAAAACAAGCGCTTGGAAAAAAGCAATTGTTACAATAGATACAAACCCTAAGGAAGAAAAGTATCTAACAAAAGGTGGAAAAGAAGTTAAAAAATCAAAGAAATATAACACAGAAATAGCTGAAATTTCTTCAGCATTTGCAAGTGAGGGAGGAAAGTAAAATGGGAATAAAATCATTTAGACCAACAACTCCATCAAGAAGACACATGACTGTTCTAGCAAACGAAGAAATAACAAAATTCACTCCTGAAAAATCTCTTCTAACAACATTAAAGAAAAATGCTGGAAGAAATAACACAGGTAAAATAACAGTTAGACATCATGGTGGCGGTTCAAGAAGAAAATATAGATTAATAGATTTCAAAAGAAATAAAATGGATATGTATGCAACAGTAATTGGTATCGAATATGATCCAAACAGAACAGCAAACATAGCACTTATTGAATATGAAGATGGAACAAAATCATACATATTAGCACCTCAAGGATTAACAGATGGAATGAAGGTTATATCTTCAGCAACAGCTGATATAAAACCAGGTAATGCATTACCAATAAGTTCAATCCCAGTTGGTACTGAAATACACAATATTGAATTGCACAAAGGTAAAGGTGGTCAATTAGTAAGAACTGCTGGAGCAAGTGCACAACTTATGGCAAAAGAGGGTAAATATGCTCACGTAAGAATGCCATCAGGAGAAATGAGATTAATACCTGTAGATTGTTTCGCTACAATCGGTGTATTAGGAAATTCAGATAATGAAAATATCAACTTAGGTAAAGCAGGAAGAACTCGTCACATGGGTATAAGACCTACAGTAAGAGGATCTGTAATGAACCCTAATGATCACCCACACGGTGGTGGTGAAGGTAAAGCACCAGTAGGACACGCAGGCCCAATGACTCCATGGGGTAAACCAGCTTTAGGTTACAAGACTCGTAAGAAAAATCACAGAACAGATAAATATATCGTAAAGAGAAGAAATAGAAAATAGGAGGATATAAAATATGTCAAGATCACTAAAAAAAGGACCTTATGTAGATGCTAAACTTTTAGCTAAAATAGAAAAAATGAATGAGACAGATAGCAAAGAAGCAATAAAGACTTGGTCAAGATCATCTACAATATATCCACAAATGATAGGACACACAATAGCAGTTCATGATGGAAGACGTCATGTACCTGTATATGTAACAGAAGAAATGGTAGGACATAAATTAGGCGAATTTGCTCCAACAAGACTTTTCAGAGGACACGCTGGAGACAAAAAGAGTAATGTTAGATAGAATTTGAAATAGGAGGAACTAAACACATGGAAGCAAGAGCACAATTAAAATATGCAAGATTAAGTGCAAGAAAAGCCAAAATTGTTTTAGATACAATTAAAGGTAAAAATGCACAAGAAGCAATAGCAATATTAAGATATACTAATAAAGCAGCTAGCCCTATCATTTCAAAGATTCTTAAATCTGCTATGGCAAATGCGACTAATAATCACAACATGACAGAAAGCAAACTTTATGTTGCAGAAGCTTATGCAGGTCAAGGACCTACAATGAAAAGGGTAATGCCAAGAGCTCAAGGAAGAGCTTACAGAATAAGAAAAAGAACTAGTCATATAACAATAGTTCTAAAAGAAGTAGAATAGGAGGAAGCGAACAATGGGTCAAAAAGTAAGTCCACATGGTTTAAGAGTAGGCATAATTAAAGATTGGTCTTCAACTTGGTATGCTTCTAAACAAGATTTTTCAAAATGTCTTGTAGAAGATAACAAAATACGTGTATATTTGAAGAAAACTTTAAAAACAGCTGGAATCTCTGACATCAAAATTGAAAGAAAAGGAAATGACGTATATGTTAGCTTAAATACTGCAAAACCTGGTATGATAATCGGTAAAGGCGGAGCAGCTATTGAAGAATTAAAGAAGAAATTAGATAAAATGACAGGTAAAAATGTATTCGTAAATATAGTAGAAGTTAAAAATATAGATATGGATGCAACACTTGTAGCTGAAAATATTGCAACTCAATTAGAGAAGAGAATATCTTTCAGAAAAGCAATGAAACAAGCAATGAGTAAAACTATGAGAGCAGGAGCAAAGGGTATAAAAACTCAAGTTTCTGGACGTCTTGGTGGAGCTGAAATCGCTAGAGCTGAACACTATAGTGAAGGAACAATTCCACTACAAACTTTAAGAGCAGATATTGATTATGGATTTGCAGAAGCAAATACAACATACGGAATAATCGGTGTTAAAGTTTGGATATATAAAGGCGAAGTTTTACCAGCAAAAAAAAGAACAACTAAAGGGGGTAACAAATAATGTTAGTACCTAAAAGAACAAAATATAGAAAAATGCAAAAAGGTAGAATTAGAGGAAATGCAACTAGAGGTAATAAACTAGTACATGGTGATTACGGTATAGCTGCTATGGAACCTACATTTATAACAAACAATCAAATAGAATCAGCCAGAGTTGTAATCTCAAGATATACTAAAAAGTTTGGTAAAATGTGGATAACAATATTCCCAGATAAACCAATAACAAAAAAACCTGCAGAAACTCGTATGGGTTCTGGTAAAGGAAATCCAGAGTACTTCGTTGCAGTAGTTAAGCCTGGAAGAGTGATGTTTGAAATTAGCGGATTAGATGAAGCTACTTCAAAAGAAGCTCTAAGAAAAGCAATTCAAAAACTTCCTATTAAATGTAAAATAGTAAGTAGAGAAGAGCAAGCTGAGGGAGGTAAGACAATTGAAGAATAATAAACTTAATGACTACAAAAATATGGATGAAAAAGCTTTAGTTGAAGAACTTAAAGCATTAAAACAAGAATTGTTTAAATTAAGATTTTCACATGCGATGAACGGTTTAGACAATCCTCATAAAATAGTAGATACAAAGAAAAACATCGCTAGAGTAAATACTATTTTAACAATGAAAAAAAACGGTGAAGTAGTTGAAGTAAAAGAAATCAAAAAGACAGAGTCTAAAGCTAAAAAAACTACAGCCAAGAAAACTACAACAAAAAAGAAAGCAGAAGAAAAAACTGCTGAAGAAGAGAAGTAGGAGGTAATACTAGTGGAAAGAAACATGCGTAAAACAAAAATTGGAAAAGTTGTTTCAAATAAGATGGATAAGACAATAGTAGTAAGAATTGACACTAAGTTTAAACATCCACTTTATAACAAAATTATGAACAAAACTTTAAAAGTAAAAGCTCATGATGAAGAAAATGTTTGTGGAATTGGCGATACAGTAGAAATTATGGAGACAAGACCATTAAGCAAAGATAAAAGATATAGACTAGTTAAAATAGTAGAAAAAGCAAAATAGAGAAAAGGAGGATCCTACTATGATACAACAACAATCAGTTGTAAATGTGGCAGATAACACAGGGGCAAAAAAATTAATGTGTATTAGAGTTCTTGGTGGACACCATAGAAAATGGGGTAACATCGGAGATGTAATCGTAGCTTCTGTTAAAACAGCAACACCAGGTGGCGTTGTAGGAAAAGGTGACGTAGTAAAAGCAGTTATTGTTAGAAGCAAAACTGGTCTTAAACGTCAAGACGGCTCATACATTAAGTTTGATGAAAATGCAGCAGTTATAATAAAAGATGATAAAACTCCAAAAGGTACTCGTATCTTCGGACCTGTTGCAAGAGAGCTAAGAGATAAAGATTATATGAAAATTATATCTTTAGCCCCAGAAGTACTGTAAGGAAGGTGGACTAAGATGATAAAGAAAATCAAAAATGAAAGCAAAATAAAGCTTAGAGCAGGAGATACTGTTATAGTAAATTCTGGTACTGAAAAAGGTAAAAAAGGAAAAATTATAAAAGTATTAAAAGCAGATAATAAAGTTGTTGTTCAAGGAATTAACGTAAGAACAAGACACGTTAAACCTAGAAAACAAGGTCAAGAATCTGGAATACTTAAAATAGAAGCACCAGTGAACGTTTCTAAAGTAAATTATTTCTGTGAAAAATGTTCAAAAGGTGTAAAAGTTGGTGTAGAAGTTTCTGCAGACGGAAAAAGAACAAGAGTATGTAGAAAATGTCACACAGAAATTAAGTAAGGAGGGTATAAAAAATGAATCTTAAAGAAAGATACGAAAAAGAGATTGTGCCAGCACTTAAAGAAAAATTTGGATATACTTCAGTTATGCAAGTACCTCGTCTTACAAAAATAGTAATAAATATGGGTGTATCAGATGTTAAAGATAACTCAAAAGCACTAGATATTGCTGCAAAAGATCTTGAAACAATTACAGGTCAAAAACCTCTTATTACAAAAGCAAAAAAATCAATAGCTGCTTTTAAATTAAGAGAAGGAATGAACATTGGATGTAAAGTTACTTTAAGAAGAGATAGAATGTATGATTTCGCAACAAGATTATTTAATGTAGCGCTTCCAAGAGTTAGAGACTTCAAAGGTCTTTCAACAAAATCTTTTGATGGTCGTGGAAACTATGCATTTGGTATAAAAGAGCAAATGATTTTCCCAGAAATTGAATTTGATAAGGTAGATAAAGCTCGTGGTATGGATGTTATATTCGTAACAACAGCAAAATCTAATGAAGAAGCTAAAGCATTATTAGAGCTTCTAGGACTACCTTTTGCAAAGAATTAGGAGGAAGTAAAAGATGGCAAAAAAATCAATGATTGCGAAACAACAAAGAACGCCTAAATTTAGCACTCGTTATTACAATAGATGTGAAATTTGTGGAAGACCACATTCATATATGAGAAAATTCGGTATTTGCCGTATATGCTTTAGAAATTTAGCATACAAAGGAGAAATACCTGGTGTTAAAAAGGCAAGTTGGTAAGGAGGGTACAAAAAATGAACTTAACAGATCCAGTAGCAGATATGCTAACTAGAATAAGAAATGCATCAAAGCAGCACCATGAGTTAGTTGATGTACCTTATTCTAAAGTAAAAATGGAAATAGCAAATATATTACTTCATGAAGGATATGTTTCAGCTATTGAAGTTGTAGAAGACAAATCTCATAAATCTATAAGAATCACATTAAAATATTTTGAAAATAAATGTGTAATTCATGGATTAAAAAGAATTAGTAAACCAGGTTTAAGAATATACGCAGAAGTAGAAAATCTACCAAGAGTATTAAATGGACTTGGAACAGCAATTATTTCAACATCAAAAGGAATTGTAACAGATAAAGTTGCAAGAAACCAAAACGTTGGTGGAGAAGTAATGGCATACATATGGTAAGGAGGAAATAGTTATATGTCAAGAATAGGAAATAAAGCAATCGCCTTATCAGCAGGTGTAGAAATTACAGTACAAGACAAAAACGTTACTGTAAAAGGACCAAAAGGTACTTTATCAATGGAAGTTGTTAAAGGAATTAACGTAGAAGTTAAAGACAATACTATTTTAGTTACAAGAGAAAGTGATGATTTTAAAGCAGTTCATGGTTTAACAAGATCATTAGTAGCTAACATGGTAACAGGTGTAACAGAAGGTTATACAAAAAGATTAGAAATAAACGGTGTTGGTTATAGAGCTGCAAAGCAAGGAAATAAACTAGCATTAACTTTAGGATATTCTCATCCAGTAGAATTTACAGATACTGCAGACATTACTTTTGAAGTTCCAGATGCAAATACAATACTTGTAAAAGGAATTGATAAACAAAAAGTAGGTCAAATGGCAGCAATCGTAAGAGAAAAGAAACTTCCAGAACCTTATAAGGGTAAAGGAATCAAATATGCTGATGAGCATATAAGAAGAAAAGAAGGAAAAGCCGGCGGCAAAAAATAATGAGGGGAGGAAATAAAGAATGTTAAGTAGAAAAACAAAAACTGATAAAAGACTAGCTAGACAAAAAAGAGTAAGAGCTAAAATAAAAGGAACAGCAACTTGTCCTAGACTTTCAGTATATAAAAGTTTAAATAATATATATGCACAAATTATTGATGACGAAGCAGCTGTAACTCTTGTTTCTGCCTCAACTTTAGATGCTGATGTAAAAACAAAAGCTTCAAATATAGAAGCTGCCAAAGAAGTAGGTGCTCTAGTTGCAAAACGCGCATTAGAGAAAAATATCGAAACAGTTGTATTCGATAGAAATGGTAACCTATATCATGGTAAAGTAAAAGAATTAGCAGAAGCTGCAAGAGCAGCAGGTCTTAAATTTTAAAGGTAGGAGGAAAGATTAATGCAAGAAAAACAGTCAAGAGAAAACAGACCACGTAGAGAAAAAGTAAAAGAAGCTCCAGAGTTTAAAGAAAAAGTAGTATATGTAGGTCGTGTTGCTAAGGTTGTTAAAGGTGGTAGAACTTTTAGATTTAGCGTACTTGTAGTAGTAGGAGACGAAAAAGGTAGAGTTGGTGTAGGAACAGGTAAAGCATCAGAAGTACCTGAA
Organism: Clostridia bacterium; assembly: GCA_017549425.1. Lineage (GTDB taxonomy): Bacteria > Bacillota > Clostridia > TANB77 > CAG-465 > UMGS1649. The sequence continues at coordinate 8,315 of JAFYUV010000016.1, read as the reverse complement.
GCTATCAAAAAAGCTACAGATGCAGCTAAAAAGAATTTAATAACAGTACCTATTGTAAATGGTACATTACCACATGAATATGATAAAAAACTTAATTCTTCTCGCGTTATAATTAAGCCAGCACCAGCTGGTACAGGTATTATTGCCGGTGGAGCAGTAAGACCAGTATTAGAGCTTGCAGGTGTAAAGAACGTAACAGCTAAGACATTAGGTTCTCGTAATAGTAGAAATGTTGTACTTGCTACAATAGAAGCTTTAAAAGAAATGAGAACTCCAGAAAAAGTAGCACTTGAAAGAGGAATCGACGTAAAACAATTAATGAAATAATAGAGAAGGAGGTAATCAGAATCATGGAAATGCAAGAATTAAAGCCAGCTTATGGCTCTAAGACTACTAGAAGAAGAATAGGACGCGGAATTGGAAGTGGACTAGGAAAGACTGCTGGTAAAGGTCATAAAGGTCAAAAAGCAAGAACAGGCGGAAAAATAAGAAGAGGATTCGAAGGAGGACAAACTCCATTATACAGAAGAATTCCTAAACGCGGATTTAATAATAAAGTATTTGCAACAGAATATGCTATTATTAACGTTTCAGATTTAGAAAAATTTGAAAATGATACAGTTGTTAATATAGAACTACTTATGAATGAAGGAATAATTAGAAACGAGAAAGCTGGATTAAAAGTTTTAGGAAACGGAAATTTAACTAAAAAAGTTACTGTAGAAGCTAAAAAAGTATCTAATTCAGCTCGTGAAAAAATAGAAGCTTGCGGTGGAAAGATAGAGGTGAAGTAGTATGCTTGAATCTGTGAAGAAAATATTTGTTGTTAAAGATATTAGAAAAAAAGTGTTATACACAATTTTAATCTTAATATTATTTAGAATTGGAACATTCGTAACTGTTCCTGGAATGAATAAATTAGATTTCTTAAATGCAGTTGATTCATCAACTAACGGAATATTAGGAACAATTAATATAATTTCCGGAGGAGCGTTTAACAGATTTTCGATATTTGCAATGACAATATCTCCATATATCACAGCATCAATTGTGCTAAATCTTTTACAAACAGTAATTCCAAGTCTTGAGAAATTAAAGAATGAGGGAGAAGTTGGTAGAAAGAAATTAGCAAAATATACTAAACTTTTAACACTTGCTTTTGCAGTGGTAGAAGCAATTGGATTATACTTCAATTATAAAGCATTTTTACTAGCACCTATGACTTATGGTGTAGGTCAAGTAGTTGGATTTATACTATTTGTATTAAGCTTAACTGCAGGTACTGCATTGCTTATGTGGTTAGCAGATAAGATAACTGAATATGGAATTGGTAACGGTGTTTCAATGATAATCTTCGTTGGTATCGTATCAAGTGCTCCAGGAGCATTAGTTGCTTTATCTGAATATGCGGCTGGCGGAATAACAAATATAATAGCGGTTATAGCCCTAGTAATAGCTTTCATAGTTCTTTTAGCAGGAGTTGTATATGTACAACAAGCTGAAAGAAGAATACCAGTAAACTATGCTAAAAAAGTTGTTGGTAGAAAAATGTATGGTGGACAAAATACACACATACCATTAAAAGTAGCTATGGCGGGTGTAATGCCTGTAATATTTGCTATGTCATTTTTAATGATACCTGCCACAATAATACAATTAGTTACTAAAGGTGCTGCAACAGGATTTTGGGGAGTAGTCCTTAAAGTTTGTTCTGCATCAACAGAATCAATTTGGTATTTAGTAGCATATGCAGTAATTTACATGATATTAATAGTAATGTTTACATTTGTTTATACAATGTTTACTGTAAATCCAGTAGAAATGTCTAATCAATTAAAACAAAACGGTGGATTTATTCCTGGTATAAGAGCAGGAAAAAATACTGCAGAATATATTAATAAAGTGTTAAAAAACATTACATGGGCAGGAGGATTTTTCTTAGCATTTGTTGCTGTACTTCCAGTAGCTTTGCAAGGAGTAATGCCTGGACTTACAATAAGTTTTGGTGGAACATCAATTCTTATCGTTGTAAGTGTTGCTCTTGAAATGTTGAAAACTATAGAATCACAAATGGTAAGTCGTCATTATGATGGGTTCTTAGATTAATATTAAGTATGAGTAAGTATATATAAAAAGGTTGCCTAAATAATTTAGGCGCTTTTTTTATGCTTGACAGAGTATAATATTTAGTATATAAAATATATGAGGAGGGTAATATATGAAAGAGGAGTTAACTTTGAAAAAACTTACTTCAAAACTATTTTGGGGGATATTTTTACATAGTTTGTGGTTAGGTCTTGTACTTGGCTTTGTAGGAGGATTGGTAGTAGGGATACTTTCTTTAGTTTTAGGAACTGGTTTGACTGAAATAATAGAAAGCATATTAAATATAGCTTTATCTGCAACAGCATTGTTTATAGCTGTAAAGCTTACAAATAACGGTTTGTTAAGCAAGTATAAAATCAACAAAGATATTTTACAAAAAGTAGCTACAAAAGTAATAATAATAATGGTAATTTTAGAAATTATAGTTATGACTTTAGCTGTATTACTTATTCCTATTAGTGTAGAAAGCTCTGTAAAAGAAGCAGAAGAGTATTATAAAATTTTTGGTGTGCTTGCAGAAAAACAAGGCTCACTTGAAACTATAAAAGAAGAAATAGAAGCTCAAAAGCCTAAAATGTATGTAACAACTATATTAACATATGCGGCTAACTTAATAATACAAGTATTAGCAGTTAAATATGCGGTTTATGATTTAGAAAAAAGAACAATAGTAGAAGAAGTTTAAAATAATCCACTATATTAGTAATAATATAGTGGATTTTAACTATATTCAAGTTTGACTAATTTACATAAAAATGATATAATAATAATTGTTATGAAAGTAAATAAAAACAATAATTTGTTGTAAGTTTTAAAATTTATTAAAATAAAAAGAAGGAGATTAGTTATGGCAACAATTCAGGAAAATTTTAACGAATGGAAAGAGTGGACTTATATTCACGGATTTACTCCAAGACGGCATTCTTTGGACAAGAAAGAAGATAATCTTTCAGCCAAAGTCGGCTGCATTATAAGGAAGCTAAAAAAAGAAGATCCTAATAACTATATTTTGGAAGAGTACGAAGCTATTTGCAAAGAGTATAGAATCGGATATATTCCTCGCAAAAAAAGACGTTCTCCATTTGAAATATGGAAAGAATGGTGTGAAACTCACAATAGGTTACCTCGTACAACAAGCGATGACAAGGAAGAGGTTAGAATAGCCTTTGCAATTACTAAATATATAGATAATATGTATGAAAAAGGCGAAAACGAACAAATAATAGAAGAATATTATATTATTCGTACATATTATAGGTTAAAGGATAAGGCAAGACGTAAGTTGAAAAGCTTGGAAGTATTGAAAAACTGGTGTGAAGAACAAGGAAGACTACCTAATTATAAAAGTTCAGATGTGGAAGAAAAAGAAATAGCTATGAGAATCAGAAATGCATATTATTCTGCTAGGAAAAAGCCTAATTTTTATAGCGAATTCTTAACTGAGTATGACAAAATAGTAAGTAAATACAAATAAAAAAGTTAAGGGGTAGGTATAATGGAAAAAGTAAAAAAAACCAGAAGGCCTAAGCAGAGCAAAGAAGAAATTTTTAATAAGTGGAAAAAGTTTGTTATTCAAAATGAACATTTGCCGCATAATTATTCTGAAGATTTAGAAGAAAGGCTTATAGCATATAATATGGTTTCTGCTTTGTTTGCAATGAGAAAAGAACCTGAAAAATATGCTAGTATTTTAAGAGAACATAAGGAACTTTCCGCCAAATACAGGAAACGGAAATCTATACTTGAAATTTTTGAAGAGTACAAAAAGTGGGTAGAAATACATGACAGAAGACCTACACAACATTCTGAAGATAAGTATGAAAAATATTTAGCAAGTAACATAAATTCTTTTTGTGTAAGTAAAAAGAATAATCCCGGAAAATATAAAGAGATGCTTGCCGAGTATGAGACTATCAAACTCAAGTATAACAGGAGTAGACTTGCTTTTATAAAAGCATACAAAGAATGGGTTGAATGGACTTTAAAACATAAAAAGACACCAAGGCAACACAGCAAAGATAGGTATGAAAGTAATTTGTCGGCAAGAATGTGTCATGCTATTCAAGTGCTTAGAAGAACTAAAGAATTGACTTATATTGTTGAAGAATTCGATAAGCTTTTTTCTTTATATGGTAAATAATTGCATATGGAGGTGTGTTGAAATGCTTGAAAAGAAAAAGACTAAAAGAAAAAAGAGAACAAGAGAGCAAATTTTCAAAGATTGGGAATTGTGGGTTCTGAAAAATGGTCACCTACCTAGTTTTCGCAGTAAAGACGAAGAAGAACGGTATATAGCTATGACGGCTAACGTAGCTATGTCTAAAATTAAAAAGGAACCTCAAAAGTATAAAGAAATACTTAATAAGCATGCGATAATATTAAGAATTTTTTCAAAAAAGAGGACAAAAGAACGCGCATTCAAGGAGTGGGAAAATTGGGTGTTAGCAAATGGCAGACTTCCTAGTCAGCGTAGTCAGGATTATGTTGAAAGGCATTTAGCTCCAAGAATAAATGTAACAATTCGAGAAATGAAGGAGGAAGCCGAAAAATATGCAACTTTGCTTAAAAAGTATGAGGAATTGAAGGAAAAATATAATCCTTCTAAACTTCTTTATATTAGAACATTTGAAGCTTGGAAGGCGTGGACTTTGGAAAAACAGAAAACTCCTAGACGGCATAGCGAAAATGAACAGGAAAACAGATTAAGTCTTAACATGAGTTATTGTTTGTCTAAAATGAAAAAGAACAACATTTTACAAGATATAATTGTTGAATACAATGAATTGTGTTCTAAATATGGAAGGTAAAACACCCCTGGCAAATTTTGCCAGGGGTGTTTCTTAAATGTTAGCATACTCCTTGCGGAGCTTTCTGAGTCTTTCTGATTGAGTGTCTGTAATATAAAATCTTTCGATTGAACAGTGCTGAAATCCTTCTTTAATCAGGAAATCAATAATAGCTTTCCTGTAGGGTATAACGTAGATTTCTCTACGATATATGAATGAGATGGATCTCTTGCCTCTAGAATCAAACACCTTATCTAAGTAAGGAAGTTCCTCATCACAGACAAATTTGGGTTTTACTGAGTGTTTAATAAACCAATCAATAGACAACATAAATTTCTCCTTTTTCTTATTAAAATTTATATATATAAACAGTTCCTATAATTAAGGAACAAATAATTTTTGTCACGATTATATTATAACATAGATTAAAGAAAAAATCAAATTATTAGTAAAAGGCACATAATTTCAAAACTTTATTACATTTGAAATTAAAACAAATGAATATAACCAGGTATACTTTTATTTGACATGTTATAAATACCCACTTAAATCAAAATAAGGATTTAAGTGGGAGCTTTTTATTTATTTAACATTAACAGATATTGGTATTTAATTGCGTGACGTATTTCGTCTGTTAATATATACATAATCATATTATATATTTCCATATTTGGGGCATAAGCTAAGAATTCTCTATAACGTTCAACGGCCCTTAATTCACCTAGCATTGCTTTTGTTAAAAGCTCTGTATAATTAGAATTGTCTTTTGACATTGTAGCGTTTTTTTGCGTTGGATTTTCAGGAATAACAACACCTGTTAATTCTGTGAATATCTTTCTTAAAATTTTGCTATGAATAATCTCGTTATCTTTTATTGAATTAATAATTTCTTTTTGCTCGTTATTAGGAGCAAGCTCAGCAAGTCGCATATATTCTAATTCATCATCTTGTTCGTTATTAATAGAGCTTTTTATACCAGTTATTAATTTATTTAGGTTATATTGAGTGCTTTTAGATTGAAAATCTAAAGGCCAGGGCATATTAGGCATTTGATTGGAAGCTAAGCTATAACCAAAGTTTTGACCTCCAAAATTCATATTGTTAACATCTGAGTATCCATAATCCCCACTTCTTAAGTATGTAAAATAATCCATAATAAAACCTCCTCATATATATTATGCTATATATATTTTTTTGTTATAGATACTAAGTATCTTGAAACAAGCTCTTAAATATTGTATACTTAGAATACTATTAAAGGAGGATTTTTATATGGTAATAGTTATGTTAGGAGCTCAAGGAAGCGGAAAAGGAACGGTGGGAGTAAAGTTAGCTGAAGAATTGGGACTAGTGCACGTATCTACTGGAGATATTTTTAGAGAAAATATAAAAAATAATACTGAACTAGGACAAGAGGCTAATAAATATATTTTAGCTGGAAATTTAGTTCCGGATGAATTAACTAATAGAATATTATTAGATAGATTATCTAAAGCAGATGTTTTAGATAATGGAGTTTTAATAGATGGATATCCAAGAACAGAAGAACAATGCAAAAAATTAGATGAAATGTTAGAGTCTTTAAATAGAAAAGTGGATTTAGCTATAAATTTGGATGTTGATTATGAAGAGCTTATACAAAGAATTACAACAAGACGTGTTTGTAAAGGTTGTAAAGAGGGATATAATACAGAATATAATCCTCCAAAGGCAGAAGGCGTTTGCGATAAATGTGGTGGAGAAGTTGTTCAAAGAGATGATGATAAAGAAGATGCAGTTAAGCAAAGACTAGATATATATTACAATAACGAAAAGGTAATCTTAGATTATTACAGAGCGCAAGATAAATTAAGAATAGAAAAAGCTGGAGATAAAATAGGCAGACCATCAAAAGCTGTAGTAATAGACTTAGTAAAAGATTTGAAATAAAAGAAGGAATAAAAATGATATATTTAAAATCTAAAGCAGAAATAGAAAAAATGAAAATTCCTGCTGAAATTATGAAAAAAGTGTTAAGTGCAATAAAAGAGAATATACGAGAAGGAATTAGCACAGAAGAATTAGATAAAATTGCTGAAAATGTAATGGTTCAAAATGGGGCTATACCTTCATTTAGAGGTGTAGAATGTATGTATCAAGGCGGTAAACGTTTTAAGAATGCTACATGTATTTCTGTAAATGAGGAAATAATACACGGGATTCCATCTCCTGTTAAAATATTAAAAAAAGGTGATGTTGTTAGTGTTGATGTTGGTGTTTATAAAGGTGGATATCATGCTGACGCAGGAAGAACTTATATTGTAGGAGAAGGCTCTGAACTTGCAAAAAAATTAGTTAGAGTAGCTGAGCAAGCTTTTTTTGCAGGAGTAGATAAGGCTGTCGTGGGAAATAGAATTGGAGATATTTCTTATGCAATTCAACAAACTGTAGAGCAAAATGGCTTTAGCTTACTAGAGGATTTTCAAGGCCATGGCATTGGTAAAGAATTACATGAAGACCCAGGAGTACCTAATATCGGAAATCCTGGAAAAGGTGTTCGTATACAAGAAGGAATGACGTTAGCAATAGAACCTATGATTGTAGCTGGAAGCCCTGAAGTTATAGTTGGACCGGATAAATGGGTAATAAAAACTAAGGATAGAAGTTTGACAGCTTATTACGAGAACACTGTTGCAATAACAAAAGATGGAGTAGAGATATTAACTTTATAGTTCTAAGTATTGAAAATACTGGTAAATCATGATATAATAATTAAACAGTTTATTATTAAAAATCCAAATAATTATTTGGAAAATATAAAAATGGAGGATTTACCATGGAAAAATCAGGTTTACAGCAAGAAGGATTGTTAAGAGAGAGGGAGAAACTTAGTAACGCATTGGAGAGACAAGGTGCACGGCTCATGACATTTATGCTTTATGAAGAGGGGTATCAACTTGAATTTCGGCCAATAAAAGAAGGAATGTCTCGTACAGAGTTATATGACTTTTATGACGGAATAAAATTCGAGGGGTATATACCTGTCACTATGTTGTATACGGATGATAGTCAAATAAGTATACTTGCGCCAACAGCTTATAATACCATGAATGATTTTTTATGGAATTATATTGAAACATACCTGCCTTCTTCAGAAGAAGCAATGGCTTTAGGTTTAGCGGTTGGGGCTTTGGAAAACATAATTGACTGTTTGCCAGAAGCAGTAAAAGAAACTTATGATACTTTTATTACAAAGTTAATTCAATGAGCTATAAACAAAGAGAGATATTAAATCTCTCTTTGTTTATTGTTTATGAAAACCCCCAGATTGTCTGGGGGTTCGGTAGAGCTTTTAGCGATGAGTAGACAAATAAAATCCCTTCATATATAATTTGTTTTGCGACTGACAGGAAGCAAAATTATTATATATGAAGGGGGATCATT